>NZ_JBDUUH010000009.1:0-249977 GCF_039939195.1 Foliimonas ilicis | reverse complement strand
CCCCGACCAGCTTGCACGCATGATGCTTGCGCAGATGGACGCTATTGATCGTGGAGAAGCGCCACAGAATGTGGTGGATCGCGATGCGGGTTATTAAGGTCATTCATTCTTAAATAGAAATGCAGGCGGGGCACCACCCCCCTCTGCCCTGCCGGGCATCTCCCCCTCAAGGGGGGATATTGGCTGACACCACTATCCGCCCTCATTTTTGCAACGTCAGCGATTGGTGCCGCGCGTTAATGACAAGATAATCTCCACCCTTGAGGGGGAGATGCCCGGCAGGGCAGAGGGGGGTGCCTCTTGACGCCATCACAACAAGAACCGCTAAGGCCGCCTGTAACCTGTCGGCTGCCCATAGAGATAACCGATACGCTCGATGGCCTCAGCCAAACCCTCACGCGAAACGTCCATTGTGTGGCCATTGGCATGGATCATCGTCTTGGCGTCGGTCATGATCGAGACATGACCTTTCCAAAACACGAGATCGCCACGCTTCAGCCCCGCGCCCGGATCAAGCACTTCGCCAATGCTTGCCGCCTGCATATCGGAATCGCGCAGGACATGGCGACCAGCCATCCGCATGGAAAGCTGGACCAGCCCTGAACAATCAATACCGAAAGCTGACGCGCCGCCCCAGAGATAGGGCGTGTAAAGCAGAGTTTCGGCAACCGAAACGTAATCGTCCTTAGCATCACCGACAGGAGCCAGATGCTTCGCAATCACCGCCTCGCCCGAAGTCAGAACCGCATAGAGCGTGCCCCGCGCCTCAACGAAGTCGGAGACGCTGACCAGCGAGCCCATCGAAAGCTCGGCAGTTCGCGGCTTTTTCAGATCGGGGCCGGGATAGACAAAGGTTCGCGGCGCGGTGACGACGTGGGTCGCATCCGCATTATGCGTCGAGATCGTGTTGTCGGAGACATAACCGACATAGCCATCCGTCTGCGACTGCACCCACGCCCAGCCATCGGCATCTTCGAAAACCAGCACTTCTTCGCCGAAAAGAAGCTGCGAGTTCACGCCGGAATCCGGGCGCGGTGCGGCGCGCAGATCAGCCAGAGGCACGGCAATGCAAGCCTTGCGTCCCTCGACGAATTGTGGCGATGCGATTTCACCTTTCAGGCGCGCATCGGCGAGGTCTGGCCTATAGGCATGCAATCGCGCATCGCTTGTGTTCAAATCGGCAACTCCATTCCCTTGGCGATGATGGTATCACCAAATTTCTCGACATAAAGCGCGCCTTCCACCGTGCGGCGGATAATGACGTTGCGTTTGTCGAGCGTATCGCGATGCCGCGACACGAGGTTCAAGGCACCCATCGTATCGAGCGCGCGGGTGATTACGGGCTTGGTCACATTAAGTCGGGCAGCCAGACCGCGAACCGTGTGCGGCGGCGGGTCGAGATAGATGGTCAGCAGGATCGCAAGCTGACGCGTCGTCAAATCGTGCGCATGCTCATGCACCTCCGAAAGCACCACCTGCTGCCAGAGCCGCAATGCCTGACTGGGACGCATCACGATTGCCATGCGCCCTGTCTACAGCAAAATCGTTTCGGTTCCGTTTCAATGAGCCTTTACGAATAGCGCGAGGCGATCAGCCTTTCCAAAGCGCGTATGCCCTGCGCTTCGCCGCCAGCCGGTCCGTGCGGACGATCTGCCGGATTCCATGCAAAAATATCGAAATGCGCCCAGCTTTGCGTCTTCTCGACAAACCGGCGCAGGAAAAGCGCTGCCGTGATCGATCCCGCAAAACCATCCGTCGTGACATTGTTGAGATCGGCAATTCTGGACGAAAGCTTTGCCGAATAGGGCTTCCAGAGCGGCATGCGCCACAGCGGGTCGTCCACGTCAGCCGATGCGTTCGCGATCTCGGATGCGAGAGCATCATCATCGGTGTAGAAGGGCGGCAAATCCGGCCCAAGGGCTACGCGGGCGGCCCCGGTAAGCGTCGCCATATCGATGAGCAGCGCCGGCTCTTCTTCGTCGGCCAACGCCAGAGCATCCGCCAGAACAAGCCTGCCCTCGGCATCCGTGTTGCCGATCTCGACGGTCAGGCCTTTGCGGCTCTGCAAGACGTCGCCGGGGCGGAACGCATTGCCGGAGATGGAGTTTTCGACCGCCGGGATCAGCACGCGCAGACGAACTTTCAACCCGGACGCCATGATGATGGACGCAAGGCCGAGCACATTGGCAGCGCCGCCCATGTCCTTTTTCATCAGGAGCATTCCGCTCGCCGGTTTGATGTCCAGCCCGCCCGTGTCGAAGCAGACGCCCTTGCCGACCAGCGTTACCTTCGGCGCAGAAGCATCGCCCCAGCGCAGATCGATCAGGCGTGGCGCTTCGACCGAGGCGCGGCCGACGGCGTGGATCATGGGGAAGTTCTCGCTTAGCAGCGCGTCTCCCTTGATCACGCTGATTTCGGCCTTGTGACGCTTGGCCAATGCGCGAACCGCGGCTTCCAGCGCATCCGGCCCCATGTCGTTTGTTGGTGTGTTGACCAGATCGCGGGCCAGAAAAACGCCTTCAACGATTTGCGCGGCACGTTCGATATTCACGCCTTCCGGCACCGAAAATCGCAAATCCTTGCCCGGTTTTTTGCCGTAACGCGTGAAAACATAAGCGCCCATCGCAATTGCGAGGGAGGAAAGCTCAGGATTCGACGGCGAATTCTCAAAATGCCAGTCGCCTGCCGGTAGCGATTTTCCGAGATGTCCGGTGATCAAAGCGGACCCGTCGCCAATGCCGAACAAGGCCGATGAGATCGAGCCATCCTCGCCCGGCACGATCAGCGTTGCCCCTGCATCGCCTGAAAACCCGTTTGCATCTGCCCAACCGCGCGCAGCATCGGGCAAACCGGCCCCTTCGAGATCGCCTTTTGCAATCAGATAAATCGGCCGCGACGCCGCACTTTTCGTTTTCGCAAATTCCACGGGCATTTCAGGCAATTCCTTTTGTTTTAAGCGTAAAGGCAGTTCGGGCAGCAACGGATTTTAACGATCCGTTAGGGTTAACAGAATATTTCTTCAAGACGGGGTATAGCCGTTTTGGCGATGGAGACGGGCGCAAATGTTGACCAACAGCCTGATGAAAACAACGGGAAAACGGCTATTGTCTGGCGTTTTCCTGCTGGCGCTTGCGGCAGGGGTTGCCGGGTGCTCGTCCGTCAGCCGTGAAATCACCGGCTCGATCTCGCGCGGGTCGAGCAAGGCGGTCGACCAGATGTCATCGTCAGAGCTCAACGGCGCATCCGCATCACTCGGCAGGTCCTACGCTTCGGACCCCAAGAACAAATCCACGGCGTTGCGTTACGCAAGCGTGCTCCAGATGGACGGGAAGTCGGATCAGGCACTGGCCGTGATGCGCAAGACCGCGATCATCCACCCCCAGGATCGTGAAGTGCTTGCCGCATACGGAAAATCGCTGGCCAGCGTCGGCCAGTTCGAACCGGCGCTCGATGCAATCCGCCGTGCGCAGACCCCTGAATATCCGGACTGGAAGCTGGTTTCGGCAGAAGGCGCGATCCTCGACCAGATCGGCCAGACCGGTGAGGCGCGCCAGCTTTACCGCAAGGCGATGGATCTGAAGCCGAACGAGCCTTCCGTCATCTCCAATCTCGGCATGTCCTATCTGCTCGAAGGCGATCTGAAATCCGCCGAAACCTATATGCGCTCCGCCGCACAGGCACCGGGCGCTGACAGCCGCGTCCGCCAGAATCTGGCGTTGGTGGTCGGTCTGCAGGGGCGCTTCCCTGAAGCCGAGCAGATCGCGCGGCAAGAGCTCTCACCCGATCAGGCGCAGGCCAATGTGGCCTATCTTCGCAACATGCTGGCGCAGCAAAATAGCTGGAGCCAGATCAAGGACGAAGACAAAAAAGCGGCTAATTGAGCTGGTTTTTTCATTTTCAAACAGAAGCGCGTGCGGGGCAGCACCCCCCTCTGCCCTGCCGGGCATCTCCCCCTCAAGGGGGGAGATTATCCCGTCATGAACGCTGGCACCAATTACCGATGCTGCAGAATGAAAGTAGAAAGTTGTGTCAGCCAATCTCCCCCCTTGAGGGGGAGATGCCCGGCAGGGCAGAGGGGGGTGCCTCGCGATTCCATCAAAACAGGAACGCTTTAGAACACCCCGCGTTCGCTGATGGTAATCCCCGCCGGTCCAAGAATAACCGCAAACAAAACCGGCAGAAAAAACAGGATCATCGGCACGGTGAGTTTTGGCGGCAGTGCTGCGGCTTTCTTTTCCGCCTCGTTCAGCCGCATCTCGCGGCTTTCATTGGCCAGAACGCGCAGCGCCTGCGCGATCGGCGTGCCGTAACGCTCAGCCTGAATGAGCGCCTGGCAGACGGACTTCACCGAATCCAGACCGGTACGGGATGCGAGGTTCTCATAGGCCTGACGGCGTTCCTGAAGGTAGGAAAGCTCGGCGTTGGTCAAAATCAGCTCGCCTGCGAGTTCCACGGACTGGCGACCGATTTCGTCGGCGACCTTGCGGATCGCAGCTTCGGTCGACATGCCGGATTCCACGCAGATCAGCATCAGATCGAGCGCGTCCGGCCAGGCGGCCTGAATGGACTTCTTACGCTTTGTCGCACGGTTGCTGACATAGATGATCGGTGCATAAAAGCCCGCGTAAGCGGCAAGAATGCAGGCGAAAATCTTCATGAAAATCGGCTTTTCAGCCAGACCGCCCAATACGAGAATATAGAAAAGCGCCAGTGCCAGACCAACGAAGGGCAAAACAAGGCGGAAGAACAGAAACTTGGTCAGCGGGTTCTGGCCGCGAAAACCCGCGACTTTCAGCTTCAGCAGCGTCGCGTCGTCCGCCAGAGCGCGCCGAAGATCGAGCTTTTCGACGATGTTGCGCATGCCGATGGATTCTTGTTCGCGAAGGCCGCGGCGACGCCGCTCGGTTTCGGCAGCAAGCCTTGCGCGCTGCTGCGCACGCAGTTCATCACGCTCCAGCGCGACGGATTTCATGCGGGCTTTCAAAGGGTTTCCGCCGAAAGCAGGCAGCGCCGTGAAAACCGCCGCGAACACCGCAATCGCGACCAGCAACGCGATCAGAAAGGATGGGTCGGTGAGGGATTTGAAAACCTGATCGGTCATGTCGCGCCTAGACCTCGAAATTGATCATGTTGCGCATGACGAGGATGCCGATAGACATCCAGACAAGCGATATGCCCAGTATCAGATGCCCCGTACTCGTCACGAAAAGCGGGGTGATGTAGTTGGGGCTCGACAGGTAGACCATGATGGCGACGATGAACGGCAATGCGCCGATAATGGCGGCGGATGCCTTCGCTTCCATGGAAAGCGCCTGTACCTTGGCCTTCATCTTCTTGCGGTCGCGAAGCACGCGCGAAAGATTGCCCAGCGCCTCGGAAAGATTGCCGCCGGCCTGCTGCTGAATTTGAATGACGATGCCGAAGAAGCCGGCTTCCGGGCAAGGCATCGTCTCGCTCATGCGCATTGCGGCATCGGGAATGGAAATGCCTGCCTGTTGCGCATCCACGATGCGGCGGAATTCGGTGCGGACCGGCTCGGCGGATTCGTTTGCGATCAGCCGAATGCCGTCATTCAAAGGCAGGCCGGATTTGACCGCACGCACGATGACGTCCAGCGCGTTCGGAAATTCCTTGAGGAACGCTTTCACGCGGCGCGCCCGGATGAAGGACACGACCCAGCGCGGCACGCCGAGACCACCAACGATCAGGACGCCTGGAAGAATGAGCGTCGGCGCTCCAAGGATAAATGCGATCAAGGTCAGCGCCACCCCGCCGATCACCGAATAGAGGTAGAAGCGCTGCATGGTGATCTGGATACCGGCTTGCCTAAGCTGGATCTTCAGCGGCGGCTTGCGGACGTGCTTGTCATTCGCCTTGTGCTTGTCGTCTATGTCCTTCAGCGTGTCCTGAACTGACTTGCGCCGCCTGGTCGCCTCGGCCAGCCGGTCGCGCGATGCTTTCACGACTGATCCGTCAGTTTCAGCGCTTTTTATCGTCTGGAAGCGCTTTTCGACCTTCTTTTCGCTGGCCAGCCTGTTGAACAAAAGTGCATAGGCGATGGCACCCGCGCTGCCACCGGCAAGCAGAATGAAAAGGATCAGCGTGGTATCAATTCCGAACATGGGCGTGCATGCCTCCGGTCATCAATCGACCTGCTTTTCCATGGCTTCCAGAACAGTCGCCAGGCGCTGTTCTTCATTGTAATAGCGCGCCCGATCCCAGAAATGCGGGCGCCCTATGCCTGTCGAAACATGCTTGCCGATCAGCTTGCCCGAAGCGTCCTCTCCCTTGATGTCGTAGAGAAGAAGGTCCTGCGTGATGATGACATCGCCTTCCATGCCGATCACTTCGGTAACATGCGTGATGCGGCGCGAGCCGTCGCGCAGACGCGCGGCCTGAATGATGATGTCCACCGAGCCGACGATGGTTTCGCGCACGGTTTTCTGCGGAAGCGAAAAACCGCCCATGGCGATCATGGATTCGATACGGTTCAAACATTCGCGCGGGCTGTTGGAGTGGATCGTGCCCATCGAGCCATCATGGCCGGTGTTCATCGCCTGAAGCAGATCGAACACTTCGGGTCCGCGCACTTCGCCGACGATGATCCGCTCGGGGCGCATGCGCAGGCAGTTCTTGACCAGATCGCGCATCGTCACTTCGCCCTCGCCTTCCAGATTGGGCGGGCGGGTTTCTAGGCGCACAACATGCGGCTGCTGAAGCTGCAATTCGGCAGAGTCTTCGCAGGTGATGATGCGTTCGTCGCGGTCGATATAGTTGGTCAGGCAGTTCAAAAGCGTCGTCTTGCCGGAACCGGTGCCGCCGGAAATGACGATGTTGCAGCGAACGCGCCCGATGATTTTGAGGATTTCCGCACCCTCCGGCGAGATCGCGCCGAAGCGGACGAGCTGGTCGAGCGTCAGCTTGTCCTTCCTGAATTTACGGATCGTCAGGGTGGCACCGTCGATGGAAAGCGGCGGCGCAATGACGTTCACACGCGAACCATCAGGCAAGCGCGCATCGCATATGGGCGATGATTCATCGACGCGGCGGCCGACCTGGCTGACGATGCGCTGGCAGATGTTCAAAAGCTGCTGGTTGTCGCGAAAACGAATGCCGGTCTGTTCGACCTTGCCGTTCACTTCAATGAACACCTGCTTTGCGCCATTGACCATGATGTCGGCGATGTCGTCGCGCGCCAGCAGAGGTTCGAGCGGTCCGTAGCCCAGAACGTCGTTGCAGATGTCCTCGAGCAGTTCTTCCTGCTCGGCGATCGTCATCGCGAAATTCTTGATCGCGATAATGTCGTTGACGATGTCGCGAATTTCTTCGCGCGCGCTGTCTGCATCGAGCTTTGCAAGCTGCGTCAGATCGATCGTGTCAATAAGGGCGGAAAAGACCTGGCTTTTGGTGTCGTAATAGGCTTCCGAGCGCTCGCGCGCGCCGCCACGACGCGGCTCCGGGGCGAGCGGCGGAGCTTCGACTGCCCTGCGTGCAGGTTGAGATGCGGCAGGTTCTACCAGCCGTTCATCAGCCGCATGCGGTGCTGGCGGCGTTGCAACAGCAGTCGCCGCCGCTGGCGGGCGAAAAACGGGCGCCCGGCTATCCTGATCGTTGCCTCTTTTACCGAACATGCCGTTTCACCAATTCCGCTGACGCAGGATCATTTCTTCTTTTTCAGCCGCTCAAGAATCGCGTTGAGCGATGGCTTCTTCTTCAGCTTGATTTCGCTTCGCCCGGTGAGGACATGGGCGATCTCGCTGACGATCTGAACCGTGGGATGCTTTGCGTCCATTTCACCGAGCATCCGGCCATTATTCGCCGCATTTCCGAAAAGCTGCGCGTCGAACGGGATGACGGCCATTGGCGTCAGGCCAATCGGCTCGGCAAAATCATCCGCCGAAATTTCGGGCCGTTTGGGAATGCCGACCTGATTGATGATGAGCTTTGGCGGAGTGTCGTTCGGGCGCAGCTTTTTCAACATGTCCACGAGGTTTTTCGTGTTGCGAAGATTGGCCAGTTCCGGCGTCGCCGTAATGACGACTTCGTCGGCCTTGAGCAGCGTGTTCTTGCTCCAGCCCGACCAGATATGCGGCACATCCAGTACGATCACCGGTGCGCTGCGCTGGGCGGTGTCGATGATTTGCGTGAAAGCGTCGGCGGCAAAATCATAGACGCGGTCGAGCGTCGAAGGCGCTGCGAGCAGCGAGAGCCGTTCGGCGCATTGCGCCAGAAGCCGGTCGAGATAGACTTCATCGATGCGCTCCGGCGAAAATACCGCCTCGGCGATACCCTGCGCAGGGTCCTGATCGAAATTGATATTGGCGGTGCCGAAAGCGAGATCGAGATCGGCAACAATCACCTCCGAACTGAACAGCGTGGACATGCTCCAGGCGAGGTTGTGCGCCATGGTCGACGAACCAACGCCGCCCTTTGCTCCTATGAAAGCAATCGAACGCCCGATCGGCTCCGCGTCAGGATCGATGAAGATCGACGAGATGACGCTGATGATATCGACCATCGCAATCGGCGCGACGATGTATTCGGATATGCCGGAGCGGATGAGTTCGCGATAAAGGCCGATGTCGTTGTAATGGCCGACAATGACGACCTTGGAAGTCGGGTCGCAATATTCAGCGAGCTGCTTCAGCGACTCCAGCAATTGCCGCGGTTCGCTGCGCGATTCCACGATGATAAGATTTGGCGTCGGTGCGCTCTGATAGAAGTCGATTGCCGTAGCAATCCCGCCCCGGTGCACTTTCAGATGCGCCTTGGCCATACGGCGATCTTCCGCCGCACGCTCGATCGGCCCGGCAATGCCTTCCGTCTCGCAAAACGCCTGTATGGAAATCCGCGGGACGGGACGCAGAGCGTTCATCGCAGCGGCATCCTGCTGCGCGCTGTCATCCGTCTCTGTCGGCTGATATGCAAAATTGCTCATTTTAGCCCGCCCTCAATTCGCGGCAGCATCAATAGTTGACTTCGGAATTGCCGAGGAACTCGTCCGAAATCCCCCGCTCGCGATAGACATCGATCACTTCGGAGCGGTTCGTGGCGTCGATTTCGCTCGTCTTGCGCGGTCCGAGCAAATCCGCCGGATTGGCGATCTGTGCAGCCATGTTGTTCTGATAGGAGCAGCCGAAATTGGCGTAGTGCTTGTTGTCGGTCGTATCGGCAATGTCGGAAGGCCAGCGGCCGCAAGGGCCGGTCTGAGCTTTCATTGCCGTGTAGACGACGCGGATCGGCGCGGCAGTTGCATCGGCCGGCGCCTGATACTGCGTCATAACAACACGTTCGCGCGGGACACCGCTTTTCGCGGCAAGTGCTGCGAAGTCGCGCGCTGCATGGGAAGCGGCCACATCGTTTGCCGCACCGGATGGCGACATGATGCTGACAACCGGTGCGGCGCTTCTGTCATATTCTGAGAAAAAACCCTGCAAGGCAGTGCGCTGCATGCGCGTCATACCTCTGTCGCTTGCGGCGACCGGCAGATCCAGAACCTGATCCTTCTCGGCAATCACGATCGGATGGTTGGTGCGATAGTCATCCGGTATCGACCCCACCTGAATGCTGTCGCGGTTCGCGCAGCCGGAAAGGAGTGCGGCGGTAAGCACGGCGACTATTGGTGCCGTTCTGGCGAAAGCAAATCTCGAATGTGTCACGGACATGATCCCCATCGCCCCGCTCATTTGTAGATGTAACCGACAACGCCGTGGTAACGGCCATTCGGCTTGTTGGTCTGCATGGTGCCGTAGACGCGGTTGACGCGACCAAGGAATATGCCCGCGCCGTCGCTGGCCGCGTTGAAATTGTCATCGGGCTTGGCGAGCTGGTTGCGTGCAACGGGTTTGGCCAGATAAGGCGTCACGATGATGACCAGTTCGGTCTCGTTGCGCACGAAGTCGCGGCTGCGGAACAGCGTGCCGAGAACCGGGATTTTGGTCAGCCCTGGCATCCCGTTGACCGCCTGTCGAATATCGTCGCGCACAAGTCCCGCAATCATCATCGATCCGCCGGATGGAAGCTCGACCGTGGTGTCGGCCAAGCGTTTGCGGATGGAGATCGCGTTCATTGCAGGTGTTTTGACGCCGGTAGAAAAGCTGGCTGACCCTTCGGTCGTCGGTTCCGACACGGAAGTTCTTACCTTGAGACTTATCCGGCCCGGAGAAAGTACGACCGGCTGGAATTCCAGACCTATGCCGTACTCGATTTTCTCGACCTTATAGGTAGGATCTGCGTCGCGATTGTCGTCAGAGCGGTTCGCCGAGAACTCGGTGATCAGATTGAACTCTCCGCCAACCTTGAACGTCGCCTTCTCCCCCGAAACCGCCGTCAATGTCGGTTCCGCGAGAGTTTTCATGACTCCCGTTTGCTCCATCGCATTCAGATATGCGTCCAGCGATGAGGTCGATATTGCGGCACCGGAATTTGTTAACTGCTTTCCGAGACCAGCCACATTGTCGCTGATCGCACCCCATGAAATCCCGCTGCCGCTGCCCCCAGCGATCATATTCACGCCGAGCTGCTTCATGACGCTGCGGCTGACTTCGGCCACCGTCACCTTCAGCGTTACCTGATCTTCGCCGACGATCTGCAGCATGTTGACGATGCGGCTCGTGCGGCGCTGATTGTCGGGGTTGTCGATCTGCACGCCGCCGTCCGAGGAACCGCCCGATGCCGTCTGCGAATATTGGCCTGTCGTCGCTTCACCGCCGGTAACGAAAATCTGCGCGAGGTCGGCTGCGCGCTTTGCGTCGAGCGGCGTATCGACGGTGCCGGTCAGCACCACGTTGTCGTTCAAGAGTTCGACCGTAACATCCGAGGTCGGAATGAAGCGCTTGATGTAACCTTCAAGGCCCGCGACATCGCGCTCGACGGCGAGGTCGAGGCTTGCGATCTGCTCGCCATTGGACCCGAAGACGAAAATATTCGTCTCGCCGACAGATTTGCCAAACAGATAGATGCGGCGCGCAGTGCGCGTTACCGCGTCGGCAACCGCCGGGTTTGCTACCAGAATGTCATAAGCATCGCTTGGCAGATCGATGACGATGGATTTGTTGAGGCCGAGCTTCACACGCTGGCTTTTCGTGCCGGAGGTGTGAACCTGCGTCTGGCCTGCCGCATTCGCATCGCGAACACCGTCAAAAGGTCCGCCGGAGAGCGCAATGGCCGATGCCAGCGCAAGTGTGCTCGCCTTTGAGAACATCGGGCGAAGCCGGGCGGCGCAAATATTCATGATTGGCTGCTTCTGCCTCATTTTCTTGCCCCTACTTCGGTCATTTCGCCGGATTTGATCAGCCGAACGGTGCCGCGACGGCCATTGCCGGAGACGAGATAGTCGGCCTCGTCCGTTGCTATTTCCTGCGCATCCGCGACGGAACGCAGCGCCAGCGTCAGCCGGTCCGCCATCTGCTGCGCGACGGTGATGATTTCGGCCTGCTGCGAGGAAAGTTCGAGGGTGGCCGTTTCGCCGACCTTTACCTTGCGGCCTTCCTCGTCTTCCTGGATAGCCTGGTCGATCGCCAGAACCTTGATGTTCTTGAGGATGGTTTCCGTGGTGTAGCCGCTGCCGCCTGCCGAAGCGTCGGTGCGGCGCGTCATGATGACATCGACAAAATCGTTGGGAAGAATGAAGCCGCCTGCAGACGTGTCCGCAGAAATTTGCGTGGCGATTGCGCGCTTGCCCGATGGCAGGATCGAGGACATGAAGCTCATCCCCTCGCCGACCAGTTTCGAACGGCGAAGCGGCTCACCCGAATACATGGCGACACGTGCGAGCGAATTCTTGAGCTGATCAGCCGCGTCGGGATCTGCGGATTTCGTGATGAACCCGGCATTCACGCCATCTGCCGGCCAGGATTCCCAACCGATCTTGCCGTCAAGCGGCGCGCCCATCGGAACATCGCCGGAAAGCACCAGAACCTCGGTGAGATTCATCGCCGGTGCCTGCGGTCCCGGCTCGATCGCCATCTGCTGCGGGGGATTTGCCGATATGTTCTTGGCAACATAACCCGCGCCGCTCGCAGCAGCGACCGCAACGCCCAAGACGATCATACGGGATGCCGCCATAATCCAACCTCGCCCAATGGTATTAACCAAACCCAGTCGGACCATGCGGGCGAAATCGTCAAATTATGGTTAATTCAATCCTTACGAGCATGCTTAATTTTAAGTTTACGAGAAATAACTGCGAAAGCGCAGTAAAAGCCCAGCCGAAAACTTGACTTTAGTTGAGCGCAAGCCGCTCAAGCGCCCAGACCATGAGCGGCGATTCCGGGTAGGCGATCAGGCCACCGATCCCAAGCGCTATGCCATAAGGGATGCCCGCCTTCTCGTCCGCGAAGTTGCGCAGGAACATATTATGGCCGGTAAACACGGCCATCGCGGACTTCCTGTAAATCACGATGCCCAGCGTTATCGCACCGCCTATCAGCGTTGAGATCAGAAGGTAATTCATCAGGCTCATATCGAGGCCGAAAAAGACCGATGTTGCGGCCAGCAGCTTGGCATCGCCGCCGCCCATCGCGCCAAGTGCGAACAGGCCAAATGTGACGCTCAGAACCAGCATGCCCGCAGCAAGATGCAGGCCGTAGACCGACCATTCCATTCCCGTCAGCGGTGCTACGACTGCGAAAGTAGCGACCAGAACCAGCGAGACGCGATTGGCGATAGTCATGGACAGCATGTCGGAAACGGCTGCAAAAACCATGCAGAACGGAAATACGACGAATATTAGCGCTTCAATCATTGCATCGCACCGATAAGAAATTCTTCGATGCCAAATATAAAGCGCTGCAATTAAGGATTGGTGAGTCCGCTGCGTCGATTTTTGACTTGCGCGCTTATGCTTAACCGTTGGTTCACCAATATCGTTCATTTTTCAGGCAACAATTAACTCGTCTGGAGCGGCGCAATGGTCAAGCTGAATTCCTTCCTGCGCGTTGCCGGTGCGACTGCCGCGCTGTTGGGCGCCTTCATCATCATGAGCCCGGCACAGGCGGGGTCCGGCATCGATGTGGTGATGAACCAGGCAAAGATCATAAAACTGACCCGCCCGGCCGATACGATCGTGGTGGGAAATCCCTTGATCGCGGACGCCGCGGTTCAGGATGCCACGACTATCGTTTTGACCGGCAAGGGATTTGGCATCACCAATCTCGTCGTTCTCGACCGCGATGGCGCGCCGATCATCGACGAACAGATAATCGTCAACAGACAGGATGCTTCGTCCGTGCGTATATATAGACGCGCCGCGATCCAGACCCTGTCCTGCACGCCATTCTGCGAAAGCTCCTACAAGAACGAAGCGGAGCGCGTGTCCGACAGCGAGATGGGCAACCAGTAATTCTTACCACGCGGTAAATATACGTCCGGCAATTGTCTGGATCGCTCACACGATAATTCAATTTGTATCGGCTACCGTCTCCTGAGAATTGCATCAGGATCGACAGGTAGCCGTATGAGCGCTGAGCCCAAGGCTGAACGCAGAAGCACAGATAAAAGGTTCGGCCTTTTCAGCAGGTTTCGCCGGAATGACGCCGGAGCAACCGCTATTGAGTTCGGAATGCTCGCGCTTCCCTTCTCGTTGCTCATCTTCGCCGTGTTTGAAAGCTGCATCTCGTTTGCGGGGCAGCAGGTTCTGTCAAACATCACGGACGACATCGCCCGCCAGTTGCGTACCGGCGAAATCAAAGCGGCCGACACCAGTGAAGGCCAGATGAGATCGATGATCTGCAAACGTCTGGAGATCATCGTTGCAAAAGACTGCCCCGGCCTATCCATAGATTTGCGGCAGTACGACACTTTCGCGGAAGCAGCCAAAGTCCGTGTGAAGATCACCGGCAAAGTGCTCGATGAGAGCGAGTTCGGCTTCGATCCCGGCCTCGCCGGCACGAAAAACATGCTGCGGATTTTCTACAAATGGCCGGTCATGACCGACATGCTCAGGAAATCCATGGCCAATCTCGACGATGGCAAGACGCTGATCTTCACGACGACGACCTGGCAAAACGAGCCATTCGACGACACATCCAATCTGTCGCAATAAATGTCATATCAGGGAGCAACAATGTCTTATTGTGCGGGGGCACTATCAAGACTTCAGACGAGGCTTCGGCGGTTCGCAACCGATCGAAAAGGCGTGGCGGCAGTCGAATTCGCGCTGATCGTGCCGCTTCTGCTTTGCATGTACTTCGTTACCGTCGAAGTCGGACAAGGCATCGAGACCAACAAGAAGGTCGGCCGTGTCGGCAGCATGGTGGCCGATCTGGTCGCGCAGCAAACCGACATGTCCAAGGACGAACTGATCGCGATCATGAAGATCGGCCAGTCCATCGTTCAGCCCTATAATCGCGGCGAGCCGAAGATCGTCGTCACCGCCATCCAGATGACGAACGATGCGTCTCCGCGTGTGAATGTGCTGTGGTGGGGCAAACTCGAAAACGGCGCATATACGGGCGACGTCCCTGCCAATGAGACAACGACGGTTCCGGCGGCGCTTGTCAGCCAGGGTGCCTTTCTCATCCGGGTGGAAGCATTTCTCGAATACAAACCGATCATCGCATGGGCTGCGGAGAACAACGCATCGTTGGGTCTGGCTGCCGCCTTCGACAATATTTCAATGAAAGAGACGTTCCATCTGCGTCCGAGACGCACCAGCCTGATGACCTGCGCGACCTGCAAATCTTCCTAGGCTGTCAGCATTTCATAGCCAGCAAATTGCCAAGCGCCTGCTTGGCCATTATCTGTGAGGTCCGACCGGTAACATTGGACCCTTCATGGCGCGCGCATTTCTACTGGTGCTAGATTCTTTCGGCATAGGCCACGCCGCAGACGCCGATCGGTTCGGCGATGAAGGTGCAAACACCTATGGCCATATAGGACAGGCGGCAGCCAAAGGCAGCGCGGATCGCGAGGGCCTGCGCAACGGCCCGCTTCAGCTTCCCAACATGATCTCGCTGGGTCTGGACCGATCCGCAAACATTGCTGCGGGTGAAGGCTACGGAACCGCGTCCCTCCTGCCTTCCAGTTTTTACGGCGCGGCGCAGGAAGTCTCGAGGGGCAAGGACACGCCTTCGGGGCATTGGGAAATCGCTTCCCTGCCTGTTCCGTTCGAATGGGGCTATTTCCGCCAGGAAATCCCGGCTTTTCCTGAAGAATTGACCGACAAAATCATAAAGGGAGCAAAGCTTCCGGGCATTCTCGGCAATTGCCATGCGTCAGGCACGGACATTATCGAGCGCTTTGGCGAAGAGCATGTCCGTTCTGGACAACCCATACTCTATACGTCCGCGGATTCCGTTCTGCAGATCGCAGCACATGAGCAGCATTTCGGGCTGGAAGCGCTTTACGAACTGTGCGGCATTGTCCGCAAACTGGTCGATCCTATGAATATCGGGCGCGTTATCGCGCGGCCCTTCATCGGTGAAACGCCCGAGGATTTCGAGCGAACGTCAAACCGTCGCGACTACGCGGTGCCGCCGCCGGAGCCGACATTGCTGGACCGGCTAACG
Source organism: Foliimonas ilicis (assembly GCF_039939195.1). Classification (NCBI taxonomy): domain Bacteria; kingdom Pseudomonadati; phylum Pseudomonadota; class Alphaproteobacteria; order Hyphomicrobiales; family Phyllobacteriaceae; genus Foliimonas; species Foliimonas ilicis. The sequence goes on along the minus strand of NZ_JBDUUH010000009.1, from coordinate 234,468 downwards.
GCTGAAGGCAGACAGGTAATCGGCGTCGGCAAGATCGGCGATATTTTCGCGCATCGCGGCGTGACCGAGGTTCGCAAGGCGGCGGGCAACATGGCCCTGTTCGATGCCACGCTGAAAGCCATGGACGATGCAGGAGACGGCGATCTGGTCTTCGCAAATTTCGTCGATTTCGACATGCTCTTCGGCCATCGGCGCGACGTTCCCGGTTATGCGCACTCGCTCGAATCCTTCGACGAAAGGCTGCCGGAGATCATAGCGCGCCTGCGTGACGGCGATCTGCTTCTGCTCACCGCCGATCACGGATGCGACCCGACATGGCGCGGCACGGACCACACGCGCGAGCGCGTGCCGATCATCGGCCTGATTGCCGGGAAGGCTGGCGGCGGCATCGGTCTGCGTCCAGGCTTTGCCGATATGGGCGAAACTATCGCCGAGCATCTGGGCATAGCCAAAGGCCGATACGGCACATCATTCCTCTCGTCGATTGCAGCCAATGCCTGAACTGCCCGAAGTCGAAACCGTTCGCCGTGGCCTTCTGCCCGTACTGGAAGACGCGCAAATCATTAAGGTCGAAACGCGCAGGCCGAACCTGCGCTATCCGTTTCCGGAGAATTTTGCCGGAAGGCTGACCGGGCACCGCATCATCTCCTTGTCGCGCCGCGCAAAATATCTGCTGGCCGATATAGAGGATGGGCCGCTGCTCATCTGTCATCTGGGAATGTCGGGAGCGTTTCGGATAGAATCGGACGGCGACCCCATCGGTCAGGATGCGCTTTACCATCCACGCTCCAAGGCGGCCGCGCACGACCACGTTGTTTTTACCGTGCTTTCAACCGGGAATCAGGAATTTCGCGTCATTTTCAACGATCCTAGGCGGTTCGGCTTCATGCTTTTCGCCGAAAGGGACCGCGAGCACCCCATGCTTCAAGGATTGGGGGTCGAACCGACGGGCAATTCGCTGGACGGAGCGCTGCTGGACGATCTGTTCCGTAACCGCAAAGCGCCATTGAAGGCCGCCCTACTCGACCAGCGCATGATTGCGGGGCTGGGCAATATATATGTGTCCGAGGCGCTCTGGCGCGCGGGGCTCTCGCCACGACGAATGGCCGGCACGATCGCTGCCGAGCCGGGAAAGACCAGCGCACGCACGGTGAAGCTTGCAGAAGCGATCCGGTCCGTCATTGCCGATGCAATCGCGGCGGGCGGCTCGTCTCTTCGAGATTATGTGCATACGGATGGATCGCTGGGCTATTTCCAGCATTCCTTTTCGGTCTACGATCGCGAAGGCAAGCCCTGTTCGAAACCGGGCTGCGACGGGCACATCAAGCGTATCGTTCAGAGCGGGCGCTCCACCTTCTACTGTTCGGTCTGCCAGCGTTAGGCGGACCGCAATCCATACCGGAGGAATTTCGATCGATGGCTTACGAAACAATCATCGCTGAAACACGCGGCAAGGTCGGTTTCATCACGCTCAATCGCCCGAGCGCATTGAACGCTCTCAACTCGACCGTGCTCAAGGAACTGGTCGCCGCACTTCAGGAGTTCGACGCCAGCCCCCGAATCGGCTGCATGGTGATCACCGGATCCGAAAAGGCCTTCGCTGCTGGCGCCGATATCAAGGAGATGCAGGATAAGAGCTATATCGACGTCTACATGGAAGATTTCTTCGCCGGATGGGAAGGCCTGACGCGGGTGCGCAAGCCGATCATCGCGGCAGTCTCCGGCTATGCGCTGGGCGGCGGATGCGAACTCGCCATGATGTGCGACTTCATCATTGCCGGTGAAAACGCCAAGTTCGGCCAGCCCGAAATCACACTCGGCGTCATACCCGGCATGGGCGGCTCCCAGCGCCTGACGCGCTTCGTGGGCAAGTCCAAGGCAATGGATATGTGCCTGACCGGCCGCATGATGGATGCTGCGGAAGCAGAGCGTTCCGGCCTTGTTTCACGCGTGGTCGCGACAGGCGATGTCATCGAGGAAGCGCTGAAAGCGGCTGCAAAGATCGCGGATTTCTCGCTTCCCGCCGTCATGATGACCAAGGAGGTGGTCAACCGCTCCTATGAGACGACGCTTTCGGAAGGACTGCGCTTCGAACGGCGCGTCTTCCACTCGCTTTTCGCGCTCGACGACCAGAAGGAAGGCATGGCAGCGTTTGCGGAGAAACGCACCGCCAGCTTCAAGAACCGCTAAGAGACCGCTTGGAAACTCTACCCTGCCGGCCATCTGACGCAGTTTTCTGCGCTTCCGGTGCTCACGTACTTTATGTACGCTCCGCTCCGGTTCTCGAAAACCACGCCATATGACTCGGCAGGGCAAATTATCAAACAGTCTCTAAAGGTGTGACAAGCCGGTGAAGCTGCTGAAAGTGCGTTGACTGACCGGGAAAGCTGAATTATAAGCCCCGACAACTGAGGTGGCCTTGCGGCTGCCCATTTGTTTTTTGCGCGCCAGGTATAACTGGTAGCGTATCACCTAGAGACAGAGGCACCATGGCCAATACTTCTTCAGCCAAGAAGGCTACGCGCAAGATCGCCCGTCGCGCTGCGATCAACAAAAACCGTCGCTCGCGCGTTCGTACATTTGTCCGTCAGCTTGAAGAGGCGCTGGTCGCCGGCGACAAGACTGCAGCGGAAGCTGCGTTCAAGGCGGCTCAGCCTGAACTGATGCGCGCTGCAAGCAAGGGCGTTGTTCACAAGAACACTGCGTCGCGCAAGGTTTCGCGACTCGCACAGCGCCTCAAGGCGATCTCTGCCTGATCGACTGACTTCCTATCTGATTTTATAACGAATTGCCCGGCGCTGCGCGTCGGGTTTTTCGTTTGCCTGACAATGAGTTGAGCGCAAGCCCGACCAGCAACCGCTGCTGAAAAAAATAGCAGCGGTTTTGCTTTGCCGGCACATGCGCATTTCCTGATATAGACCCGTCTTTTAGAGACTAATACTCAGGATTCGCCTTGGCAGAAATTATTCATTAATATCATGCACTTACAGATGGTCATCCACAGCTTGTTCATAGCGGCTGGGGACTGGCCCGGGCAATTAGCTGTCAAGGGAATTATTTAAAAAAAGAATCCTGATGCTGGACTCTTTTAGGCGCACAGGGAAAAGGTTTTGAATCAAAACGGTTTAGTGGATTTCAAGCCCAAAAGACGGTGTCAAAACGGGAAGTTCAGTAACCAGATTCGTTAAAAATGAGTTAGACGTGCACTTGCCCTGTCCACAGCCAATTTTGTAAAGTCCAGTTGTTGAGAGGGACGGGCCTTCGGCCTTTAACCCAGCCTGAAAATTGATGGATTTCTAAACGCGGACCCTGTCCGTGAACGGGCTTGGTTTGTCTTCTCGATGCGTAAGTTGGAAGTGGGGTAAGCAACATCGCGAGCAAAAGTGTACTTCGGTGGCGGCACCGAAGACAGGTTTCTTTTGCCCTTTTTTGTGCGTTGGACGGAGAAAGGAAAACATGTCCCGATCCGGGACATTGATAATCGGCACGGGGACATCGGGATTGGGACTGCCTGATTGTCGTTTTGAATGATGCGGGGCCTGCGGCGTCTAAAAAGCTTCGCGGCATCTATTTTTGAGTTTGAACGAGGAATATTGCGAGAATGCAAAGCGGCATCGATGGAAACGCCAGAAATGGTGTTCTTTTTTCAGAAAATTCGATCGAGAGGGATGGCATGATAGTAACTGCCGGAGCTGAGTCCGCATTCGAACGCGTGAAGGCACAGCTCAAGGCCAGACTTGGTAGCGAAGTCTACTCAAGCTGGTTCGGCCGTATGAAGCTTACCGAAGCTTCGCGGGGCGTGGTCCGCATTTCCGTTCCCACGGCCTTCCTGCGTTCCTGGATCAACGGCCACTATCTCGACCTCATTGCCGAGTTGTGGAAGCAGGAAGACGCCGAGATCCTCAAGGTGGACATCATCGTTCGGACAGCGACGCGCAACATGCGCCCTCCGATCGAAGTCGAGCAGCTTTCTGCCCGCAAGCCGGTGAAGCCCGCTGTAGCGGCTCTGGGAGCCGGCATCATGAATACGGCACGCCCGGAACGCTCGTCGCGCAACGATACCGCCGACAGCGACTTCAAGCAGAGCGTTCTCGGCTCGCCGCTGGATGCGCGCTACACATTCGATTCCTTCCTTGAAGGCCCATCGAACCGTGTGGCGCTGGCCGCATCGCGCGCTGTGGCGGAATCGAATTCCCGCTTCAACCCGCTTTTCCTTCATGCAACGGTCGGCCTGGGCAAAACCCACCTCCTCCAGGCAATTGCTGCGGAATCGCTCAAGAACAACCCGAAATCCCGCGTCGTCTATCTGACGGCCGAGTATTTCATGTGGCGTTTCGCCACCGCCATTCGCGACAACAATGCCCTGACGCTGAAAGAGCAATTGCGCGACATCGACCTCCTGATCATCGACGACATGCAGTTCCTGCAGGGCAAGTCGATCCAGCATGAGTTCTGCCACCTGATCAACATGCTGCTGGACAGCGCAAAGCAGGTCGTCGTTGCAGCAGACCGTCCGCCATCCGAACTGGAATCGCTCGAGCCGCGCGTTCGTTCGCGTCTCAATGGCGGCGTGGCGCTGGAAATGTCGACGCCGGATTACGGCATGCGGCTCGGCATGCTCAAGCTGCGGCTCGCCACTGCGCAGGTTGAAGATTCCACCCTCGACTTCTCCGAGGAAGTTCTCAGCCACATCGCACAGACCATAACGGGCAGCGGCCGCGAGCTGGAAGGCGCGTTCAACCAGCTTCTGTTCCGCAAATCCTTCGAGCCGCAGATCACAGTTGATCGCATCGACGAGATTCTCGGCCATATCTACCGCTCCGGCGAGCCAAAGCGGGTGCGCATCGAAGACATTCAGCGCATCGTCGCCCGCCACTACAATGTGTCGAAGACGGAACTCCTTTCGAACCGGCGCACGCGAACCATCGTCAAGCCGCGTCAGGTGGCCATGTATCTCTCCAAGGTCATGACGCCGCGCTCGCTGCCGGAAATCGGACGGCGCTTCGGCGGTCGCGATCACACGACAGTCCTGCATGCGGTTCGCAAGATCGAAGACCTGTCCGGCGGCGACAATTCGCTGGCACAGGAGCTGGAATTGCTGCGCCGCCTGATCAACGATCAGGCTTGAAGAACGCACGGCGATCTGACGGGAAAACCGGGTACGCGGGGCAAACAGCCCTGCGCGCCCGTTTATCCCCAGAAACCCACAGTTACGGCACGCAAGCGCGCTCGCGGGCTTGCGTTTGGCGTCGTTTTCCTGTCAGTTTGCTTCGATTCCTACCTTGATGGGCGTTCGCGGTAGTTGATCGCGAAAGCCCGCTTTCATGTAAGTGAGCCTGTTTCGTCATGCGTGTTATTCTGGAACGGTCAAACCTTCTGAAGTCCCTCAACCACGTTCACCGCGTGGTCGAACGGCGCAACACCATTCCGATCCTTTCGAACGTTCTTCTGAATGCCGAAGGCAACAGCCTGGAGCTGAAGGCGACCGACCTCGATCTCGAAATCACCGAGGCAACACCGGCGAAGGTCGAACAGGGCGGCGCAACGACTGTTCCCGCGCATCTTCTCTACGACATCGTGCGCAAATTGCCCGATGGCTCGGAAGTGATGTTGAAGACCGACGAAGATGGCAATGCCATGTCAGTCGTCTCAGGGCGTTCGAGCTTCCGTCTGCAGTGCCTGCCGCAGTCCGATTTCCCGGAACTTACCGCTGGCTCTTTCTCACATATTTTCCGTCTGGAATCGGCAGCCCTGAAGGGCCTGATCGAAAAGACGCAGTTCGCGATCTCCACCGAAGAGACACGCTATTATCTGAACGGTATTTTCCTTCACACACATGAAGTTGCCGGCAAGCTGAAGCTGCGTTCGGTCGCGACCGACGGGCACCGCCTCGCGCGCGCCGAGATGGACGCGCCAGCAGGCTCGGAAGGCATGCCCGGCATCATCATTCCGCGCAAGACGGTCAGCGAGCTGCAGAAGCTTGTCGATGACCCGGATGTCGCAGTCACGACCGAGCTGTCGGACACGAAAATCCGTCTGACGATCGGCAATGTCATTCTGACCTCGAAGCTGATCGACGGGACGTTCCCGGATTATCAGCGCGTCATCCCGACCGGCAATGACAAGCAGTTGATCATCGACCGCGAAACATTCGCCAGGGCTGTGGATCGCGTTTCGACGATTTCTTCCGAGCGCGGACGCGCGGTAAAGCTGACGATCGCTGAAGGCCAGGTTACGCTTACCGTCAACAATCCCGATTCCGGCAGCGCCACCGAAGAACTCGCGGCGGATTACCAGTCCGACCCGATCGAGATCGGCTTCAACGCGAAGTATCTTCTCGATGTCGCCGCACAGCTTTCCGGCAAAGAAGCCAAGTTCATGCTTGCCGATGCAGGTTCCCCAACGCTCATTCACGATACGGCAGACGAACACGCGCTTTACGTGCTCATGCCAATGCGCGTTTAGTCCATTTCAGGACGTGACCGACAACGAAACGAGCGGGTCCGGTAATAACCCCGCTCCCACTTACATCAGTAAGCTTCAGCTTACTGATTTTCGGAATTACGAATCCCTTTCGCTGGATATTCAGCCAGGCGCAGTCGTGTTCACCGGCGACAATGGCGCAGGCAAAACCAACCTCCTTGAAGCCATATCTTTCCTGACGCCCGGTCGCGGGTTTCGGCGAGCGCCCTATTCGGACGTCTCCCGCGGTGCCAGCACCGGCGGTTTTGCGGTGCACGCAACCGTGGAAGGCGCGCTCGGAACCTGTGAGCTTGGAACCGGGACTTTCAGTTCCGATGCCGCCAATCCCGAGGCAGGGCGCCGTGTGCGCATCAATGGTGCAACAGCAAAATCCGCCGATGATCTGCTCGAATGGCTGCGCATCGTGTGGCTGACGCCCGCGATGGATACGCTTTTTACAGGTTCGGCATCGGACAGGCGCCGTTTTCTGGATCGGCTGGTTCTCGCCATTGACCCCCAGCATGGCCAGCGTGCGCTAAATTATGAAAAGGCAATGCGTGGCCGGAACCGGCTTCTTGCCGATAATGTGCGCGACCGTGTCTGGTTTGAGGCAATCGAGACGCAAATGGCCGAAACCGGCGTCGCGATTGCTGCTGCGCGTGCTGAAATGGTTCGGCTTCTGGCAAAAATGATCGAAAGATTGCCCGATACCGGCCCCTTTCCGCAGGCCGAGATCAGCCTTTCCGGCACGCTCGAAAACCGTATCGGACAGGCGGCGGCGGTCGATATCGAGGAAGAATTTCTCAAAGCGCTGTCTGACGGGCGCGACCGCGACCGTGCTGCGGGCCGCACGCTCGAAGGCCCACATCGCTCCGACCTCATCGTGCATCACCGCCCAAAATCCATGCCCGCCGAACTCTGCTCGACGGGCGAGCAAAAAGCGCTGCTGGTCGGTATGGTGCTTTCGCATGCACGGCTTTGCGGCGAGATGTCCGGTCTGGTACCGATCTTACTGCTCGACGAAATCGCCGCTCATCTGGATGCGGGCCGTCGCGCAGCCTTGTTCAACATTCTCGATGAACTGGGCTGCCAGGCATTCATGACCGGCACGGAAGCAGCGCTTTTCTCCAGTATTGCAGGCCGCGCGCAATTTCTCACTGTCGATCACGGCACAGTCCGGCCAACAGAGCCTTCCTGACAAAGCAAAAGTGCCGCGCTAAGGTGCGATAATGAATAACGCCCCTCCCCTGACATCTGACGAGCTTGAGCGCTATGCGCGCCACATCGTATTGCCTGAAATCGGCGGCGCGGGTCAGCAGAAGCTCAAGCGCGCGCGGGTGCTGGTCATTGGAGCAGGCGGACTGGGCGCGCCGGTGCTGCAATATCTCGCGGCCGCCGGGGTCGGAACTCTTGGCATCGTCGATGACGATGTCGTCTCGCTTTCCAATCTGCAACGGCAGATCATTCATGGAACGGCATCTGTCGGACGCTTGAAGACCGAAAGCGCAAAGGAAAACATCCAGGGCATCAATTCGAATGTAAGCGTTAACTTACATGACATGCGACTAAACACAGAAAATGCTGCGGATGTTGTTGCGCAATATGACCTCGTCGTCGACGGCTCCGACAATTTCGAAACGCGCTATGCGCTTGCCGATGCGTGCGAAGAGCAGAAGCGCCCGCTTGTTCATGCAGCGGTCGGGCGCTTTGACGGTTCGCTCACCGTGTTGAAGCCATATGAAAAGCAGAATCCCGGCTACCGCGACCTGTTCCCGCAAGCCCCGCCAGCCGGACTCGTTCCTTCCTGCGCAGAAGCGGGCGTCATCGGCGCGCTGACCGGCGTGATGGGCACCTTGCAGGCAATGGAAGCGATAAAGCTCATCACCGGCATTGGTGAGCCTTTGGTCGGTCGCCTCCTGCTTTACGATGGCTTGGCAGCACGGTTCGAAACCGTGCGCTACGCGCGAAAAACCCCGAAATGACACTCCTTACGGATGAAGAGCGCGCAATCACGGCAGGAACAGACGGCGCGGCCATGGCTATGCGCATCGTCGGCGAAAGCGCCCGGCTTTTGGGCGCGCCGCATCTGATCCCGATTAAATCCGCCCATATCGACGGGGCGCTCTACCACGGCGATTCCGGCACGCTTTTCGCCGAAAAGCTGGTCGAAGGCGGCGCGAAGGTCGCGGTCCGCGCGACGCTCAATGTCGGCGCGCTCGATCTGACCGGCTGCTCCAAAACCCGTCTCGCGCCTGCGGAACGGGAAATGGCACGCCGCATGATGCAGGCCTATCGCGCGCTTGGCTGCGAGCCAAGCTGGACCTGCGCGCCCTATCAAGCCGGTCACAGGCCGGAGTTCGGCTCGGATGTTGCCTGGGGCGAATCCAACGCGGTCGTTTTCTGCAATTCAGTTCTTGGTGCACGGACCAATCGATATGGCGATTTTCTGGACATTGCCTGCGCGATTTCTGGAAAAGCGCCTGCCTTCGGGCTGCATTTATCGGAAAACAGGCGCGCAAAGCTGATTTTTGACGTCAGCATGTTGCCGGATGACTTTCTGAACTCCGAAATCGCCTGGCCGGTCCTAGGCAGCCTTTTCGGCCGCGAAACCGGCACAACGATTGGCGTCGTCACCGGTATTTCGAAACATCCGGGCGAGGATGCGCTGAAGGCATTCGGAGCCGCGGCGGCATCGTCCGGCGCTGTCGGGCTTTTTCACATCGCAGGCGTCACGCCCGAAGCGCCCGACATTGAAACGGCGCTTGGCGGCTTCGAACCCGAAATGACGATCCGCGTCACGCGCGAAATGGCCGCGGACGCGCAGGCGCGGCTTTCGACGGCTTCCGCGACTGACAGGCTCGATGCCGTCGCAATCGGCAGCCCGCATCTTTCACTGGCCGAATTCGAAGCTCTTCAAAGAGCCTTGGCCGGGAGAAAACTGCGCGTACCGATCTACGCATGTACCGGTCGCCACGTTCTGACCCGGCTGGACGAGACAGGCTTACGCAAGGCACTTGAGCAGCTTGGCGTCGTGGTCGTGGCCGATACTTGCGTGGTGGTGACACCGATCATGCCGGAATTGTCCGGCGGCGTCCTGATGACGAATTCGGGAAAATTCGCGCATTATGCGCCGGGAAACACCGGATATGCGGTTCTTTATGCCTCGCTCAGCGACTGCGTGGAAAGCGCGGTCGCAGGCAGACCTATATTCAAGGTGCTTGCCGCATGAAGATGTCGGCATCCATTCTCGTTGAAGGCGAAGGCGGCTTCGGTCCGGCGCTCGTTCTCAGCGCGCCGATCAGTTTCTGGGGCGGCGTCGATCCCAAGACCGGGCACATCAGCGATGTAAGGCATCCCCAACTCGGTGAAAATATCGCCGGAAAAGTGCTTTTCCTGCCCGGAACAATCGGTTCGTCGTCTGCCTCCGCCGTGCTTCTCGAACTCATCCACAGCGGCAACGCGCCCGCGGCAATCGTGCTTCACGAACCGGATGCGATCCTGCTGCTCGGCTTGATCGTGGCCCGCGAAATGGGCTGGCAAACGCCCGTTGCGCTTCAGCTCGACCGCAAAGAATTCGCCTCGCTGACAGGACAGGTCGAAATATCCGCCGCTGGCGAAATCCGAACGCTTTCCTAAAGCATCGGACCGAAAAGTGGGCACCGGTTTTCGGATTATTCCGATGCTCACTTAAAGTGTTAGATGCGGTTCGGCAGGACGCGGTCCGGCGGACGGTGGCCGTCGAAAAAGGTGCGGATGTTGATGATGACCTTCTCGCCCATGTCGATGCGGCCTTCCATCGTCGCCGAACCCATATGGGGCAGAAGGACGACCTTTCCCTTGCCAGCCAGCTTCACCAGCTTGGGATTGACGGATGGCTCATGCTGGAAAACATCCAGCCCCGCACCCGCCAGCTTGTTGTCCTGCAACAGCTTAATCAGTGCGTCCTCGTCGATGATGTCGCCGCGCGCAATGTTCACGATGTAAGCGGATGGCTGCATCAGAGCGAGACGGCGCGCCGAAAGCAGATGGAAGGTCGCGGGCGTCGAGGGGCAGTTCACGGAAATGATGTCCATGCGCGCCAGCATCTGGTCGAGGCTTTCCCAATAGGTCGCCTCCAGCTCATCCTCGACGGCACGCGATACACGGTGGCGGTTGTGATAGTGAATGGACAGGCCGAAAGCCTTCGCGCGCCGCGCCAGCGCAGTGCCGATCCGTCCCATGCCGACGATACCCAGTCGCTTGCCCCAAATGCGCCGGCCAAGCATCCATGTGGGTGACCAGCCGGACCATTTGCCATCCGTCTTCAGCACGTTCGCGCCTTCGGTGAGACGGCGCGGCACAGCAAGAAGCAGCGCCATCGTCATGTCGGCCGTGTCTTCCGTCAGCACATTGGGCGTGTTTGTGACGGTTATGCCCTTCTTTGCGGCTTCGACGACGTCGATATTGTCCACGCCATTGCCGAAATTGGCGATCAGCTTCAGATTTTCGCCAGCCTGCGCGATCAGGGCCGCATCGATCCGGTCGGTAATCGTCGGCACGAGCACATTGGCTTCCTTGACCGCTGCAACCAGTTCGGGCTGCGTCATCGGCAAATCGTCGATGTTGAGGCGCGTGTCGAAAAGCTCGCGCATGCGTGTTTCCACAGGGTCCGGCAATTTGCGGGTGATAACGACGAGAGGCTTTTTCCTGCCGGTCATAATTTCCTCGAATCCGGATCCTGTTGAGACCTCTTTAACCAAGACGCGCGAAAGTAAGAACAGGTCTCGGCATCACCGACTGTGTATCAAGCGCGGTGGGCGAAGACAAAGAAAAAGGGGACGATCGGTCCCTGTCCAATGCAAGGCAAACAGAGGAACGAACGTGTCTGGTTTCGTGTCGCTTCGTCGAACCGTAAGTGTGGTTGTGCTCGGACTGGCTTTCCTGTCGGCTGCGGTCGTCAATGGCGACACTCAGGCAGCCTCAACACAGGATACGATGATGCGCGGTGCAAGCGGCCTGCCCTTGCCGCGCTTTGTCAGCCTCAAATCGGGCCGCGTGAATTCGCGCATCGGTCCCGGCGTCAATTACGCCGTCGACTGGATGTATGTGAAGCCGGGCCTGCCGATGGAAATCATCCAGGAATATGACAATTGGCGCCGCGTTCGCGACGCCGATGGTGCCGAAGGCTGGATCAACCAGTCGCTGCTTTCGGGCCGCCGCACGGCAATCACCGCGCCGTGGCAGCGTGGCAAGGAATCGCAGATTTCACTGCTGGCACGTCCGACCAATGATGCGTCGCCCATTGCGATGATCGAACCCGGCGTCATCGGGACCATACGCGCCTGCAATGGCGACTGGTGCCAGATGAGCTTTGGCGAGCATACGGGCTGGCTCAGGCAGACCCTTGTCTGGGGCGCCTATCCCGGCGAGCAGGTCAAGGACTGATAAGGCCGGTTAGCTGCGCTTCGGGCGCAGCCGCACCACGATATCGACATTGGCGATTTCCATGCCCTCGGGTGGCTCAGGCAGGTTCAGAACCTGCACGCCATCCGTAATGTCGAATACCGTGTTTTCACCTTCGATGAAAAAGTGATGGTGATCGGAGGTGTTCGTGTCGAAATAGGTTTTTGCACCTTCGATGGCCAGAATGCGCAGCAGACCGGCTTCGGTGAACTGGTGCAGCGCATTGTAGACGGTTGCCAGCGACACCGGCACGCCGGCGGCAAGCGCTTCCTCGTGCAGTTCCTCGGCGGACAGGTGACGATCCCCCTTGGCGAACAGCAGGTCGGCAAGCGCCAGACGCTGACGCGTCGGCCTAAGCCCCGCGTCGCGAACACGCTTGTCTACCGGGATCATCTTTTCGTCACAGGTCGAAATCATTTATCGGCCCAAATCCTTTCGCGGTGGAGCCCGCGGAAGCCGTCGCTATGCTTTTGCGACAAAATCGTTCAATCCAGAGATATATTCGCTCACAGCCCTTCGATCAATAGGGGCACATTGACCCCGGAAGGCGAGCGGGTTAAGCGCAAGTGCGGTTTCCGGCGCGAAACAGACTGTGTTAGTAAGATCAGAGAGTGCCGGTTACAGGCACGAAGGCAACGGGGAAGGTTTTATGGCTGAACAGAAATCCAGCTACGATTACGAGGATCTGCTGGCTTGCGGCCGCGGCGAGCTTTTCGGCGCAGGCAACGCGCAGCTTCCCGCCCCTCCGATGCTGATGTTCGACCGAATCACGGAAATTTCGGAAACCGGCGGCGAATTCGGCAAGGGCTTCGTGCGCGCCGAACTGGACATCAAGCCTGACCTCTGGTTCTTCCCATGCCATTTCATCGGCAACCCGATCATGCCCGGCTGCCTCGGCCTCGACGCCATGTGGCAGTTGACCGGCTTCTTCCTCGGCTGGCTCGGCGAACCCGGCAAGGGCATGGCGCTGTCGACCGGCGAAGTGAAATTCAAGGGAATGGTCACGCCCAAGGTCAAAAAAGTCGAATACGGCATCGATTTCAAGCGCGTGATGCGCGGACGCCTCGTGCTCGGCACAGCCGATGGCTGGCTAAAGGCCGATGGCGAGACTATCTATTGGGCGACAGACCTGCGGGTCGGCCTTTCCAAGCAGGAAGCGGCCTGACCGCAAGTGCAATCTGAAAGGAATTCACGATGAGAAGGGTCGTCGTTACTGGCCTCGGAATCGTATCGTCCATCGGCAACAATGCCGAGGAGGTGCAAGCGTCCCTTCGTGATGCCCGCTCGGGCATCAGTTTCTCGGAGGATTTTGCGGAACACGGCTTCAAGTGCCAGGTTTGGGGAGCGCCAACGCTCGACCCGAGCGATCTTGTCGACCGCCGCGCCGCACGTTTCCTCTCGCAAGGCGGCATGTGGAACCACGTCGCCATGAAGCAGGCGATTGCCGACTCAGGGCTGGAAGAGACCGACATTTCCGGCAATGAGCGCACCGGCATCATCATGGGTTCGGGCGGGCCATCGACGAAAACCATCGTGGAAGCGTCGGAAATCACGCTGAAAAACAACAGCCCGAAGCGAATCGGACCGTTCGCGGTGCCGAAAGCGATGTCCTCGACGGCATCTGCCACGCTCGCCACCTGGTTCAAGATTCACGGCGTGAACTATTCGATCTCGTCGGCCTGCTCGACTTCTGCGCATTGCATCGGCAATGCTGCGGAAATGATCCAGTGGGGCAAGCAGGACATCATGTTCGCTGGCGGCCATGAGGATCTCGACTGGACGATGTCGAATTTGTTCGACGCGATGGGCGCCATGTCTTCCAAATACAATGACCGCCCGACAGTCGCTTCGCGTGCCTACGACGTAAACCGCGACGGCTTCGTCATTGCGGGCGGTGCTGGCGTTCTGGTTCTTGAAGAGCTGGAGCATGCCAAGGCGCGCGGCGCAAAGATTTACGGCGAACTCGTCGGCTACGGCGCTACCTCGGACGGTTACGACATGGTCGCTCCGTCTGGTGAAGGCGCAATCCGCTGCATGCGACAGGCGCTTTCGACCGTCGAAGGCTCGGTCGATTACATAAACACCCATGGCACATCGACGCCGGTCGGCGATTCGAAGGAAATGGGCGCGATCCGCGAAGTTTTCGCAGACAAGATGCCGAACATCACCTCGACGAAATCGCTTACAGGCCATTCGCTGGGTGCGGCGGGCGTTCAGGAAGCGATCTATTCGATCCTCCAGATGGAAGGCGGCTTCATCGGCGAAAGCGCGCATATCGAAGAACTCGATCCCGAATTCGAGGGCATGCCGATCGTGCGCAAGCGCATCGACAATGCCAAGATCGACACGGTTCTTTCGAATTCGTTCGGTTTCGGCGGCACGAATGCGACGCTCGTCTTCCAGCGCTACAACGGCTGAGGTTCATAATGTCAGGTTTGATGCAGGGCAAACGCGGCCTCGTCATGGGCGTCGCGAACGACCATTCCATTGCATGGGGCATTGCGCGCCGCCTTTCCGAACAGGGCGCGGAACTCGCCTTCACCTATCAGGGCGATGCCTTCGGCCGCCGTGTGAAGCCACTGGCCGACAAGGTGGATGCAAAGCTCGTACTGCCTTGCGATGTGGAAGACAGCGCTTCCGTCGCGTCGGTTTTCGAGACGCTCGGCAATGAGTGGGGCGGGCTGGACTTCATCGTCCACGCCATCGGCTTCTCCGACAAGAACGAGCTCAAAGGGCTTTACGCCGACACGACGCGCGACAATTTCGTCCGCACCATGGTCATCTCCTGCTACTCCTTCACGGAAGTTGCGCGCCACGCCGCCGCGTTGATGAACAATGGCGGGTCGATGATTACGCTGACCTATGCGGGTTCTGTGCGCGTTATGCCGAACTACAACGTCATGGGCGTTGCAAAGGCCGGCCTGGAAGCCAGCGTGCGCTATCTCGCCAATGATTACGGCCCGCGCGGCATTCGCGTGAACGGCATCTCCGCAGGCCCTGTGCGTACGCTCGCGGGCGCCGGCATTTCCGATGCGCGGCACATGTTCTCCTACCAGCAGCGCAACTCCCCGCTGCGCCGCACCGTGACCATCGATGAAGTCGGCGGCTCGGCGCTTTATCTGCTGTCGGATTTGTCGTCAGGCGTGACTGGTGAAATCCACTATGTGGATTCCGGTTATCACATCGTATCGATGCCGACGCTGGATGAGTTGAAGAAGACGGATAGCGAGTAGGGTTTGTTTCTGAGGTTGGGGTGCGTCCTTCGAGAGCTCCCCACCACCTACTTCTTTGCAGCAAACACCTTGAACGCGCCATTGCCGGCAATCTCGGCATGGCTTGAAAACACACCTGCCAGAACCCGCTCGTAAGGCAACCTGCGATTGGCGACCATGAAAAGCCTGCCGCCGGGCTTCAGCGCCGCAGACGCCGCTCCGATCATCGCCTGTCCGATATCCGGCTCTGCCGCCCTGCCCTGATGGAAGGGCGGATTCATGAGAATTACGTCGTATTTTTTGGCCGGTTTCTCCGAAATCAGGTCGAACCAATGGAAATTCGGCGCCGGTGTTTTGAGGTTTTCGAGATTTCGGCGCGATGCCTCGACGGCTTCGTAATCAGCCTCATAAAGATCGAGCGTATTTATCTTGCTCCAGCGCGCGGCGGCTTCCCTGGCAAGATAGCCCCAGCCTGAGCAGAAATCCGCCACAGCGCCCTTCACATCCAAAGGCAGGCTCTCGACCAGCATGCGCGACGCAGTGTCGATCTTGTCGTGCGAAAACATTCCAGGCTTGGTGAGATATTCGCCTTCGACAATGGCGTCGTCATTGCCCTCTTTGAGAGCGGGAATTGCTGCAGCGTCGGCCGGGCGGCGGAACCAGAAGGCGACGCCGTGATATTTCGGTAGCTGGTCTTCGATCTCGATCAGGCTTGCAACGCGCTTCTTCAGGCTGGCGATGCCGTCATCTTTCGATCCGGCAACGACGATCAATCCACCAACGCTGACGCGCTCCAGCGCTTCTGCGACGCGCAGTTCGTTCTGGCCGCGGTGACGGCCGCAGAGCACCAGGGCGGAATCATAGCCCTCGCCCTCGGCGCGCGGCTTTACGTCATGACCTGCCGATTGCAGCCCAATAAATGATGACCGGAACCCCTGCACCATCGAAACCGTCCCATCAAAGCCCTCGGGAAATCGAAAGCCGGGCTCGGCACCAAGAAACAATACGCGGGTGCCCTTTTCGGGTGCAGACAGCGTGTCGGTCTCGAAGGGGTAGAAAAGGGTTTTCAGGGCTTCTCGTGACATTAATTAATTGATCCGAAATTCAGAGGGTGGTGCTACAAAACAAACAAAAACGGGCGCAGCCTTTCGGTGCGCCCGCTTTCAATTCAACTAGCCAAAATCAGGCGGCGTTTTCTTCGTCGTCCTTTTTCTCGCGGACGATTTCCTTGCCGGTTTCCTGATCGACGACCTTCATCGAGAGACGGACCTTGCCGCGCTCGTCGAAGCCCATCAGCTTGACCCAGACCTTCTGGCCTTCCTTAACGACGTCCGAGGTCTTCGCGACGCGGTCGTTTGCGAGCTGCGAGATGTGGACGAGGCCGTCGCGCGGGCCGAAGAAGTTCACGAACGCGCCGAAATCGGCGGTCTTGACGACCGTGCCTTCGTAGATTTCGCCGACTTCCGGCTCTGCAACGATGGTGTGGATCCACTTCTTGGCAGCTTCGATCTCTTTCGCGTTCGACGAAGCGATTTTCACCGTGCCGTCGTCTTCGATGTTGATCTTCGCGCCGGTCTTTTCGACGATTTCGCGGATGACCTTGCCGCCGGAACCGATGACTTCACGGATCTTGTCGGTCGGGATCTGCATGACTTCGATGCGCGGAGCAAATTCGCCCAGCTCGGAGCGGCCTTCGGTGATGGCATTGGCCATTTCGCCGAGGATGTGCAGACGTCCGTCCTTGGCCTGACCGAGAGCGACCTTCATGATCTCTTCGGTGATGCCGTCGATCTTGATGTCCATCTGCAGGGCGGTGATGCCACCATCAGTGCCGGCCACTTTGAAGTCCATGTCGCCGAGGTGATCTTCGTCGCCGAGGATGTCGGAAAGAACTGCGAAACGCTCGCCTTCCTTGATGAGGCCCATTGCGATACCGGCAACGGACTTGGTCAGCGGAACGCCGGCATCCATCAGAGCAAGCGAGGTGCCGCAGACGGTTGCCATCGACGAGGAACCGTTGGATTCCGTGATCTCGGAAACGACGCGCAGCGTGTAGGGGAACTGCTCGGCAGCAGGCAGCATCGGACGGATAGCGCGCCACGCGAGCTTGCCGTGGCCGATTTCGCGACGGCCGGGCGAACCCATACGGCCGGTTTCACCAACCGAATAGGGAGGGAAGTTGTAGTGAAGGAGGAACTTCTCCTTGTACATGCCGGTCAGGCTGTCGACATACTGCTCGTCCTCTCCGGTGCCGAGCGTGGCAACGACGATTGCCTGCGTCTCGCCGCGCGTGAAGAGCGCCGAGCCGTGGGTGCGCGGCAGAAGGCCGACTTCCGAAACGATCTTGCGGACCGTCGAGAGATCGCGGCCATCGATGCGTGAACCGGTGTCGAGGATGTTCCAGCGAACGATCTTCGCCTGAAGTTCCTTGAACACGGTGCCAACCTGCTCGGAAGACCACTTTGGAGCTTCGTCGCCTTCGGCTGCAAACGCTGCCTTGACCTTGGCCTTGACGGCGTCGACGGCGACGTAGCGTGCCTGCTTGTCGGTGATCTTGTAAGCGTCGCGAAGTTCGTTCTCGACGATCTTCAGCATTTCGCCTTCGAGCGCGGAGAGATCGACCGGGTTGTGAGCGCGGGGTTCCTTGGCGGCGAGTTCTGCGAGCTGGATGACAGCGTCGATGACCGGCTGGAAGCCCTTGTGGCCGAACATGACGGCGCCGAGCATGATGTCTTCGGAAAGTTCCTTGGCTTCGGACTCGACCATGAGAACGGCGTCGTTCGTGCCTGCAACGACGAGATCGAGCTTGGACTCCTGCATCTCATCGATATGCGGGTTCAGGACGTATTCGCCATTGATGTAGCCGACGCGCGCGCCGCCGATCGGGCCCATGAAAGGCACGCCGGAAAGCGTCAGTGCTGCGGAGGTCGCAACAATCGACAGAATGTCCGGATCGTTTTCAAGGTCGTGCTGGACGACGGTGATGACGACCTGCGTGTCGTTCTTGTAGCCGGCTGCGAAGAGCGGGCGGATCGGGCGGTCGATGAGACGCGAAACCAGGGTTTCCTTCTCGCTCGGGCGGCCTTCACGCTTGAAATAACCGCCGGGGATCTTGCCCGCAGCGTAGGTCTTTTCCTGATAGTTCACGGTAAGCGGGAAGAAGTCGAAGCCCGGCTTCGGCTCTTTCGCCGAAACGACGGTGGCGAGAACGACGGTTTCGCCGTAGGTCGCGAGCACCGCGCCATCAGCCTGACGAGCGATCTTGCCGGTTTCCAGAATGAGCGGACGACCGGCCCATTCGATTTCGACTTTGTGATGATTGAACATATCTTGTCCTTCAAATACGGGAAAGCCCGCGCGTCCATAGTGCGCGGTTTACTTTCCCCGGCCTCTTTGGGACGAGCCACGGGCAAGACAACGGGAGGTCTGGAATTTCGCATCGAAAAGACGCACCAGGCATCCTGCAATCCTGCCCCATGACCTATCCACGGAGCGGTTCCGGTTGTTGCCCTGTGCATGTTCCGGAACCATGAAGGCCGCTTGTTCGAGCGGCCCGAAATAAGCGATCGGCGGGTCTTTTTGCAAAAACCCGCCGGTCAGATCGTTAACGACGCAGGCCGAGCTTTTCGATCAGCGTCTGGTAGCGTGCCTCGTCCTTACCCTTGAGATAATCAAGGAGGCTACGGCGCTGCGAAACCAGAGCAAGAAGACCACGGCGGGAATGGTTATCCTTTTTGTGGTCCTTGAAATGTTCGGTCAGGTTCTTGATCCGCTCTGACAGAATTGCAACCTGAACTTCCGGCGAACCGGTGTCGTTCTTGACGGTGGCGAATTCGTTGAGCAATTCCTTTTTGCGTTCGGCAGTAATCGACATCGTGTTTTTCCTTTCAATTTTGAGGAAACGGGACGCCCAGAGCCGGGATGTCGTCCAGCAAGGGCCACTGCACATGGCGCTAAAAGCGCGATGTTGGGGCGCATATAGTGCAAAACGTACGAAAACACCAGAGATATTAACGGGACGCCGAAACCGGCGCCTCCGCAGTTACAACCATTTCTTCCAACGAAAGAAGATGATCAAACCAACAGCCACCAGCACCATTGAACCCAGCGCAATCGGATAGCCGTAGTAGGAAAGCAGTTCCGGCATGTTCCATGGCGAGGCGACAGGATCGAAATTCATGCCCCATATGCCAGCCAGAAAGGTCAGCGGAATGAATATCGACGACATGATCGTCAGGAACCGGATGATCTCGTTTATGCGGGCCTGCGAGAGCGAAATATGCATGTCAATCAGGCTGGTCAGCATGTCGCGATGCGTTTCCACGATCTCGATCAGCCTGATGAGATGATCCTGTGTATCGTTCAGATAAACTCTGGTTTCGGCGCCGAGTATTGGCGTTTCAGCGCGTATCAAACCGGCAACTGCATCGCGCAGCGGCCATAAGGCCCGCTTCAGCACGCTCATGCCGCGGCGCAGTTCGTGCAATTGCCGTACCTGCTCCTTTCTGACCGAGCGGACCATATCATCTTCCGTATGGTCTATCTTGTCGCCTGCCCCTTCAAGCACCGGGAAGTAGCTGTCGACGACAGAGTCGATCAGCGCATAGGCGAGATAATCGGCCTTGCGTGAGCGCAAGCGGTTGGGAGACGACGATTTGATACGCTTTCTGACGGGATCGAACGGATCGCCCGGCCGCTCCTGAAAAGACACGACGAAGTTCTCGCCGAAAAACACGGAAATCTGCTCATACCGGCTCAATTTCATGTCGTCGATCATGCTTAAAACGACGAAAGCATGGTTTTCGAAGAAATCCACCTTCGGGCGCTGGCCGGTATTGACCGTATCTTCCAGAGCCAAGGGGTGAAGCTTGAACAGTTCGCCGATCTCGGCAATCAGATCGACGCTTTGCAGGCCGACGCAATCCAGCCATATGACAGGCCAATGCCCCTGATGTTTCTTCACATCCTTGAGGGTGGCTCCGTCGATGAACTCGCATTTTTCCGGCGAGATCAGCGTGAGGTTGAGTGTGGAAGGCAGGGCGTGCGGATCAGCCAGAAGCGTGCCGGGCGACGCGCCGACAGGTGAGCGTTTGGCGTGTCTGCGCTTCATCTCACCGTCAGCCTTCATCCCCGGCCCCCCATAAAATGCCAGTCAGCGCGCGGATTTACCCCGCGAAAACGCGTCTTGGCTTGAACATGCCTGCCTCGATCGCACCAATCGCCACGAGCTTGCCGCGTGCCGTGGCGCATGCTTCGTCGGCTTCCAATGGTGCATCCCGGCCACGTATGATGACCGGATTTCCGAGCCTGATCTTTGCCGCCGCATCGTCCGTCAGCGCCACTTGCGGCAAGCAATCGAGCGCTGCCGACGTATCGACGAGCAGTGCATCCATGGCTGCGTAAAGCTCGCTGCCGCCTTCGGCATCGCGCGGAGGCTGTACGGCCTCGAGCATGGCGATGGTGACGAAATCTTCCGGTGTGAAGGGTTCGACCTCGACACGGCGCAAATCGGCAATATGGCCGAAGCATTCCAGATCGCGACCCATATCGCGCGCCAGCGAGCGGACATATGTGCCTTTGCCGCATTCGATTTCGAAGATCGAATGGCCTTCTGCCGTCATTTCGACCAATTCGAGGCTGCCTATTTCGATTTCGCGGGCCGGAATATCCACCGTCTCGCCTTCGCGCGCCAGATCATAGGCCCGTTCGCCGGCAATCTTGATCGCGGAAAACTGCGGCGGAACCTGCATGATCACGCCGGTATATTTCGGCAGGAGAGCGCGAATTTCGGCTTCGCTCGGGCGCTTTTCGGAGGTTTTTGTCACCGGGCCTTCGAGATCGTCCGTCGAACGTTCCTGCCCCCACGCAACCGTGAAACGATAAATCTTCGCGCCATCCATGACGTAAGGCACGGTCTTGGTCGCCTCGCCAAGGGCAATCGGCAACATGCCCGACGCCAAGGGATCGAGCGTGCCTGCATGACCGGCCTTGTCGGCCTGAAACAGCCACTTCACCTTGGACACGGCCTCGGTCGAACCCATGCCGACAGGCTTGTCCAGAACCACCCAACCGGAAATTGGACGGCCTTTTTTCTTACCGCGACGTCCCACTATTCTTCCCCGTCTTTTTCGGCGAGCCCGTCTTTTTCAGCAAGATCGCGTGAGACTTCAGGCGAACGCAGAAGATCGTCGATCTTCGACATATTGTCATAGCTCGTATCAGCCTTGAACCGGAATTCAGGCATGTATTTCATCTGGCGAAGCGCATTCGATGCGCGACCGCGAATGTATTTCGCATTCAGGTTCAAAGCATCGATGACCGCGCTGTCGTCCTTGGCGCCCAAAGGCGCGACAAAGGCCGTTGCGATCTTGAGATCGGGCGACATGCGCACTTCGGACACGGAGATAACCGTCGTCTCGATGAGGGGGTCGCGCACTTCGCCGCGCTGGAGCACTTCGGCCAGCGCATGGCGGACTTGCTCGCCTATGCGTAGCTGGCGCTGCGAAGGCCCCTTGGCTGAATGTGCTGACATGTTCTTCTTCCCGGATTGGTCGTTGAGGCTTTTATACCGCAGGCGATGCGGCCTGTGCCAAATTTTCGGTTTTTGCGAATTTCCGCTCCCTGACGCCGAATGCATATGACTGCATCTCGCCAATGTCGTGGAATGCGGAGAGCGGAATAATCAAAGGTCCGCCGTTGAAATCGATGAAGACGTGTCCTGGCGATAAAACGACCGCGCCGAGCTTCGGGAACGGTATTTCCTTCGACAGTCCATCGCTGCTGATCTGCAGTGTAGTGCCCTGGTCTTCGACATCCACCGGCCCGGCGGGAAGCGCTCTTGCCGCCGCATTGCGCCGAACCTGAATGTTGGTTCCGACGATTGCAAGCACTGCCCATATTGCCAGAATGAACCCGGCAACGGCCCACCACCAGTTTCCTGCCAGACTGTCCGGCAGGGCCATGACGAGAAGTCCGCCGCAGCCGATCCAAACCAGAAGCCAGAATTTCGTCTTGAAGCTCAACCTGCCCGGCAGCATCTCGTAGGCGAGATTGTCTGCCGGGGTCAGGCTGTATCTAAGCGTGCGGAGAGGCACGTGCGCATCAGAGCCCATTGCCACCCTTGATAGACGGGGGCGCTGTGAAAAATCACAGCGTCCTTGTCACCATCTCCACGCGGAAGCACTCGATGACATCGCCAACGCGCATGTCTTCGTAGTTCGTGAAGGCCATGCCGCACTCCTGGCCGCCCGGAACCTCGGCAACTTCGTCCTTGAAGCGCTTGAGGGTCTTGAGCGTGCCTTCGTGGATCACGACGTCGTCGCGGATCAGGCGTACGCCTGCGCCACGTTCGACCTTGCCTTCGGTAACGCGGCAACCTGCGACCTTGCCGGTCTTCGTGATGTTGAAGACCTCGAGGATTTCCGCATTGCCGATGAAGGTTTCGCGACGTTCCGGCGAAAGCAGACCCGACATCGCCGCCTTCACATCGTCCACAAGGCTGTAGATGATGTTGTAGTAGCGAATTTCGATGCCAGCCTGCGCTGCCGCCTGCTTGGCCTGTGCATTTGCACGAACGTTGAAGCCAATGATGGCCGCACCGGACGTCTCGGCAAGCGAGATGTCGCTTTCCGTGATGCCGCCGGCACCGGAATGAACGATGCGCGCGCGCACTTCATCCGTACCGAGTTTGTCGAGCGCACCGATGATGGCTTCGACCGAACCCTGCACATCGCCCTTGATGACGAGCGGGAATTCTTTCAGCCCGCTGGTCTGCAACTGCGACATCATCTGCTCGAGCGAACCGCGCTGGCCTGCATGCTTTGCGACTGCCTTGTCGCGTGCAAGACGCTGACGATACTCGGTGATCTCACGAGCACGAGCCTCATCATTGACCACTGCGAAGCGGTCGCCCGCCTGCGGCGTGCCCTGAAGGCCGAGCACCTCGACCGGGGTCGAAGGCAGAGCCTGCTTGAGCTGGGCGCCCTTCTCGTTGACCACTGCACGCACACGGCCCCACTCATTGCCGGCAACGAGAATGTCACCGGGAAGAAGCGTGCCTGTCTGCACGAGAACGGTCGCAACCGGGCCGCGGCCCTTGTCGAGCTTGGCTTCGATAACGACGCCTTCGGCAGTACGGTTCGGGTTGGCACGAAGGTCGAGAAGCTCCGCCTGAAGCAGGATCGCTTCAAGAAGCTTGTCGAGATTGGCGCCGGTCTTGGCGGAAACCTCGACGTCGAGCACTTCACCGCCCATCGATTCCACGAACACTTCGTGCTGCAGAAGCTGGGTACGAACCTTCTGCGCATCGGCAGATGGCTTATCGATCTTGTTGATCGCAACGATGATCGGCACACCTGCCGCCTTCGCATGGCTGATCGACTCGATCGTCTGCGGCATCACCGAATCGTCGGCTGCAACAACCAGAATGGCAATATCGGTCGCCTGCGCACCACGGGCACGCATCGCGGTAAAGGCTGCGTGGCCAGGCGTGTCGATGAAGGTGATCTTCTGACCGTTCTTCTCGACCTGATAGGCGCCGATATGCTGCGTGATGCCACCGGCTTCACCGGACACGACCTTGGCACTGCGGATCGCGTCGAGCAGCGAGGTCTTGCCGTGATCGACGTGACCCATGATCGTTACGACCGGCGGACGCGATTCCATATCTTCATCGCGGTCGGCAATGTCGAACAAGCCTTCCTCGATGTCGGATTCTGCGACGCGGCGAACCGTGTGGCCGAATTCCGATGCGATGAGTTCTGCCGTATCGGCATCGATAACGTCGCCGGGCTTCATGATCTGGCCCTGCTTCATGAAGAACTTTACGACGTCCACGGCGCGCTCGGACATACGTCCGGCGAGTTCCTGGATCGTGATGGTTTCAGGAACGGTCACTTCGCGCACGATCTTCTCGCGCGGCTCCTGATGCATCGCACGCTTGAATTTTTCCTGGCGACGGCGCATTGCCGACAGCGAACGCGAACGCGCATCGCCATCGTCCGAAAGTGCAGTGTTCAGCGTCAGCTTGCCGCGACGACGATCTTCTTCGCTCTTCGGCTTGACCGGGCGGGCAACTTCCGGGGTCGCGATGCGACGGATCGGAGTGGCGCCAACCTTGGCCTTTGGCTTTTCGCCTGCATCGTCGTCCTCGGCAACAGCCTTATCGGCCATCGGCGTACGGCGACGTGCTTCTTCTTCGGCGCGACGGCGCGATTCAGCCTCGGTCTGAAGCCGTGCTTCCTCTTCCGCCTGACGGCGCGCGGATTCATCACGCTCGCGCTTGCGGCGTTCTTCTTCCTCGGCACGGCGCTTGGATTCGTCTGCAGCGCGTTGGCGATCTTCGACTTCGCGCGACATCGCACCTTCGAGAGCGCGACGACGAGCGTCCATTTCGCCGGAAGAAAGCACGTTCAAAACCATGCCCGAACGCTCTGGTGCGGGAGCCGGCCTTGGCGTTTCCTTTGCGACAACAGGCGCGGGCGGCGCGACAGGTGCTGCCGGGGCCGCTACCGGCGCTTCCTTTGCAACGACAGGCGCGGCGGGCGCTGCAACCGGAGGCGCTGCGACCGGCTGAGAAGGCTTGGGCGCAAAAACAGACGCTGCCGTCTCGGTCTTTTCACCGGGCATCGAAAATTTGCGCTTCTTTGTCTCTACGACGACCGACTTGGTACGCCCATGCGAGAAGTTCTGGCGCACGGTTCCCTGCTCTACGCCGGGACGCTTCAGCGTCAGCGTCTTCTTCGGGTTGACGCTCAACGTATTGTCGTCACCTGATTTCGTATCCGTCATTCCATATCCTCTGCGACATCATCTAGGTCGTCAGCAATCGCCGCAAACATTGCCCGGTCGTCCGAGGAACCGCCCCGGTATCGGTCAAGCGCAACCATGCGCTTTTGAACCGCCTTGCCCGCGTCTTCGGCGAGAATGGCTGCATGTATCACATTTGTACCACCTAATGCCAAACTCAATTCCGATTCAGAAAAAAGTTTATATGCATAGATTTGCGGTCCTTCGGCGTAGGCCGTAGCACGTCGAGCTTGGGTGATCTTGCGGAGACCATCCTCTGACGCTTCGGCGGCATGGAGCACGAACAACGCCTTGCCGCTGCGCACTGCGGCTTCTACTTTGGCTGCGCCCAGCGCGACTGCGCCGGCTTTTCGCGCAAGGCCAAGTGCACCCAGCGCGGATTTCGTCATCAGTCTATCGACAACCGCACCGAGGTCGGGGGCGGCTTTTACCTGACGTTTGAAGGCGCGGGAAAACAGATCCTTTCCCGCTGCCTTGTCCACATGAACGCGATCTGAGGTTACCCAGCAACCGCGCCCCGGCAGATTTCTTTTGAGGTCGGCGACAACCGATTCGTTCGGGTCGACGACAAAGCGGATCAGCTCATCCGACGCGGCTTGTTTCCGCGTGACGATGCAGGTGCGATCGTTCATTTCGTCCGATAACGCCATCAAGCCGATCCGTGGACACCTTAGTTCTCGGCGGTTTCAGAAACCGCTTCCTCTTCGCTCGCAAGATCGTCTTCGCTTATCCAGCCTGCCTTGAGGCGGGCGGCAACGACCATCTGTTCCGCGTCTGCGCGGCTTACGCCGAAATCTGCCAGAACGCCGGGGAAGTGCTTGGTTTCACCATCCTTGCGCTCTTTCCAGCCGACCAGATCGTCGATCGCGTAGCCTGCGAAATCTTCGATCGTCTTCACGCCGTCTTCGCCGACCGTCACGAGCATTGCAGTCGTGATGCCCGGAATCTCGCGGAGTTCATCTGCAACGCCCAGTTCGCGGCGCTTCGCATCATGCTCACCTTCGATGCGTTCGATGTATTCCTTGGCGCGAGACTGGATCTCGTTTGCCGTGTCTTCATCGAAACCATCGATCGACGAAATCTCGTCGAGTTCGACATAGGCGACTTCTTCGACGCTCGTGAAGCCTTCGGACGCCAGAACCTGGCCGACCATCTCATCGACGTCCAGCGATTCCATGAACAGCGTCGAACGCTCGACGAATTCCTTCTGGCGACGCTCGGACTCTTCCTGCTCGGTCAGAATGTCGATGTCCCAGCCGGTCAACTGAGAGGCGAGACGGACATTCTGGCCGCGACGGCCGATCGCAAGAGACAATTGGTCATCGGGAACCACAACTTCAATACGCTCGGCGTCTTCATCGAGAACAACCTTGGCCACTTCGGCAGGCTGAAGTGCATTGACGATGAACGACGCGGCCGATGGCGACCACGGAATGATGTCGATCTTTTCGCCCTGCAATTCGCCGACGACAGCCTGAACGCGGCTGCCGCGCATACCGACGCAGGCGCCGACAGGATCGATCGAGGAGTCACGCGAGATAACCGCAATCTTGGCGCGCGAACCCGGATCGCGGGCCACCGACTTGATTTCGATAATGCCGTCGTAGATTTCCGGCACTTCCATGGTGAAGAGCTTCGCCATGAACTGCGGATGCGTACGCGACAGGAAAATCTGCGGGCCGCGCTGTTCGCGGCGCACGTCGTAGACGTAAGCGCGAACACGGTCGCCATATTTGTAGTTTTCGCGGGGGATCAGCTCGTCGCGACGGATAATCGCTTCGCCACGACCCAGATCGACAATGACATTGCCATATTCGACGCGCTTGACCGTGCCGTTGACGATCTCGCCAATGCGATCCTTGTATTCGTCATACTGGCGGTCGCGCTCGGCTTCGCGCACTTTCTGCACGATGACCTGCTTGGCGGACTGCGCAGCGATACGGCCGAAATCCATCGGCGGAAGCTGTTCTGCGATGAAATCGCCGATCTGAGCATCGGGATTGCGTTCGCGAGCCGTGGAAAGCGCGATCTGCGTCGCATAATCATCGACGGCCTCGACCACTTCCATCAGGCGCTGCAGCTTCATCTCGCCCGTCTGGGCGTTGATGTCGGCGCGGATGTTGGTTTCCTGGCCGTAGCGCGAGCGCGCAGCCTTCTGAATGGCATCGGCCATCGCGGCGAGCACGATCGATTTATCGATCGATTTCTCACGCGCTACCGCATCCGCAATCTGCAACAGCTCTAGCCTGTTGGCACTAACTACCATCTTCGTCTCCCTGAACATCGGCTCCGGGCGTCACGCCCGCCGGTTGCTCAATTCTCAGTTTCGGTTTCGTCTTCTGCATCTTCGGGCAGCCCGCGATGCTTTCTTGCTTCCTTGCGCGCCCTGTTGTCTTTGCTCAAGGCGTCTTTAATGAGGTCGTCTGTCAGAATGAGACGGGCTTCCGCAATCGTGTCGTAAGGCACCTTCACCGTAGGCGCTTCGCCATAGGCGAGCTTGTCGCTGTCGATCAGCACACCTTCGTCATCAACGCCAGTGATCTTGCCGCGGAAACGCTTGCGGTCGGCGACCATGATGGAGGTTTCCAACTTGATCAGATGCCCGGCCCAAAGCGCGAAATCCGACTTGCGCACCAATGGGCGATCGATGCCCGGCGACGAGACTTCCAGATGATACGCCTTATCGACCGGATCGTCGACGTCGAGCGCCGGCGAAATCGCCCGGCTGACCTCTTCGCAATCCTCGACGGTCATCGTGCCGTCTTCGCGCTCGGCCATGATCTGAAGTGTCAAACCGTTCTGGCCGAACAAGCGCACACGAACAAGTCGAAAACCGGCACCACGCAGGACGGGCGCAACGATTTGCGCAACACGAGCATCCACTCCGGTTTCCCGGATAATGCGGTCATCCTCAAAGGTGGCTTCTGGTTCTGTCGTCATTCTCTCTCCGGCAGGCCGTATTTAACAAAAAAGAGCGGGACCGGTCGGACCCACCCTTCGCCTTAACGACCAAGAATTTGAGGCTGATATAAAGGAAGATACGCGAAGTTTCAAGTGCCGGAGCGACTTGCCCACCGAAGCCTGCCGCAAACTCGAAAACGAATTTTTTTAGCTATAGTGTCGGATCGAGGATCGGTTGAACGTCTTTCATTCGGGCTACCCACAAGAGGAGAATGAAATGTCTTATGTCGATGGTTATGTGATCGCAGTGCCGAAGGACAGGCTGGACGACTATAAGAAGTTGGCACGATTGGGCGCCGAAGTATGGACCGAGTATGGCGCGGTTTCCTGTGTCGAATGCATAGGCGATGACGTACCCTATGGCGAACTGACATCTTTTCCGCGCGCCGTTCAGGCAACGGACGATGAAGTCGTCATTTTTTCCTGGGTCACCTTCAAATCCCGCGAAGACCGCGATGCGATCAATGCCAAAGTGATGAAGGATCCACGCTTCGGGGAGACCATGAGTGACATGCCTTTCGATGGCAAGCGCATGATCTTCGGCGGCTTCAAACCGTTCGTCGAAAAGTAAGCGTCGGTAAAGCGGCAGGCGCGGCCGTTCGAATAGCCGCGCCGCCAGCCCTGCATCTGGAGCATGGCTTGCATGCAAGATCCCTTCTTTAAACAGAAGGAGAAAATCACTACTTATGTTGCAACGCAGCAAAGAATTTTGCAGCGCACATATAGGAGTGAACCATGTCCAGACGTACGCTTTCCGCGATTGGTGGAATATTCGAGATTTTCGGTAGCGCGATTTCTGCATCCCGCGCCGTTGAAGGCCGCCGCAATCCCAATGCACGCGACCTCAAGAATCTTGGTATCGACCCCGCCCAGTTCCGCGCCATCAACAAATTCTAAGGCCTATTCCGGTCTTAGAAAAATCTACTGAGACAGGACTTAGTCCTCGTCCGTGCCAAGCTGTGCCAGCATCTTGCCTTTTCCGCGTGCTCGCAAGATCAGCGGAACGGCAACGGCGGCAATCGCAAGCGCGATCAGCACCACCGATATCCATGAGTGCACGAGCACTGATGGATCGCCCTGGCTGATTTGCAAAGCCTGACGCAGGCTCTTTTCAGCCATCGGCCCGAGAATAAGCCCGACGACCACGGGCGCTATCGGATAGCCGAAGCGACGCAGCACATATCCCAATATACCGAAAAGCATAAGCAGACCGAGTTCGAAAGACGTCGGGATGGGGCCTAGCATGAAGGTCGAAGCGCTTGCGCCGATGGTGCCGAGCGTCGCAAACACCAGAATGCCGCCATAGAGCCAAGGCCGCGGGATGGTGAGCAACTTCACCCAGATGCCGATCAGCGGCAGATTCAGCACGAGCAGCATCATGTTCGCGACGAGCAAGCTGGCGATAAGACCCCAAACGAGCGGCGCATTCGTGAGAAACAGCAATGGTCCCGGCTGAAGGCCGAATTGCTGGAAGCCTGCAAGCATGATGGCCGCGGTCGCAGTCGTCGGAAGACCAAGCGTCAACAACGGCACGAGCGTACCGGCAGCCGATGCGTTATTCGCGGCCTCCGGCCCGGCAACGCCTTCGATGGCGCCATTTCCGAATTCTTCCGGGTGTTTCGAGAACTGACGTTCCGTCGAATAGGACAGGAAGCTGGAGACATCCGCACCGCCCGCAGGCATTGCGCCGATGGGGAAGCCGATCGCCGTACCGCGTAGCCATGGCATCCATGAGCGCTTCCAGTCTTCGCGACTCATCCAGACCGAACCTTTGACCGCCTCGATCTTCTCATCCATCGCGATTTTGCTGGAGACGACGGCAAGCGTTTCACCGATTGCGAAGAGCGCAACCGCCAGCGTCGTCACCTGAATTCCATCGAAAAGATTGGGCGTTCCGAACGCCAGGCGCGTTTGACCGGTTAGCTGGTCGATGCCGATAAGCCCCAAGCCAAGCCCGATGAAAAGCGATGTGAGACCGCGCAGCGTGGAATCGCCGAACGCTGCCGAAACGGTCATGAAAGCCAGCAGCATCAGCGCGAAATATTCAGCAGGGCCAAAGGAAAGCGCGAATTTGACGACCCATGGCGCAATGAACGCCAGACCGAGCGTCGCAATCAGGCCCGCAACGAATGAGCCGATGGCAGCGGTCGCAAGTGCCGGACCGCCCCTGCCCTTGCGCGCCATCTTGTTTCCCTCAAGCGCGGTGACGATCGAGGCGCTTTCGCCCGGCGTGTTGAGCAGGATCGACGTCGTCGAACCGCCATACATGCCGCCGTAATAGATACCGGCGAACATGATGAGTGAGCCTGCCGGATCGAGCTTGTACGTGACCGGCAAAAGCAGCGCGACGGTCAAGGCCGGACCGATGCCCGGCAAGACGCCGACTGCGGTGCCAAGCGTGACGCCTATCAGCGCATAGACCAGATTTTGCCATTGGAGGGCAATGACGAGGCCTTGCCCGAGAAGTTCAAACGTATTCATGGCCGCTTTTCCGCGCCTTTAAAACAATCGTTCCAGCGGTCCGGCCGGCAAGGACAATTGAAGGCCCTTGGCGAAGATGAACCAGATCACGAATGAAAATACGATACCAACCGGGATGGTGAACCAGAATTTATCGCGACCGAACCCGCGCGCCGTGGCCGCAAACAAAAGGCCAGTGGCGATAGAAAAGCCGACCGATTTTATCAGAAGCATCTGGACCGCAAGGCCGCCGATGATCCACAGCATGGGCGACAAATTCTGCGGTTCGCGCTTCGGGAAATCACCCCGAAACGCTTCGAAAGCAGTCCAGATCGACAGGATGAAAAGACCGCCCGCGACTATGAACGGCACGGTCTTAGGCCCGACGGGAGCATAGGCAGCGGTGCCGCCCGCATTGTAGGTGCTCCATGCCATACCGATGGAGAATGCCGCCATGATGGCGGCAATAACCAACCCCGCACGATCTGTGCGGGATTGGTCAGCAGGCCGATTGTCGGGTGTCATTGGACGAGGCCGATGTCCTTGAGAATGGCAGATGTAGCTTCGGTATCTTTCGCCAACTGAGCCTTGAACTCATCGCCCGCGAGATAGGTGTTCGCCCAGCCCTTGGATTTCAGCGCTTCCTGCCAGCCCGCAGAATTCACCATCTTGTCGATGTCTGCGGTGATCGCGGCCTTCTGCTCATCGCTGATGCCGGGTGCCGCCGAAATCATGCGCCAGTTCTGGATCGAGACATCCGTCCCGCCTTCCTTGAAAGTCGGTGCATCGATGCCTTCGAGGCGCTCGTCGCTCGAAATGCCAATGATGCGCAGCGCGCCAGCCTTGATCTGCGGCTCGAACTCGCTGTAGCCGGAAATGCCGACCGTCACCTGATTGCCGAGGATTGCGGCAAGCGCTTCGCCGCCGCCGGAAAACGCGATGTAGTTGACCTTGGTCGGATCGACCCCGGAAGCCTTGGCGATAAGACCTGCCGTGATGTGGTCCGTGCCGCCAGCCGAGCCGCCGCCCCATGAAACGGAGCCGGGATCGGCCTTCAGCTTGGCGACCAGATCGGCCATCGTCTTGATTTCCGAGCCGGTCGGCACGACGATCGCTTCATATTCGCCGGTGAGGCGCGCAATCGGCGTTACCTGATCGAGCGTGACGGGCGATTTATTGGTGAGAATTGCGCCAACCATCACGTAGCCGCCGACGATAAGCTGCGTCGCGTCGCCGCTCGACTGATTGACGAACTGCGCAAGGCCGATCGTGCCGCCAGCGCCAGGAACATTGATCACCTGAACGCTGTCGGAAATCTTTTCATCCTGAAGAACGCTCTGGATCGTGCGGGCCGTCTGGTCCCAGCCGCCGCCCGGTGCGGCAGGTGCGAGTATCTTATAGTCGGTGGCCGATGCCTGACCTGCCATCAACAAAGCAAGGCCTGCTGCGGCCAACATCAAACGACGCATGAAATACTCCTCCCTCATGCATAGCGGGCATACGCCCTATCCACACAGATAAGCGTTCAAGAAACCAACTTGTCAACGCGTTATTGCAGGCGGTCTTATCGACTACTGCATCGGCCCGAAAACCGGAATCGGTTGAGGAAAGCACGATGCAGCAGAGTCAAAGGTTAGAGCGTCCTTTGTGCGTCCAATAGGACGCACGGCGCTCTAGCTGCGCAGGAAGGTGAGGTAGGCTGGCGTGCGCATTTCCCGCAACGCTTTTGCCTCGTAGCGTGTGCCGGGCCACGCCTCATAAGGCGTGTGCCAATCGCTGGAAACCGCAGCCTGCCACTCGAAATCAGCGTGGGAACGGCAATGCAGCAGCGTCCAGTTCACATAGGTATCGATGTCGGAGGCGAAGCGGAAAATCCCGCCGGGCTTCAGAACCCGCGCAAAGCGATTAAGGTTCTGCTCATTCACGAAGCGCCGTTTCCAGTGCTTCTTCTTCGGCCAGGGATCTGGATAGAACAAATCGATACCTGCCAGCGACGCTTCGGGCAGCCAGTCCAGAAGCCGTGTCGCGTCGTCGTCATAGACCCGAAGATTGGAAAGCGGCTGCTGTTCCACAACGTTCATCAGCTTCGCCATGCCGTTGACGAAGGGCTCGACGCCAATGAAGCCCAATTCAGGCTGGCGGCCTGCCGCATGAAGCAGATGCTCACCGCCGCCAAAACCGATCTCCAGCTTTACCGACGCGACATCAGCCGCGAAAAGAGTGGCCAGATCTGCCGGAGCAGCAACGGAAAGATCCAGATTGTGGCGCGCCAACCCATCGGCCAGCGCATCCGCCTGCCGCGGCCTGATGTATTTGCCTTTGCGGCGGCCATAAAAGGCCTCTGTCGCGCGCGTGCGGCGGCTTTCCGAAGTCATGATGTTACCTGTAGTGGCGAGCAGGCGGCGCGAACCGCCTGCTCTATATCTCAGCCAGCGACGGCGTCCTTGAGGGCTTTGGCAAGATCGGTCTTCTCCCAGGAGAACGAGCCGTCTCTTCCCGGCTTGCGCCCGAAATGGCCATAAGCGGAAGTCTTCGCGTAGACCGGCTTGTTCAAATCCAGATGACGACGGATGCCTGACGGCGAAAGGTCCATGACCTTGCGCAGCGCTTCTTCGAGCTTTGCCTCATCAACAGTGCCTGTACCGTACAGATCGACATATACCGACAGCGGCTGAGCAACACCGATCGCATAGGCAAGCTGGATCGTGCAGCGGTCGGCCAGCTTGGCCGCAACGACATTCTTCGCCAGATAGCGCGCTGCATAAGCGGCGGAGCGATCGACCTTCGTCGTGTCCTTGCCGGAGAATGCACCGCCGCCATGCGGAGCCGCGCCACCGTAAGTATCCACGATGATCTTGCGGCCTGTCAGGCCAGCATCACCATCGGGACCGCCAATCACGAATTTACCGGTCGGATTGATGTACCAGTTGCAATCATCGGCAATTGCGAGATCGCCAAGCGCTTCGCGGATGTAAGGCTCAACGACCTTACGGACTTTCTTGGAATCCCAGCTACCGTCGAGATGCTGCGTCGAAAGCACGATCTGGGTCGCTTCCCAGGGCTTGCCATCCTTGTAGCGGACAGTCACCTGGCTCTTGGCGTCGGGACCAAGCTTGCCCACATCGCCTTCGCCCTTGTGGCGGGCAGCAGCGAGAAGCTCCAGAATCTTGTGGCTGTAATAGATAGGCGCCGGCATGAGGTCCGGCGTTTCGCGGCAGGCATAACCGAACATGATGCCCTGATCGCCAGCACCTTCTTCGCCCTGACGGTCCGATGCATTGTCGACGCCCTGTCCGATATCGGGCGACTGGCCGTGCAGAAGCACGTCGATCTTTGCGGTTTTCCAGTGAAACCCGTCCTGCTCGTAGCCGATCTCGCGAATGGCCTTGCGCGCAACGGATTTGAATTTCGAGGGATTGACCAGCGGATGCCCGGCACCATCGGTCAGGATTTTCCCGGCCTTGTCCTTCTTGAGAAGAGTTTCGGGAACGCGAACTTCACCCGCGATCACAACGCGGTTGGTCGTCGCCAGGGTTTCGCAGGCGACGCGGACCTTCCACGGGTCCATTCCTGCTTTCTTGGCTTCACGGTAAACGAGATCGACGATCTCATCGGAGATCCGGTCGCATACTTTGTCCGGATGGCCTTCTGATACGGATTCTGACGTGAACAGGTAGTTCTGACGCGACACGGGCAATCCCCTCTCGAAAAAACAAGGGGAAGTTCCCTTGCCGCCTTCTGTTAGACAAGGACGGCACAGATCGTCAAGCTGGCGTTTTATCCAGCGTCATGCATCCTTCGATCGGCAGATGGAAATCTAATCCTCGGTCTCGTCGCCAAGCGTTTTGACGAGGTCCAGGATCTTTTTGCGTACTTTCGGGTCCGATATCTTCACGAATGCCCGATTGAGCTGAAGCCCTTCGGTGCTACTCATGAAATCGACGACGTAATTGCCGGAGCCATCCTCCGAAAGACCACGGGCCGGCTGGCCATCCTGGCCCGGCCCATCCTCGAAAAAGAAGGAGACCGGTGCTTCGAGAATCGTAGATATGGCCTGCAATCGGCTTGCGCCGACGCGATTCGTGCCCTTCTCGTATTTCTGGATCTGCTGAAAAGTGATGCCGAGGTGTTCGCCAAGTTTTTCCTGGCTCATACCCATCATGTTTCGCCGAAGCCGAATGCGACTTCCTACATGGATGTCGGTCGGGTTAGGCTTCTTTTTGTTTTCCACGGTAGTTCTCTTGTCGGTTCCAACAGCCTAGCCGGCTGCAGGCTTAAACGCGTATGCTTTCAATCAAGCAAGATTGTGCCAAATCTGAGCCTTTTATGGAAAATACACTCATACCATGATTTGCTAATATGCTGTGTCAATTCGGCCGGAACTTACGCCGAATAAATGTAAACGTCGATACCAAACAAAAAACCAACAGGATAACGACACCGATTATACGCTGCTGGTGATATTCCGTCACATTGGCAGGCCGGATCGGCACCTCGGCGTCTATAACGCCGCGCGCATTTATCGCCAGTGCATCGATGATGCGGCCACGCTCGTCAACAATTCCGGAAATCCCGTTATTTGCGGCTCTTACCAAGGGTTTTCCGGTCTCGACCGCGCGAATTTGCGCCTGGCGGAAGTGCTGGTAAGGCCCCGGCGTATCGCCGAACCAGGCGTCGTTAGTGACATTTAGCAACAGGTCCGAACTGGCTGCATGCTCGGCCACGAGTGCCGGGAAGATGATCTCATAACAGATGAATGGAAGAGCCCCGACGCCCCCCGGAAGCATTAGAGCATGGCGCTCGCTACCAGCCGAAAGGTCCATCGGCCCTGCCACTATCTGGGTAAGACCTATACGCGCCAGCCAATCCGAAAGCGGTAGATACTCCCCGAAAGGGACGAGATGCACCTTGTCGACCGCATCGACGATTTCTCCCTTGTCATCGATTGCAACCACCGAATTGTAGTAGCGCGCGGCTGCATTTGCCCCCCGGCCGCCTTCTTCGCGAATCGTTCCGGTAATCAGCATCTGGCCGTCCTGGAGCAATTCGCCCAGTGCCACGAGCGCATCCGGCCTGTCGGTGAACAGGAAAGGCACCGCCGTTTCGGGCCAGAGAATCAGTTGCGGCTTGGCCGCATCCGCTTCAGCGGGCTGGCTCGACAGCTCCAGCATGGTTCGGAAGATGCGATCACGAACCGCGCCGTCCCATTTTTCATTGAGATCGATCGAGGGCTGGACGATCCGCAAGGCGAGGGTCTTTTCGGCCGGAGCCATTTCGCCCGAAAGCCGCCAATAGCCATATCCGACATGAGCCGCGATGAGCAGCACCGCGAGCGCCATTCCGGTCCGCAAATGCTTACGCGCGGCCAGCAATGCGGGCATCGCGAATACGAAAACGGCAAGCGCATTCATTGCCGTCATGGAGACTACCGACACGCTTTGCATGAGCAGCGGTATCGGCATTGCCGCATAGCCGATCGCATTCCAGGGAAAGCCAGTCAGAACGAAGGTGCGCAGCCACTCGGCAATGCCGAATGCAAATGCGAGCGCGAAGATGCGGCCGATCCCATCCGTCCACAAAAGGCGGGCAAGTGCAGCGGCAAAGCCGTAGAAAAAGGCCATCATCAGCGGCACGCCAAGTATGGCGAATGGCAGCGCCCAGGCAAAATCTTCGGCCTCGACCAGAACCGCTCCGCCAATCCACCAGAGACCCGCCAGAAAATAACCGAAGCCGAACCACCAGCCGATGGAAAAGGCCGGCAATATTTTACGGAATAAGCCCGGGCGATGAGAAGAAGTCGCGCCATCCAAGAGCCAGACAAGCACCGGAAACGAGACGAAACACACGGCGATAAAGTCGTAAGGCGCCTGCGCCAGAACGGCGAACGCACCAGCGAGAAACGCTACCAGTGTCCGCCGCCAACCCCACAGTAGGATTACCCACCCCGCCAGGCGCTCCATATGCTTACCCGTCCCGTTAGAATCACGATGACAGGTCTAGCAGTATGCGATTGCGCCCTCAAATGGGCTGAGGCAATCTGGCGGCTACTCAGCCGGCCCTTGCGGCTGTTGTTCTGCTCTGGCAGCGGCAGTCCGGCGTCTCGCGGCCTTCTGGCTGTGCACGATACGAACGCGTTTTACGCGGCGTGGATCGGCATCCAGTACATGGAATTCGAAATGCGGGATGGCCTGCACGACTTCGCCACGCGCCGGGACACGGCCCAGCGTGTTGAAGATCATGCCACCGATGGTGTCGACATAATCGCCATGCTCACCGGTAACGAATTCGTCGCCGATCATCTTGGCGACATCGTCGATTTCGGCCTTGCCGTCGACCAGATAGACGCCATCGGCGGCCTGCGTAATCAGCGGTTCTTCGTCGTCATGTTCGTCTTCGATGTTGCCGACAACCATTTCAACGATGTCTTCGAGCGACGCCAGACCATCAGTGCCGCCATATTCATCAATGACGAGTGCCATCTGCGTGCGGGCTGCCTGCATGCGCGCCATCAGATCGGAGGCAAGCATGGATGGCGGCACGAACAGAACGGTGCGGATGAGATTGAGTTCGCCGATGGTGCGGGTCAGATCGACATTGGCAAGATCGAGCGCGGAAGGCTGCGGCGTGGTTTTGCTGCGCGCGCCGCGCGTTTTCTTGACCTTGGCCGAGCGCGTTATATGCGCCAGCACGTCGCGGATGTGGACCATGCCGCGCGGATCGTCGAGCGTTTCGGAATAGACGGGCATGCGTGAATGGCCCGATTGCTCGAAAACGGCCAACAGATCGGCAAGCGTCGTGCCGATTTCCACGGCCTCGATATCGGCGCGCGGCACCATGACGTCTTCGACGCGCACTTCGCGCAAACGCAATATGTTGTTGAGCATTGCCCGCTCGCCGGGCGAAAAGGTTTCCGCATCTTCATGCGTAACGGCCAGAGCGTCGGCGATTTCTTCGCGAAGGCTTGAACCGTTTCTGTGCCTGAAAAGGCCTATGAGCCTATCCAGCAGTCGAGGCCTTTCGGCCGAAACATCTACAGTCGCGCTGACTGTGGCGGTACTCGGACTCGGCCCTTCGTCGGCCTTGTCGGAAGCTTGGCGTTCACTGCCCGTATCTATTCGTACGGCAGTTTCCTGTTTTTCGTTCATCATCGTCCGGTCGGTTGCCATTTCCTGTTACGCGTAAGGATCGGGAATGGCAAGTCTTGCCAGCGCACCGCGCTCAAGCCCTTCCATTTCCTCAGCATCCTCTTCAGTCTCATGATCATAGCCCAGAAGATGCAAAAGGCCATGGACCACGAGATGGGTGATATGATGCTCGAGCGGCTTATTTTCCAGTGCCGCCTCGGCGGCGACCGTCTCCGAAGCCAAAACGATGTCGCCCAACATGGGCGGTAGCGCGTCTCCGGGTGCTATCGGAAAGGCAGGAAACGACAGGACATTGGTCGGTTTGTCCTTGCCCCGCCAGCCCGCATTCAATTCCTTGATATGCGCATCATCGGTAAAAACGAGGCTGAGTTCGGGCTTTTCGCCTGAATCCGCCTCCAATTCCTCGAAAGTGGCCGAGACCGCGCGGGAAACGAGCGCTTCCAGCGTGCTTTCTTCCGGCCATGCGCCTGCTTCAACCAGAATATCGGCATCGACGGGAGATATGCTCTCCCGTCCGGTTTCAATTGCGTTCATGGTCGGCAGATCACATTTCCGAGACGCCGAGGCCGCGCGCCTTTTGCGACTCGCGGTCGTAGGCCCGTACGATTTCGGCCACCAACGGGTGACGCACGACATCGCCATCGCCAAAGCGCACCGTCACCAGCCCCGGAACGTCGTCCAGAACGCGCAATGCCTCGACAAGACCGGATTTCGTGTTCGGCGGAAGGTCGATCTGCGTCGGATCGCCCGTCACGATCATCCGCGAATTCTCGCCAAGACGCGTCAGGAACATCTTCATCTGCATCGGCGTGGTGTTCTGCGCCTCGTCCAGAATGACGGCAGCATGCGCCAGCGTACGTCCGCGCATGAAGGCCAGCGGCGCGATTTCGATGACTTCGGCGGCAATCGCGCGCTCGACCTTGTCGGCGGGCATCATGTCGTAAAGCGCATCGTAAAGCGGGCGCAGATAGGGATCGACCTTTTCCTTCATGTCGCCGGGCAGAAAGCCCAAACGCTCGCCCGCCTCAACGGCGGGACGGGAAAGCACGATGCGTTCGACCATGCCGCGCTCCAGAAGCATCGCCGCATGCGCGACCGCCAGATAGGTCTTGCCGGTACCGGCAGGCCCTATGCCGAACACAAGCTCGGAACGCTCCAGCGCGCGCATATAGGCGTCCTGGTTGGACGAGCGCGCATAGATCGTCTTCTTGCGCGTTGCGATCTGTGCGGCAGCCATGCGTCCCTTGCGTTCCAGCGTCGGTAAAGTCAGTTGATCGTCGGCGGCAATCGACATGCGCACCGCGCCATCGACATCCGAAGCGGCGATATCAACGCCTTTTTGCAGAATGCCATAGAGATTATCCAGGGCGCGCCTCGCTTGCTCGGCGGCGGTCGCACTGCCCTTGATGGTAAGCTGATTGCCGCGCGAGCGTATCTCTACGCCGAGTTTCTGCTCCACTCTGGCCAGATTCTCATCGAACTGCCCGTAAAGCGCGCTGGCCAGCTTGTTGTTGTCGAAAGTCAGGACGATATGTGCCATGTCAGAGGCACCGGAAGGTGCATTCTTCAGTTCTGTCGCGGCGGTCAAACGTCTCTCCTTGTTGTGAGCGCTAAAGTAAGTTTCGATTCAGATCAGAACGTACCGAAAATGATGGTCCGCGAGAACCGGCGCGCAGCGTACATATAGGTACGTGAGCACCGGAAGCGCAGAGGACCGTCATTTGCAGGTCGTTCTCATCTGAATCCAAACTTACTTAAACCGGCTCGGCGAACAGGCTGTTCCTGCCCACGCTGATGATTCGCACATTTATAATGTCACCGATTTCGCCGGCCTTTTCATCAACAATAACGGGCTGGAGCCAAGGAGATCGTCCAATACGCTGTCCGACCTCTTTTCCGGGCTTCTCGATCAGCGCGTCTATCGTCTTTCCCAGCATGGAAGCGGTGAATTCCGTCTGCTGTTCGCCAAGCAAAGCCTGCAGGCGCTGAAGACGTTCATCCTTCACGTTTTCAGGCAGATGGCCCTTCATGTCCGCACCCGGCGTGCCGGGACGCGGTGAATATTTGAACGAGAACGCCTGCGCATAATTGACCGATTTGATCAGCGACATGGTCGCGTCGAAATCCGCATCCGTCTCGCCGGGGAAGCCGACGATAAAGTCGCCCGACAGCGCGATGTCGGGGCGAACGTTACGAATCTTGTCGATCAGCCGCAGATAATCTTGCGCCGTGTGCTTGCGGTTCATCGCCTTCAGGATGCGGTCCGACCCGGACTGCACCGGCAGATGCAGGTACGGCATCAAAGCGCCCAAATCCCGGTGCGCCGCAATCAGTTCGTCATCCATGTCGCGCGGGTGGCTGGTCGTGTAGCGCAGACGGCTGAGGCCCGGAATTTCGGCCAGCCGGTAAAGCAGCCGTCCCAGACCCCATTCGGTCCCGTCCGGACCTTCGCCATGCCAGGCGTTCACATTCTGGCCAAGCAGCGTCACTTCGCGGACGCCGCCAGAGGCCAGCCTTTCGGCCTCCGCCACGATCTGAGACACCGGGCGTGAGACTTCCGAGCCACGCGTATAGGGCACGACGCAGAAGGTGCAGAATTTATCGCAGCCTTCCTGAACAGTCAGGAACGCAGTCACGCCGCGTCTTGCAACTTCGGCTTTTTTTGGCTGCGGCAGATGCTCGAACTTGTCTTCAAGCGCATATTCAGTATCGACGACCTTTTCGCCATTGCGCGCCCGCTTCACCACATCCGGCAGGCGGTGGTAGGTCTGCGGACCGATGACCAGATCGACGGCGCTTTCACGGCGCAGGATTTCGCGGCCTTCGGCTTGTGCCACGCAGCCGGTCACGCCGATGACCATGCGCTTGCCATCAAGCGCGCGTTCAGCCTTCAGCACGCGAATGCGGCCAAGCTCGGAATAGACTTTTTCGGCTGCCTTTTCGCGAATATGGCAGGTGTTCAGCAAGACGAGATCGGCGTCGTCCATGATTTCGGTCGCGACGTAACCATCCGCGGCCAGCGCATCGGACATGCGCTGCGAATCGTAGACGTTCATCTGGCAGCCATAGGTCTTGAGGAAGACCTTCTTGATCTGGCCGCCCGGAACATCCGGCTGCGTTTCTGATTTTGAAATTTCGTGTAGGCTCATAAACGGGCTTCTAACCCTTTTTGGTGGCAAAAAACAGACGATTCCGTTGCTGCCGCTTTTAGCTATGCGGAAGCGGATTTCGCAGCGCCTTCTGCATCATCTCGCGCACCTGACCTTCCATGGCCTGAGATGCCTCCTTGCGACGGCTTTCCGCCGAAAACGCGATCGGCTCGCCGAAGTGCAATTCGACATCTATCGCGCCTTCGGCAAGCAGGATTTTGATATGCGGCCAGAGATCCATGTCGCCGATCCACGAGGCGATGCCGCGCTGCCTGCGCCCCATCGCCATGCCGTGCAGCCGCGTATAGGCGATCGCCAGCGGCTGGATGTAAACCGTTTCGGCCACGCCTTCGTCCAGAGCGAGCTTGGCCGCGCCGAACAGCGTGCTTTTGAAAGGCATGAGCTGGTTTCCGTCGCCGGTGCTGCCTTCCGCGAACAGAACCATTGCCGACCCGCTCGACAGGCGCTCGGCGATCTCGCTTGCCTGCTGGCCGGATTCGCGCTTGCGTTCGCGCGCCACGAAAACCGTGCGCTGCAGTTTTGACAGCCAGCCCACAACCGGCCAACCGGCGAGTTCGGCTTTGGCGATGAAACTGACATCAGCCACCGCGCCGATGGCCATGATGTCCGTCCACGAAACATGGTTCGCGGCGACGAGAAGCGGCCGTTTTTGCGACAGCGTGCCAACCGCGCGAACCCGGATGCCGAGCGCTTTCAGGATCAGCCGGTGCCAAAGACGCAGGATTATCGTCTCGCGATAGAGCCCGGTTTTCATGGAAACCATCTGCAACGGCACCAGAACGACGGAACCCGCGGCGATCATCAACAGCCCCAGGGCGATACGCAATTTTCGCATTGCTATCGCAATTCGCGGCGCATGATGAGCGCGCCCGTCCGGCCTCTGCCGGGGTGTTCGTAATAGCCCGGCCTCTTGCCGACTTCGTGAAAGCCGAGCTTGCGGTAAAGCGCGATTGCAGAGGCGTTGATTTCATCCACTTCGAGAAAAAGCGTTTCGGCGCGATGACGGTGCAGGTCACGCAGGACAGCATCCATCAATTGACGTCCGAGCCCCTGCCTGCGATGCGCGCGGGACACTGCGACCGTCAGGATTTCGGCCTCGCCCGCTGCCAGACGCGCAAGCACAAAGCCAACGGTGGCGGAAGGTTTGCGGCCGGTTTCGCGCACGACATGGCCGAAAACTGTGTTTTGACGAATGAGCGACAGAAACTCTTCCTCGCTCCACGGCCTGCTGAAATCTTCCCGGTGAAGCTCCGAAATCGCAGCACTGTGCCTGATCGTCAGCGGTTCAAGCGCATATTCCCGGCGGTTGCCAAAAAACGGGAGCCGCATCAGCCCTGCTCCCTCGGCAAAACGAAGCCAGCCTGCGGCTTCGCATCCGGCTCGCGCAGATAAAGCGGCGCAGGCTTTTCGGACGACCCGCCCTTTGCCGCGGCAAGCCGGGCATAGATTGCGATATCGACGGTGGCGGCAAGAGTGCCGATTTCGAATCCGCCGCCCGCGCTTTCAGCGATTTTTTCCGCTGCCGTACCGGCAAGAACCGGACGATGATGGCGCGCCAATTCAACCGCACGTTCCATCCCGATAATGGCGGGCGCTTCCAAAATCGCCCCGGTCGAATCGTAAAGTGCTGCCTGAAGATCGTCTTTCGCTGAAGAAAGTGCTGCAAAAACCGCGCGATTCGGATGCTCGATGCGGCTTGCGGCGGCAAGCGCTTCCAGCGTGTTCACGCCGATTGCCGGAATTTTCAGCGCAAGCGCATAACCGCGCGCGGCTGACACGCCGACCCTGACGCCGGTGAACGAACCGGGGCCTATCGAGACGGCAATCGCATCCAGATCAGCAAATGCCGCGCGGCTTTGCGCAATCGCCTCATCAACGACTTTCATCAGATGCTCGGCGTGGCCCTTGCCCAGATCGAGCACGGAGCGACCGAGTTCCCGGTCTTCCGTTGCATCGTAGATGCAGGCTGCGCAAAGGCTTGCGGCGCAATCTATGGCGAGGATTTTCATGAGACGGAAGCCTGAGACTTTACGTCAAAAGTAGCGCCTAAATTGGCACCCCCCTCTGCCCTGCCGGGCATCTCCCCCTCAAGGGGGGAGATCAATCTCTTCATCGCTTCATCATAACGAGCGCGGGTCGTTGTGCCGTCCAATCTCCCCCCTTGAGGGGGAGATGCCCGGCAGGGCAGAGGGGGGTGATTGAAAGCTGCTTCCATCAAAGATTATGCCCGATCCCGAGCCTTCAGCTCGAGACGACGTGCATGCAGCACCGGCTCGGTGTAGCCATTCGGCTGTGCACGGCCTTTGAACACCAGATCGCAGGCCGCCTGGAACGCAATGGAAGTTTCGAAATTCGGCGCCATCTTGCGGTAAAGCGGATCGCCCGCATTCTGCTGGTCGACGATACCCGCCATGCGCTTCATCGTTTCCATCACCTGCGTCTCGGTGCACACGCCGTGATGCAGCCAATTGGCGATGTGCTGCGAGGAAATACGCAGCGTGGCGCGGTCTTCCATCAGGCCGACATTGTTGATGTCCGGCACTTTCGAGCAGCCGACGCCCTGATCGATCCAGCGCACGACATAGCCCAGAATGCCCTGCGCATTGTTGTCGAGTTCGTGCTGGATGTCTTCCGGCGACCAGTTCGGGCGAACCGCGACGGGGATCGACAAAATGTCGTTCAGCTTTGCCTTTTCGCGGTTGCGCAAGCCCGCCTGCACATCCTGAACATTGACCTTGTGATAGTGGGTCGCGTGCAGGGTCGCGGCGGTCGGAGACGGCACCCATGCCGTATTCGCACCAGCTTTCGGATGGCCGATCTTCTGCTCCAGCATCGCGGCCATCAGATCAGGCATTGCCCACATGCCCTTGCCGATCTGCGCGCGGCCCGAAAGCCCGCATTCCAATCCGACATCGACATTCCATGCCTCATAGGCCGCAATCCAGGTCGACTGCTTCATGTCGCCCTTGCGGATCATCGGGCCTGCTTCCATCGAGGTGTGGATTTCGTCACCGGTGCGGTCGAGGAAGCCGGTGTTGATGAACACGACGCGCTCTTTGGCGGCGCGGATGCACTCCTTGAGGTTGACCGTCGTGCGGCGCTCCTCGTCCATGATGCCCATCTTGATCGTGTTGCGCTTCATGCCAAGCAAATCTTCGACGCGGTCGAAAATCTCGACGGCGAAGGCGACTTCCTCCGGCCCGTGCATCTTCGGCTTGACCACATACATCGAACCGGCGCGGCTGTTTGC
Source organism: Foliimonas ilicis (assembly GCF_039939195.1). Taxonomy (NCBI): domain Bacteria; kingdom Pseudomonadati; phylum Pseudomonadota; class Alphaproteobacteria; order Hyphomicrobiales; family Phyllobacteriaceae; genus Foliimonas; species Foliimonas ilicis. The sequence continues at coordinate 190,559 of NZ_JBDUUH010000009.1, read as the reverse complement.
GCGGCGGCCATTGGGGCCGACATCGTGCAGCGCGATAAGAGCCGTGATCGCCGCATCCATGATGCCTTCCGGCACCTCATTGCCGTCGCGGTCGAGGATCGCCGGATTGGTCATCAGGTGACCGACATTGCGGATCAGCATCAGCGAGCGGCAGACGAGCGAAAAGGTCGAGCCGTCCGGCGCATTGTAATCGAGATCGGGATTGAGCTTGCGGGTGAAGGTCTTGCCGCCCTTCGTCACCTCTTCCTGAAGGTCGCCCCTCATCAGGCCCAGCCAGTTGCGATAGACCGCAACCTTGTCTTCGGCGTCGACCGCCGCGACCGAATCCTCGCAATCCTGAATCGTCGTAAGTGCGGCTTCCAGCCAGACATCGGAAATGTGTGCCGGATCGTTCTTGCCGATCTCAGACGTCGCATCGATCAGCACTTCGATATGGATGCCGTTGTTCACGAACAATATCTGCTCAGGCGCTGCCGGGTCGGTCAGGTAGCCTGCGAATTGCTCAGGCTTTGCCAGCCCAGTCTCCTTGCCATCCGCAAGCTTCACGGAAAGCGCACCATTGGCTACGGAAAACGTTTTTGCGTCGTTCCATTTCGCATCTTTCAGCGGCACGGTATCGTTCAGAAAATCGCGAACCCAGGCGATAACCTTCTCGCCACGCTTCGGATTGTAGCCAGCGCCTTTGTCGGCGCCGTCAGTCTCTGGAATCGCATCGGTGCCGTAAAGCGCGTCATAGAGCGAGCCCCAGCGCGCATTGGCGGCATTGAGCGCATAGCGTGCATTCATCACCGGCACGACGAGCTGCGGACCGGCCGTCTTTGCGATTTCGGGATCGACATTATCGGTCTCGACCTGAAAAGCGGGGCCTTCCGGCACAAGATAATTGATCTCTTTCAGGAACGCTTTGTAAGCTTCGAGATCGTTCGGCGCGCCGTTTTCGCGGTGCCAATGGTCGATCTTTTCCTGAATTTCATCGCGTTTTTTAAGCAAAGCGCGGTTTTTCGGCGTGAGATCGTGGACGATTTCGGAAAAACCGGCCCAGAATTTCGCAACATCAACGCCGGTTCCGTTGGCGGCCTCCGAAACGAAGTCATGCAGCTCGCGAGCAACCTGCAATCCAGCGATTTCGATAAGGTCTGCCATTCGTAGTCTCCAATTCAAAAACTCTTGCCTTGCCGAGGGCTTTGCCATGCCGGGCCATGATGGTCAATTGATCGAAGGTCGCGCTGCTAAGCGGCAATGCGCGGGCGACCCGCTGCGGTGGCAACGATCCGCGCATCGATGAACATGCGCTGGCCTTCGACTGTCGATGTGTTGAGATGCCGGACGAGTTCGACTTCCGCAGTGTCGGCACCGGCCATCTCGGCGCGCTCGGCCACGCGTTGACGCACATCTGCCTCCGCGGCGTTCAGCGCTTCATCCTCGCTGGTGAAATCACGCAAATTTTCAGCGGTCGCCAGCCGGAACAAACCTTCCTTCGGCTGACTGACGGTCGCTTCCGCCGAGACGCGGACCTGCCCGACGACTGCTCCCAAAGCATTCGCGACATCCGTATCGACCGGCACGATGCACTCATTGCCGATCAGGGCGCCAAGCCCGGCATAATGCAGCGGGGCGGATGCGCCAAGCCCGATCACCGGGCGGTCGAGCGACACGCTGAGGCGCGCAATTCCGGGGCGACCGTCAACGGCGCGCTGTACGAGTTGATGCGCGACGGTCGATGCGCCATCGAGCCCGTCTTCGGCAAATGCCGTCTCGAAGATCACTTCCGCCGAATTGCGCGTTAACGCCAGAAGAACGCGCTCGCTGAGCGCTTCCGGCGTGGCGGCAATAGGCTGGCCGCGCCCATCGCGGCGGCGCGCGAACAGTTCGGCACCGAGCCTTGCAGCTTGCTCATCCCAGTTGGATTGCTTGCCCAGCACATGGGCGGCATCGGACGGCGTGAAGCCTGAAATATGGACAAGGCCCCGCGCCACCAACCGCTGCAGCGTCGCGTTCTGCGCCATGGACGTCAAAAGCCGGTCGAGCGGCTGAGGGCTGCTGGTGATCGCCTCGTAAAGCCGCGCCTCCGGCGCTGTAAGTCCAGCCGCAAGACGTTCAGGAACGCCGGTGCGCACGGCGAAGCGCCCATCCATGCGGCCTGGATTGGAATTGCGCAGTTGCCGTTCAAGCTCCTCATGAACCAGTTTTCCATGCGCCAGACCAGAAAGCGCCAGCGGTACAAGGCGGCGCGGCCCAAGCAGAAGTTTCGGCTGAAGCCCGCCATCCTCAAGCGTCACTTCCGAGTCGCCGCCTAGGCCGAAGGTCCGCATCGCGACCGCCTCGACCATGGTGCGAAATCCGCCAACCGTCGCGCCTTCCGGATCGAGCCGCGGCCGGCCTTTGTCGAGAACTGCAACATCCGTCGTCGTGCCGCCAATATCCGAGATGACAGCGTTGTCCAGGCCCGTCATGTGCCGCGCACCGACTAGGCTGGCGGCAGGCCCGGACAGGATAGTCTCGATTGGGCGCTGCCGCGCGAAGGCAGCGGAAACCAGCGCGCCATCGCCGCGCACGACCATCAATGGTGCTTGAATGCCGCGTTTCTCGAGAAACCCTTCGGTGGCCGCGACCAGCCGGTCTATCATGGAAATCAGCCTTGCATTGAGCAGCGTCGTCAGCGCGCGGCGCGGGCCGCCGAGCTTCGCGGAAAGTTCGTGGCTTGCCGTGACCGGCAGGCCGGTGCGCTCTCGGATCAGGTCGCGCACGGTGATTTCATGGGCAGGATTGCGGGTCGCGAAATAGGCGCAAACGGCAAAGCCGGAAACCGAGCCGCCCAGTTCCGGCAGGGCTTGTTCGAGCTTTTCCAGTTCAAGCGGCTTGGCGTTGCCGTGAACGTCATGGCCGCCACCGCAAAATACAACGGGATCACTGCCGAGCGCCGTTCCAAGACCATCGCGTGCAAGATCGGCCTCGCTGAAGCCGATCATGATGAGCGCGACGCGCCCGCCCTGCCCTTCCACCAACGCGTTGGTGGCAAGCGTCGTCGACATGGAAACCAGCTTGATCGCCTTGGGATCTATGCGCGCCTGCTCGATGACGGCATCGACGGCACCGGAAATGCCGATCGCCAGATCATGCCGCGTGGTCAGCGATTTGGCTTTTGCAACGACGCCCGTCGCTTCCGACCACAGCACCGCATCCGTGTAGGTGCCGCCGGTATCGATACCCAGAAAAAGCGGCTGCGCCTTGCTTGTCGCGTTCATGCTGGAATCCGGTTGCGCTGCTTTCCTGCCAGTATCGCAAAGACACGGCAAATGAAATCAGGCCAGCATGCCGTTTTTACTTGGCAGGCTTGTAAGGGTCGGCCAGCGCGGCATCTGGGCGGCTGACCGGGACGGATGTGTGCGACGTTTTCTTGGAGAAGGTCTTCGCGCCATTTTTCTGAAGCACCGAACGGAAGCTCTTATGCATGCCGCCATCCGAGTAAGCATAGGTCATCAAGGCAGTTCCGCTGGCGACCGCCGCTTCCATGGCGCGGGAATCCTTTTCCCAGCGCGCGGCGACTTCGGGGTTCGCCTGGCTTATTGCGGGCGGGCATGCGGCCAGCGGGTCAGTCGGCTCACCGCCCTCGAATTCGGTGTCGAACACATAGCGCCCGCCACAGGCCGAAACTTTCGGCTGACGGCGCGTGACTTCGAAACTGTCATAGCCGCGCTTCAAATCGCTCCAGAAGGTGAAACTAGGATCGTTGCGATTGCGCGCCATGTTGGCAGCCGTCATGCGGAACGGGAATGCCTGGACCTGAAATGCGGTCTGGCCGCCTTTCAGCGCATCGCGCGCAACCGCGTAAATTTCGGCCACGCCTTCGTCGGTCATCGCGTAACAGCCGGAAGACGAGCATGCGCCATGCACCATCAAGGCTTCGCCGGTATAGCCGAGCGCCGACTCAAGCCGGTTCGGGAAGCCGAGGTTGAACGACAGGTAATATTGCGAATTCGGGTTCAGCATGTTCGCGCTGACGTGATAAAAACCCTCCGGTGCCTGACGGTCACCCGCCTGCATCTTGGGGCCGAGTTTCCCCGACCAGCGGCACATCGGATAGGTCTTCAGCAGAGCGTAGCGGCCCGATGCGTTGCGCTTCCAGATTTCCAGTTCGCTTTCCTGCTTGAAGATGCGCACGAGAACCGGGCTGGAAGGCGTCATGCCCTTGGCGCGCATGTCGGCGACGAGCTTTGCCGGAATTGGCTGGATCGGCTTCTGCGAGACGTCGAGAACCGACGAGACGCACCCCGACAGGGATACCGCCGCAGCCGCCACAACCAAAAGTCCAAAGATCTTACGCATCAACAAATACCAGCCGTCCCATTCTGAACTGACAATCGGCGCGAGGATCGCAAATAAATCGAGGAAATCGACACCGCGCCTACTTTATCATTGCGGCCATTGTTGGTCAGCATCGTTAATGAAAGCTTGACGAAGCACGCGGCGAAAGAGCCGCACGGCAGAAATCGCCCTCACAATATTGTGCTTATCCGGTGATCTGCCTGTCCTGTTCGACAGTCAGCGGTGTCACCCCATCGGGCAATGGCTGCGGCTGCTCGACAACAGGCGCGCGCGGCACCGGCATGCGCGATGTCGTGCATGCCGCGAGAGGGATTAGGGCCAGAACAAGCAGTATCGGAGCGTTTTTAAACATCAACTAAACGCCCGAAAAAGCTTAAAACATGTGGTTGCTTGCAGCAAAATGACTGAGGCAAGCTACCTTATGCAGCCTTGGTCAAAACATTGGATGGGAGATGCGAGCGAGCATCCATGATTTCCATACCTACGATATGGCCCTGATTATCGTAATCCAAAACTATCCCCGCAGAGACTTCTTCGCTCTCCAGAATCGCTTCTGATGAAAAGCGGATGTAAGCCGCATTGGCTTCCGGGTCATATTCAACTTTTAACGTCATGTTGGCTTTCTCGCACGACGATCGAAAAACGCAGAAAGTATACGTATCTCGTTGGAATTTTCCACCAAAACCACACGAAGAACACGGTTGCCTCGCTCAGGCACTACTCCGAACCTGCGCTGAACTTCCGCATTGAAGGGTCAGCCTCAGACCAATCGGGTGCCCATACTGATCTCTCAATCCAGGCCTTTTCAAGGTTACGTTCTCGAATGGCTACTTCCGCATGCACGGTATATCTGATCGTCGCATTTTTGGACATTACACAGTCGATACCAAAGACATCGGCGACAAATCCGGAAGATCCTAATTATCACCCATCTTGAGCGCCTGGATGAAGGCTTCCTGCGGAATGTCGACCTTGCCGAACTGCCGCATGCGCTTTTTGCCTTCCTTCTGCTTTTCCAGAAGTTTGCGCTTGCGGCTGACGTCGCCGCCATAGCACTTGGCGGTCACGTCCTTGCGCAGTGCCGAGATCGTTTCGCGCGCGATGACGTTTCCGCCAATCGCCGCCTGAATCGGGATCTTGAACATGTGCTTGGGGATCAGATCCTTGAGCTTTTCGCACAGATCGCGCCCGCGCTTTTCGGCAGCCGCACGGTGCACCATCATGGATAACGCATCGACCGGCTCGCTGTTGACCAGCACCGACATCTTGACGAGGTTGCCCTCGCGGTAATCCGACAGATGATAATCGAACGAGGCATAACCCTTCGAAATCGACTTCAAGCGGTCATAGAAATCGAAGACCACTTCGTTGAGCGGCAGATCGTAGGTCAGCATGGCGCGCTTGCCGACATAGGACAGATCGACCTGAATGCCGCGGCGGTCCTGGCAGAGCTTGAGGATCGAACCGAGGTAGTCATCAGGTGTCAGGATCGTGGCGCGAATCCACGGCTCCTCGATCGAAACGATCTTGATGACGTCGGGCATGTCGGCTGGATTGTGCAATTCCTGCACCGAACCGTCGAGCATGTTGAGCTTGTAGACCACGGAAGGCGCAGTCGCGATCAAATCGAGATCGAACTCGCGCTCAAGCCGTTCCTGAATGATTTCGAGATGCAGCAGCCCAAGGAAGCCGCAGCGGAAGCCGAAGCCGAGAGCCGCAGACGTTTCCATCTCAAAAGAGAAACTCGCATCGTTCAGGCGAAGCTTGCCCATCGCGGCGCGCAAATCTTCGAAATCGGCAGCATCGACCGGGAACAATCCGCAGAACACGACAGGCTGCGCGGGCTTGAAGCCGGGCAGCGCCGATGTCGTCGGGCGACGGTCTTCGGTGATCGTATCGCCAACGCGCGTATCGGCCACTTCCTTGATTGAAGCGGTGATGAAGCCGAATTCGCCGGGGCCGAGTTCATCCATCTGGACCATCTTCGGCGTAAACACGCCGACGCGCTCGACCGGATAGCGCGCATTCGTTTCCATCATACGGATGGTCTGGCCCTTCTTGAGCACGCCATCGATGATGCGCACCAGAACGATGACGCCGAGATAGGTATCATACCAGCTATCGACCAGCATCGCCTTCAGCGGCGCATCGCGGTCACCTTCACGCGGCGGCGGAAGCTGGTTGACGATGGCTTCCAGCACATCGGGAATGCCGAGGCCGGTCTTGGCCGAAATCATGACGGCCTGAGAGGCGTCGATGCCGATGACTTCCTCGACCTGTTCGCGGATGCGCTCCGGCTCGGCGGCGGGCAGATCGACCTTGTTCAGCACCACGACGATCTCGTGATTGTTGTCGATGGCCTGATAGACATTGGCCAGCGTCTGCGCCTCGACGCCCTGGCTGGCATCGACCACGAGAAGCGAGCCTTCGCAAGCCGACAGCGACCGCGAGACTTCGTAGGCGAAGTCGACATGGCCGGGCGTGTCGATGAGGTTCAGAACATAGCTTTCGCCATTGTTGGCCTTGTAGTGCAGACGCACGGTCTGGGCCTTGATGGTGATGCCGCGCTCGCGCTCGATATCCATCGAGTCGAGCACCTGTTCCTTCATGTCGCGCAATTCCAGCCCGCCTGTGGACTGGATAAGCCGGTCGGCAAGCGTCGACTTGCCGTGGTCGATATGAGCGACGATGGAAAAATTTCGGATGTGGTCGAGTGGTGTGGTCATGAGCGGCGTTTAGCAGGGGCGTTAACCTTCGACAAGATCATCCGCACCCGCAAAACAAAACGGGGCGCAAGAAGCGCCCCGTTTGCATGGATTATAAGCAGATTTACTGCTTTTTCAGCGCATAGGCGACGATGTAATCGCCCCGATCCGGCGATTGACGCGCGCCGCCTGCCGAGATCACCACGAACTGACGTCCGCTTTCGGGCGAAATATAGGTCAGCGGGGTGGCCTGGGCACCGACCGGAAGACGGCCTTTCCAGAGCTCCTCGCCGGTCTTCACATTCAGCGCGCGCAGATAATAATCCTGCGTGCCCGCGTAGAAGACGAGACCGCCGGCTGTCGTTGCCGGACCGCCGAGCGTCGGCATGCCGATCGGAATAGGCAGACCCGTCTTCATGCCGAGCGGACCCGTATCCTGCAAGGTTCCAGCCGGAACCTGCCAGACGAGCTGGTGCGATTTCAGATCGATACCGGAAATCGTGCCATAAGGCGGCTGGTGACAAGGAACGCCGAGCGGCGACATGAAGCCGTTCTTCAATGCACCGTAAGGCGTGCCGAGCTGTGTGCCCAGACCGTCATGGGCCGCGGACGGACCGTAATTGTCCGCCTCTTCACGCGGCAGCAGGATCAGGAACTGCGGCATGCGGATGTCGTTGACGATCAGCAGGCCGTTTGCTTCGTCGATCGAGGCGCTGCCCCAGTTCATCCCGCCATAATAGCCCGGATAGATAAGCGACATGGTCGTTCCGGGAGGCGTGAATTCGCCCTCATAGCGCATCTTCTTGAATTCGATGCGGCAATAGAGCTGATCGTAAGGCGTAGCACCCCACATGCGCGCTTCGGTGAACGGCTCCGTGCCGATGGAAGGCATGCCGACCGAATAAGGCTGGGTCGGCGAAAGCGTTTCCTCCGGAATGCCGCCTTCCTGCGGTACGGGGCGTTCCTCGACCTCGGTGATCGGCTTGCCGTCGCGACGGTCGAGCACGAAGATCTGCCCGCGCTTGGTGACTTGGACAAGGGCCGGAACCGTTTCGCCGCCTTCGCCGGGCATATTGTAGAGCGCCGGCTGGGAGGGAACGTCATAGTCCCATACGTCGTGATGCACGGTCTGGAACTTCCAGCGTTCGCGGCCGGTCATTGCGTCGAGCGCGACGACTGACGAGCTGTACTCATTGGCCTCCTTGCTGCGATGCACGCCATAGAAATCGGGCGTCGCATTGCCTGTCGGCAGGTAGACCAGACCTAGTTCGTCGTCATAGGCAGGCGTTGACCAGACGTTCGGCGTACCGCGCGTATAGCTTTCGCCTGCCGGTGGCTCCTTGGTGATCGCCGGATTGCCGAGATCCCACGCCCAGACCAGCTCGCCGGTGCGGGCGCTGAAGGCACGAACCGCACCGGAAGGCTCGCCGGTTTCGACATTGTCCCAGACCCAGCCGCCGACCATGATGAGATCGCGCATGACGGTGGGAGCGGACGTCTGGAAGTAGAAGCCGTCCTTGACGTCGCCCATGCCCTGCTTGAGATCGACCGTGCCGCCATTGCCGAAATCCTGGCAAAGTTCACCGGTCTTGGCATCGATCTGGATCAAACGCGCATCGATCGTGGTGAGGACGATGCGGGCAGTACAAGCCATCGTCGGAGCGGGAGCAGCGGCAGGCGGAACCACCACCGGCTCATAATAGCTGACACCACGGCAACGCTGCCAAAGCGGCGACTTTGCCTGCGGATCGAACTTCCAGCGCAATTCGCCGGTCTCGGCATTCAGCGCATGAACGATGTTGTGCGAGGTGCAGGCATAGACCGTATCGCCGACCTGAAGCGGCGTGTTCTGGTCCTCTGAGCCCTTGATCGCCGGATCGCCGGTCCTGAACGTCCAGGCGACTTCGAGATCCTTGACGTTTTCGACATTGATCTGATCGATCGGCGCATAGCGCGTGCCATGCGGGGTACGGCCATAATGGCGCCAGTCCGTGCCTTGATCGGCAACATCCGCCACGGCAGCCGCCGTACCGCCCGCAAATGCATTGCGGGTGACTTCATGCGGCGAGAAGGCAAACACGCCGGTCGCGATCAGCCCGATCACCAGCAAGGCTGCCAGCGCGAAAGGCCCGCCTTTAGCGGGGCGCGTGATGCCCTGGCTTGGGAAGTACGGAGAAATCAACAGAACGATGATCGCCAGCACCGCCGGTGCGACGAGGCGCGGGATAAGCGGCCAGAAGGAAAAACCTGCTTCCCATATTGCCCAGATAATCGTCGCCAGGAAAATCGCTAGATACAGCCAGACGCCGATCCGGCTGCGGAAGAAAAACAGAATGCCGGTGAAGCCGAGGCCGATGCCCGCAATCACGTAATACCAGGAACCGCCCAGCATCGCGAGCTGCACACCGCCCCAGATCAGGGGAAGCGCGAACAGGATGAAAAGCACGCCGACAACAGGAATAAGCCAGCCGCCGGATCTACGGGAGCCTCTTGCAGACAGTCGATTTGACATTGGTATCCTCATGAAACCATGGCTCTTGCCGGCCGGATAGGTGGGCGGAGCACAACCAGGGGACGATTTTCATCAGAAAACAAAGCACTTTGGCAAGGGCATTCGGCCAAAGCTCAGGCCTGCGATAAAAATCGATTGCATATTATTAGATTGCAGACAAACAATTGGCAATGAGCCAAAACAACGGGGAACGCGCAATAATCGGCCATCTTCTCGTAGGCGTGGCGCGCCTCTGGCGTCGTGCGGCCGATCAGGCGCTGGACGATTGCGGCCTCTCGCATGCAACCGCGATGCCCCTCCTCGCTCTCTCACGTCTCGGCGGCAGCGCACGGCAAGGCGTCGTCGCGGATTATGCCGGGCTGGAAGGCCCGTCGATCGTGCGGATAGCTGATCGCTTGCTGGCGGAGGGTCTGGTCGAGCGAAACGAAGACCCTGAGGATCGGCGCGCGAAGCTGCTGACGCTAACCGAAAAGGGCAGCAAGCGCGTCGGCGAAATCGAAGACATTTTGCGGGATCTGAGGCAGCGCCTTTTGAAAGACCTCGACGATGACGATCTACACGCGACAGCGCGTGTGCTGCGCGCGCTGGAAGCCTCGCTTATCGGCTCAGAAATCCAGCGCTGAGGCAGATATCAAGAAATCGACTAGTACAGGTCGCAAGGACAGCTTGACGGTCGTTCGGGTTGAGATCAGGAAAGCTTCAGACACTTTTCCTTGAGAGGACATGCGCTTTGAGCATTTCGGGACTGCTGCAGCTTGCGGCCTCTACGATCATATTCCTGCTGGCCGCAACCGCCGCAAAGTCATGGGCGCTTCAGCCGGGAATGGGAAAGCTCGTTCTGACGCTGTTTCTTTATTCTGCCGGCAATCTCATCATGCTCAGGCTGGTGCGCGAATTCGGCATGGCCGCAGCTTTCAGCCTCTCTGCGGTGATCCAGCTTATCGCGATAAATGTCATCGCGATTCTTGTGTTCAACGAGCATTTGAACGCCTATCAAAGCGGCGGCATCGTGCTGGCTATTTTTGCAGTGGGCCTGATCACCTTCGGACCCTATTTGTCGGGACGATAATTAAATTTCCGCGGCAAGAGGCATAGTTTTGGAGAAATTTCGTATTCTTTCCGGCAAAATCGAATTTCCGGTTCTGCTGGCATGCCTCATCATCGCATTGGGCGTGTGGGGTTTCGTGGAACTCATCGATGTCGCCCGCGAGACGACCCCGCACAGCTTCGACACGGAAATCCTGCTGGCATTCCGCACGCCGGGCCAGCCCGACAATCCCATCGGGCCATTCTGGATGGAAGAGGCGGTGCGCGACATAACCAGCCTCGGCAGCGTTAGCGTGCTGCTGGTCATCACGCTCTCGACCATTTTCTACCTGCTCATCCAGCGCAAATTCGCTGCTTCGCTGTTCATCGCCGTCGCCGTCATCGGCGGGCAGTTGCTGAGCAGCCTTTTGAAGCTCGGCGTCGACCGCCCGCGCCCCGACCTCGTGCCGAAATTGATGGAGGTTCACACACTGAGCTTTCCGAGCGGCCACGCGATGCTTTCGGCGGTGATCTACATCACGCTGGGTTCGCAACTCGCCAATCTGATGCCGGACCGCATGAGCAAGATTTACGTTCTGTCGGTCGCGCTTCTCGTCACGGTGATGGTCGGCATCAGCCGCATCTATCTCGGCGTTCATTGGCCATCCGACGTGCTGGCCGGATGGTGTGCGGGCCTTGCCTGGGCGATGCTGTGCTGGCTGATTGCACGTTATCTGATCGGGCAGAAGCCGGGTTCGCATAAAAACACCAAAGGTTAGAGTCCTTCACTTTCTCTGGATAGAAACGCTGGCGGGACAGCGCCCCCCTCTGTCCTGCCGGACATCTCCCCCACAGGTGGGGAGATTGGCTTACACAAATTTTGGCTTTCATTCTGCGAGGTTAGCGATTGGTGCCGAGCGCTAATGAAGGAGTAATCTCCCCACCCGTGGGGGAGATGTCCGGCAGGACAGAGGGGGGCGCCTCGTGATTCCGTCAAAAAAAGGACTGCTTTAGCGTTCTCACATCAGGCGCAATTCCCCTCCACTTCGTCCTTCTTGACTTTAATCAATCGATTGATTAAATTTAGGGGATGAGCAAGCGAACCACCACTTCAAAGCCACCACGAGGTGCCGCCGCTGAAGCCACGCGCACGGCCCTCACCCTGACCGGCCTTTCGCTGTTCGGGCGCCAGGGCTTCGAAGGTACTTCGACCCGCGAGATAGCCGCCGCGGCAAACGCCAATATTGGCAGCATCGCCTATCATTTCGGCGGCAAGGACGGGCTTCGCGAGGCGGTGGCCGACCATATCGTCGCGACTATCCAGATGATTGCCGCGCAGGCTCTGGAGGCCGCACCCAAACCGCCCGAAGACGCGGCAGGTGCACAGGAACAACTGACCTCGGCCATCCACAATATGGTGGATTTCGTCGTCGTGCAGCCCGAAGCGGGCGACATCGTGCAATTCATCCTGCGCGAGATGGCGCAGCCCTCGCCCGCACTCGACCGCATCTATAATGGCGTGTTCGATCCCGTTCATCGGCGGCTCTGCGCCATATGGGAACTCGCAACCGGCGAGCCTGCCGAAAGCGACCGCACGAAGCTCACCGTTTTCACGATGCTCGGCCAAATCATCTATTTCCGCATTGGCAAGGAAGCTGTGCTGCGCCGCATGGGCTGGACCGACATCGGCAAGCGCGAGGCAGGTATGATCACCGAGGCCGCGCGCGACAATCTCAACGCGATCATAGCAAGCCGGACTGGAGGAAAATCATGAGCCTGATTTGCGCAATCCCGCTTGTCGCATCCTTTTTTTCGGCCTGCGCACCGGCAGCGCCTTTGGCGGTCGGCTATGTCGAGGGCGATTTCGTGCAGCTTGCGCCGATCGAGGTTGCGCAGGTGCAGGCCGTCTCCGTGCGCAGGGGCGAACGGATCGAGACAGGGCAAAAGCTTGTCATTCTTGAAGATTCAGACGCAAAGATCGCCGTTTCGCAAAGTGAGGCAGCACTCGATCAGGCAAAGGCGCAACTGGCCGATCTTCAGGTCGGCAGACGACCGGAAGAGATCGCCGTTCTCGACGCCGCACTTGCCTCGGCTGAGGCGCAGGCAGAAGAGGCAAGGCGCGTGGTCGCCCGCACGAACGATCTTCGCGGGCGCGGCGTCGCCGCACAGGCAAATCTCGATCAGGCGCAGACCTCGCTTGAAACTGCGCAGGCGCAGGTTGGCGAAGCCCGCGCGAATCTCAATGTCGCAAAGCTTCCCGCCCGCGAGGAAACGATCAAGGCTGCGGAAAATCAGGTGAAGCAGGCTGAAGCCGCGCTCGAACAGGCAAGGTGGCGTCTGTCGAAGCGCGTGCTCAATGCGCCTTCCGCTGGCCGTGTCGACGATGTCGTGCGCAATCCCGGCGATACGGCAGGACCATCCGCGCCGGTGCTTTCGCTTCTGCCGGATGGGGCCGTACGGCTGAAACTCTATCTGCCGGAAACGCGGTTTTCCTCGATCAAGGTCGGCTCGGTGCTCGACGTGCGCTGCGATGGCTGCCCGGAAGGGCTGAAGGCGCGCGTCAGCTATGTTTCGCCCGATCCCGAATTCACCCCGCCGGTGATCTACTCGCTCGAAACACGCCAGAAGCTCGTCTACCTCATCGAAGCGCTACCGGAAGGCGAGGCCAGCCCGCTGCAGCCGGGGCAGATCGTCGATGTGTCGCTTGCCGAAGGCGCTGAGTGATGAATGTCATCGAGGTCAACAATCTCGTCAAACGCTTCGGCGAAAAGACCGTTGTGGACCATGTGTCCATGCAGGTCGCGGAAGGCGAGATCGTCGGCTTCCTCGGCCCAAACGGATCAGGCAAGACGACGACCATCCGCATGATGTGCGGGTTGCTCACCCCCGATGAAGGTGACGGGCGCGTGCTCGGCTTCGACCTTCGGCACGAAGGCTATAAGATCAAGCGCGAAGTCGGCTACATGACCCAGAAATTCTCGTTCTACGAGGATTTGACGATTGCCGAAAACCTTCAATTCGTCGCGCGGCTCTACGGGTTGAAGCCCGTTTCCAAATATATCGATGAAACGCTTGCTGATCTCGGCATGGAAAGCCGGCGCGACCAGTTGGCGGGCACGCTTTCGGGCGGCTGGAAGCAGCGGCTGGCGCTGGCCGCCTGCATCATGCACAAGCCGAAACTTCTCCTGCTCGACGAGCCGACCGCAGGCGTCGATCCGAAAGCGCGGCGCGAGTTCTGGGATGAAATCCACCGGCTGGCGCGCGGCGGGCTGACCGTTCTGGTTTCCACCCACTATATGGACGAGGCGGAGCGCTGCCATCGCATCAGCTATATTTCCTACGGCAAGATGCTGGCCACCGGCACGGTGGACGAGGTGGTGAAGAATGCGGGCCTGACGACCTTCATCGTCAGCGGGCCGCGCCTCAATGAAGTGGCGTCGAGCCTCGAAGGCAAACCCGGCATCGATCAGGTCGCCCCCTTCGGCGCGACGCTGCATGTCGTCGGCTCCGACGCCGCAAAGCTGGAAGCCTCGCTGGAAGACGTGCGCAAGCTGGACGGCATCACCGTTACGCCCGGCGAAACCAGTCTTGAAGACGTGTTCATTCAGTTCATGGCCGGGTCGAAGGACAATATGTCATGAACCGCATGTTCTCATTCGGCCGTCTCGGCGCGCTGCTCGCGAAAGAATTCATCCAGATGCGCCGCGACCGCGTGACGTTTGCAATGATGCTCGGCGTGCCGCTCATGCTGCTTATCCTGTTCGGCTTCGCGATCAACAATGATCCGAAGGGCTTGCCCGCAGCACTGGTCGCGACCAGCAACGACAATTACACGCGCGCCATGGTCTCCGCACTTCAGACCACCGGCTACTACCGTTTCGACCATGTGGTGGGGAGCGCCGCTGAGGCGGAATTGCTGATGGCGCGCGGCGATGTCGTCTTCGTCGTCACCATACCGTCCGACTTTGCGCGGCGCATCGCGCGCGGCGACAATCCGCAAATCCTGATCGAAGCGGACGCGACCGATCCATCGGTTGCCAGCGGCGCGATCTCGACGCTCAGCACCGTGGCGCGGCAGGCATTGCTGCGTGAAAAAGGCACCAGTGCCGAAGAGGCCGACGCCGAAAAAGCGCAACTCGAAGTCGTCGTGCACCGGCGCTACAATCCCGAAGGCATATCGCAATACAACATCGTGCCGGGCCTGCTCGGCGTCATATTGCAGATGACCATGGTGATGATGACTTCCATGGCGCTGACGCGCGAAACCGAACGCGGCACGATGGAAAATCTGCTTGCCATGCCAGCCAGCCCGGCAGAAATCATGCTCGGCAAGGTGTTGCCCTATGCCTGCGTTGGCGCGGTGCAGGTGGTCGTTGTTCTGGTCGCCGCAAAGCTTCTGTTTTCGGTGCCGTTCTTCGGCAGCCTGCCGCTTCTTCTCTTCGCGATCCTCGTCTTCGTGCTTTCGCTCGTGCTGCTCGGCTACACGATTTCCACCGTCTCGCGCACGCAGATGCAGGCGATGCAGCTAACCTTCTTTTTCTTCCTCCCCTCGATCCTGCTTTCGGGCTTCATGTTTCCCTATCTCGGAATGCCTGGATGGGCGCAGATGCTGGGCGAGATTTTCCCGCTGACGCATTTCCTGCGCATCATCCGCGCCGTCATGCTGAAAGGCGCCGAGTTTCCGGCAGTCGCTGGCGAGATCGGCGCATTGGCGATATTCGTCGCCATATTCGCATGTTTCGCGCTGCTGCGCTTCCGGCGGACATTGGATTAACCGAGCAGGACCTTCTTGCGCTTGTCGCCACCGGCCTTTCGCCAGGCATTGAGACGATGCGTGGCCGCCGCGAAGGAAATCTTCATGGCGCGGGCGACCGAATAGCGGCTGCTGCCCTTGTCAAACATGCGGTAGCAGGTTTCCACGCCTTCGGGCGTCAGCTTGCCATCGCCGGTCTTGTTGCGCGGATCGGCAGGGTCGAACTCGCCAACCGGCGGCTGGAGCATGCCTTTCAGCCTTTCGAGATCGGCCTCGATGCTGGCGATCAGATCGAGCACTGGTTGCGGGTCGAATGCGGGGGCCTGCTTCTTTGCCTGCATCGGGAGCGTCCTTCATGAGCGGTGAACTGCAATTCATATAGACTAAGATTTACCTATAATAAGATGCGATCCCGCGAAAAAATCATTCGACACGCATCCTCACGAAACAATTGACTGCCGCCGCTCGAAATCCTACTTTAGAATTATTCTAAACTAGGATTTTTCAGTCATGCTTTCGCGGATGCTCGGCTTCGGACGCCGGTCTTTTTCAACGCTTTCCGAACAGGAAATTCTGGCGCTCGCAATTTCATCCGAAGAGGATGACGGGCGCATCTATCGCTCCTACGCGGACGGAATCCGGGAACAGTTTCCACAATCGGCGAAGATTTTCGATGAAATGGCCGAGGAAGAAGACGGCCATCGCGCAGCGCTTATTGATCTGCACCGCAAAAGGTTCGGCGAGCGGATACCGCTCATCCGGCGCGAGCATGTTCGCGGTTATTATGAGCGCAAACCGGATTGGCTGGTGCGACCGCTCGGCATCGATCATGTGCGCAACCAGGCCGAAGAGATGGAGCGACAGGCGCGGCTCTTCTACAGCGAAGCAGCCAAGCAAACGCCGGATGCGGCGACGCGCAAATTGCTGGGCGACCTGGAAGCTGCGGAAAGCTCGCATGAGACGCTCGCGCACAAGCTGGGCCTCACCCATGTCAACGAGGACGTGAAGGCCGAGGAAGGCGAGACCGAGCGCAAGCAGTTTATCCTGACCTATGTCCAGCCAGGATTGGCAGGGTTGATGGACGGCTCGGTATCGACGCTCGCGCCGATCTTCGCCGCCGCCTTTGCCACGCATGACACGTGGCAGACATTTCTGGTCGGCCTCGCGGCATCGATCGGTGCGGGCATCTCGATGGGCTTCACCGAAGTCGCATCCGATGACGGCAGGCTTTCAGGCCGGGGTTCGCCCATCAAACGCGGCCTGACCACAGGCATAATGACGGCGCTCGGCGGGCTGGGACACGCTTTGCCCTATCTGATCCCGCATTTCTGGACCGCGACTATTTTGGCTGGCTTCATTGTCTTCGTGGAGTTGTGGACCATCGCCTACATCCAGAAACGCTATATGGAAACGCCGTTTATGCGGGCGGCATTTCAGGTGGTGCTTGGCGGCGCGCTGGTGCTTGCGGCGGGTATTTTGATCGGGAATGCGTAACAAGAGCCCCCACTCCGTCCGCTTCGCGGCCACCTCTCCCCCGAAACGGGGGAGAGGAAAGCAATGGAACTGATGGTGTTACTTGGCTCCCTTCCTCTCCCTCACGAAGTGGGGGAGAGGTGGCCGCGAAGCGGACGGAGTGGGGGCACTTTGCAACGTCTCCGCCACCTACCCCGTATGCACCTCAAGACTATCCGCCGGCACTTCGTCCCGCCGAAACATGCCATAATCGCGAACGACATGGGCGATGCGGAGCCGGTAGTCTTTGAACACGCCGCCGCGTCCTGCCGCCTGCGCATGACGATGCTCTTCCGTGTTGCGCCACGCCTTCACCGCTTCCTCATCGCGCCAGAAGGACAGCGAGAGAACGCGGTTCGGGTCGGACAGGCTCTGAAACCGCTCGATCGACAGAAAGCCATCCATTCCATCGAGCAGCGGCCTGAGATCGGCGGCGATGCCAAGATAGGCGTCGCGCTTTCCATCAGCTGGAGTCACTTCAAAAATTACGGCAATCATGTCCCGCTTCCTCCCGAAATCAATGGCGCGTGCGGAGCCGATGCGAGCTTGAGGAAAATCCGGTCCTCACGATGGATGAATTTCCGCTCCTTCGCAAAAGCATAGTTCGCCTTGCCCAGAGGATCGGCTGAAAGACGCGCGCGATAGGCCTCATAGGCTGCGAGATTTTCGATGTTGTAAACCCCGTAGGCTGTCGTCGCGGACCCCTCATGCGGCGCGAAATAGCCGATCAGATCGGCCCCGCAGCGCGGTATCGCCTCACCCCAGTTGCGGGCATATTCCTCGAAATCAGCTTTGCCGAACGGATCGATTTCGTAGCGGATGAAGCAGGTGATGCTCATTTTTCGTCTCCTGTGATGTTGCCGGAAACTACCGCACTCACCCGCCGCGACGTTTCGATCCGCGTCGAAGCATCGGCGTGCCGATCTGCCGTAGATTGAGAATACCAGAACGGTTTTGCGCATTCGCGATCCGCCTCCGCTTGTGAAATGCCGATGTCGTTCAGCAAGTGTGTTTCGAGTTCGGCAAGGGTCTGTCTTTGAAGCCAACGGTCATAAAAGCGCGAGAGCGCTTTGAGGGCAGTCAGGAAAATGGCTTTCGGTCGATCCAGCATTTTCGGTCTCCTAAAGCACTATCGATAGACCTTGCCCGACGACAATGCTTCGATTACCATCGAACTATTCAGGAGATGCAAAAATGAAAGACGGACCGGACATTGCGCGCATTGCCAGCCTGATCGGCGACCCTGCCCGCGCCAACATGCTGACGGCACTCATGGGCGGCGCCTCGCTCACCGCGTCCGAACTGGCGCTTGAGGCGGGCGTCACGCTACCGACCGCGAGTTCGCATCTCGGCAAGCTGACTGATGGCGGCCTGCTCAAGCTATCGACGCAGGGGCGGCATCGCTATTTCAGCCTGTCGGGACCGCAAATCGCTTCGATGCTGGAGGTGATTATGGGTGTCGCCGCCGAAGTCGGCCCAAAGCGCGTGCGTCCCGGCCCGCGCGAGGCAACGATGCGCGAGGCGCGTGTCTGCTACGACCATCTGGCCGGTGAACATGCCGTGCGCATGCTGGACGGCTTCATCCAGCGCGGGATAATCGAGCGAAGCGGCGACAGGCTTTCAGTCGGAACTGCTGGTCAGGTGTTTTTCGACAAAGTCGGCATCAACGCGTCCGCCCTGACAGGGCAAAGGCGTCCCGCCTGCCGTGCCTGCCTCGACTGGAGTGTGCGGCGCTCTCATCTTGCCGGATCATTGGGAGCCGCGATCCTCGACAAGATATTGTCCGAGAAATGGGGGCGACGCGAGAAGGACAGCCGCATAGTGGCATTCACCCCGCCCGGCAAGCGTGCTTTCGAAGCCGCCTTTCTGCCGAAGCCATGAAAAAGGCCGGCATATGCCGGCCTTCTCGTGAGACTGCAGATATTATTCGGCTGCCTGCAGATTGATCTTGGCATTCGCCATTTCGGACAGCTTCTTGTCGGTCGCCTTCTCTTCCTTGAGGTTTTCCTCAAGAACGGCGGCGCAATCGTCACGGCCGAGCTGTCTTGCCCAGGCAACAAGGGTACCATAACGCGTCATCTCATAATGCTCGACCGCCTGAGCGGAAGCGATGAGTGCTGCATCCAGAACCTGCTTGTCGTCGATATCGCCGCTGACCTCGTCAGCCTCTTCCAGAATACCATCGATAGCCGGGCAGTTAACCGCCTTGGCCTTGACGCCGTGCATTTCGAACACCTGCTCGACACGCTGGATATGGCCCTTCGTTTCCTGAAGATGCTTCTGGAAACCGGCCTTCAAAGATGCGTCAGTCGCCTTTTCCATCATTTTTGGCAAGGCTTTTTCGATCTGCTTTTCAGCATAATAGATATCCTGCAGCGTATGCACGAAGAGGTCGTCGAGTGTCTTAATATCTTTCGAAAAGAATCCCATGGCTTGCGCCTTTCCTGTCCTGTTTATGGTTGATTTTGGCAGGTGCGCCGCACCCTCGTTGGGGCACTCTGTCGGGTCGGGATGATCTCCCGGCTCGCTAAGGCAACGCGGCGACATGGGGCCGGTTCCGTCACTTTTGACAGATTGATCGCGGAATTTAGAATCTCCTTCGAGAGGGCAACTCAGAACGCTGCTTTCGCTCAGCCTCACCACCTCAAAAAACTGTGGCGCATAAGCAACAGAAACGAGTTCTTTATTTCTGCTCCGGAGAGCGTACGAATCTACCGCAATTCCGCCATTGTGGAGCGCATTTTAGGTGAAAGATTAATTTCGTGTTCACCAACTATTCATGCGTGGCCGGTATGGTCGAACACGAAGTCGGAAGGGACATCCGAGGACAGGAATTGGAAGATGTTTGTTTTGAGTAGTTTCATGCGTTTTGCATCGACGATCCGTGAATTCGTCGCGCCGACCTATCGGCCGGAACGCCACTATATGCGCGGCCCAGGTCCTGCCTGTGCGCGTCGCGGCGCGCGCCTTATTCAGGGCCAGATGCAGCTCGGCTAAAAGCGCCGGCACACGCCAGCGTGATCGCGCGGCGCTTTTCTCTCCTCTCACGCAATCCTATGTTGGTTCCGGTAACAATCGGAACCGTAGCGTGAGCGAAACAGACGACCTTTCGAAAAATCCCCAATCACTGATCGTCTTCGATGGCGCGTGCATCATGTGCTCGGCCTTCGCGGATTTCATCGTCCGGCATGATCACAAGAAGCAGTTCCTGTTCACCACTGCGCAGTCGCCCTTGGGCTTGAGCCTTTACACGCAATACGGACTTCGTACCGACATTTACGAGACCAACATCGTCATCATCGACGGTGTGGCGCATCAGAAGATGGGCAGTTTGATTGCCGCGCTCGATGCGCTGGGCTGGCCGTGGCGCGCCGTCAGCGTGTTGAAGCTGCTGCCGAAGCCTCTGCGCAATACGCTCTACGATTTCATCGCGCGAAACCGGCACCGGTTTTTCGGGAAAAAGGACAATTGCGATATTCCATCCGCAGCGTTGCGCGCAAGGATTGTCGAGTAGGGGCGTTCATTTTAGATAGAAACGATGGCGGGACAGCGCCCCCCTCTGTCCTGCCGGACATCTCCCCCACGGGTGGGGAGATCAGCTTTCATCTAAGATTTCGCAACCCTTCCTCGCCAGTTAGCCGCCGCCGACAGCGGACGGCTAATCTCCCCACCTGTGGGGGAGATGTCCGGCAGGGCAGAGGGGGGCGCCTCGTGATTCCATCAAAACAGAAAATGCTCTAATTCGCATCAATTGGCATCGCAGACCGAAAGCTCTATCGCCTCCCCCGCCTCGCCTCCAAACTCCATGCAATCGCCATCAGCGCATAGTCGCCAGCCGGAGCCTGTCGCTCCCGAAGCCGCCAGGGAGACGCTTTGTCGTGGCGGAATGGCGGGCGTGTAGACCCACCAGCCATCTTTCAGAACCGCCCCCTCCGGCGGATCGATGCCGGCGCCTGAGCCTTTGACGCGCGCCTCCACGACCTCGAGCCCGGATGCAGCGACGCGCCAGTCTTCCTCCCAGCGCGTCTTTTCGATCGAATGCGTCCAGCTCAGCGTGAACGCCGTTGCCGCCAGAACGGTCATCTTTCCGGCGGCAAGAATGCACAGGCTCATGTCGTGACCGGTTCGCCACCCTTCTTACCGCCGCGCACCCGCCACCAATGGAAGGCCACCACTGCGATGCCGAGCGCAAAACCGATTTCGTCGGTTAGCGGCAGATACAGGATCAGGCAGACACCGGCGACGAAGGCCAGGAGGCGTTCGATTATGGTTGCTCGCCCGAACAGGAAGCCGACCACGGCAACACCCCACAAGGCAATGCCGGAACAGGCCTTGATGAAGACATAGGCGACTTCGACCGGGTAGCCCCATGCTTCGGCCATCGGGCCGGCATCCTGCAGCATCAGCGCCGGCGTGTAGACCGCCATGAAGGGCACGATGAAGCCCGCCGTGGCCAGCTTGGTCGCCTGTATCGAAATCTTGAGGCCCGACGTTTTCGCCATCGGTGCCGCCGCGAAGCAGGCGAGCGCCACCGGCGGCGTCAGATCCGCCATGATGCCGAAGTAGAAAACGAACATGTGGCTGACGATCAGCGGCACGCCGAGTTCCAGAAGTGCAGGCCCGGCAAGCGACGAGGTGATGATGTAGTTCGGGATCGTCGGGATGCCCATGCCCAGGATGAGGCAGGTTATCATCGTCAGCACCAGCGACAGGAAGAGATTGTTCTCGCCGATTGCGATGATGAAGCCGATGAAGGTCGACGCGATGCCGGTCAGCGTCAGAGTGCCGATGACGAGGCCGACGATCGCGCAGGCTATGCCGACGGGCAGCGCGTTCTTTGCGCCTTCCGCCAGCGAGTCGCGGCAGATCAGCAGCGTTTCGCGCCCGCCCTTGAAGAGAAAACACGCAACGACCAGCGAGCCAATAACCAGAGCCAGAATGTTGACGCCGAAGCGCATGAAGGCCGCAGCAGCAAGCCCAAGCGCCACCCAGAACACCATCCGGAATGCAAACGGGCCGATGAGTGCTGCAAGCGGCGTGCCGAGGATGAGCACGACCACCAGGGCCAGACCCATCGTGCCCGCGAAAATCGGCGTATAACCAGCAAACAGCAGATAAACCAGCGCACCAAGCGGCAGCATCAGCGGCCAATGCAGTTTCACCGCCAGCCACGGATTCGGCAGCGAGGCCTTGTCCATACCCTTCAAACCGGCTTTTCCGGCTTCCAGATGAACCATCCAGAAGCAGACGCCGAAATAAAGAACTGCGGGAATGAGCGCGGCCTTCACGACCGACGAATAGGGAACGTTGAGTGTTTCGGCCATGATGAAAGCCACGGCCCCCATGACCGGCGGCATGATCTGCCCGCCCATTGAGGACGTCGCCTCCACCCCGCCCGCGAATGCGGATCGGAAGCCGAAACGCTTCATCAACGGGATGGTGAACTGCCCGCTCGCCACGACATTGGCGACGCCTGAGCCGGAGATCGTTCCCATCAAGGCCGACGACAATACGCAGACCTGCGCCGGGCCGCCACGCCATGAGCCGACGAGGCCCAGCGCAAAATCGTTGAACAGCGCCAGCATACCGGCGCGTTCGAGGAAGGCTGCAAACACCACGAAAATGAAAATGTAAGCCGCCGAAACATAGATCGGCGTGCCGTAGATGCCTTCGGTGCCGAAGGCGAAATGCTCGATGATCTGCGCGAAATCATAACCGCGATGGATGAAGGGCGCGGGCAGGTAATTGCCGAAAAAACAATAGGCCAAAAACAGGCCCGCAATGATGGTGAGCGGCAGGCCCATAAGCCGGCGCGCGCCTTCGAACACCAGCACGATGAGAGCCGTGCCGACAACCAAATCTAGCGTCGTCAGGAAGCCGCTGCGATGGATGAGCGGTACATACTCGACCCAATTGTAGATGCCGGTCAGGAAACCAAGAATGCCGAGCGCCCAGAACCATGCTTTTCCGGCAGGGGTTTTCGCCACGAGATTGCCGAGCAGCGCAAAACCGAGAAGCAGCAGGAAGCCGACATGCATGGCGCGCACGACCTGGCTCGGCAAGGTGCCATAAGCGGCGGTCCAGAGCTGAAACAGCGAGAAGGTGAAGGCGATGCCGAAGGCAATGCGCCCGGTCAGCCCTTCTCCGAATCCTGCCGGAAGCCCTTCGATGGGTTCTTCCGCGGACTGCGTGATGATCGTCTGTGTCGGCTGAATGTCGCTCATGCGTCTTTCCCGAAAAGAAATGCGAAAACCTCAGCCGTTCGGCCTTTTAGATGCACATAAATCCGCTTGAAGACTGCTTGAGAATTCGCCCTGCCGAGTCATATGGCGTGGTTTTTGAGAACCGGAGCGGAGCGTACATTTAGGTACGTGAGCACCGGAAGCGCAGAAAACCACGTCAGATGGCCGGCAGGGTAGAATTTGCAAGTAGTCTTACTTCAGCAGGCCTTTTTCCTTGTAATAGCGCTCGGCGCCCGGATGGAGCGGCACCGGCATGCCATCAAGCGCCTTGGCCGGATCGATGGCCTTGGCGGCAGCATGCGAGGCAACCATCTGCGGAAGGTTCTCGAACAGCAGCTTGGTCATCTGGTAGGCCGTCTCTTCCGACACGCCTTCATGCGTGATCAGGAAATTCCCGACCGCTGCGGTTTCCACGTCCTCGTCCTGACCGTCATAGGTTCCGGCGGGAATGACGACCGGCAGATACGGCGTGCCGATCTTCTCGACGTCCGCTGAAGGCACAGCCACGACATTGATCGGCAGCGAGGTAGCAAGGTCGCGGATCGAGGCGACACCGAGGCCAGCCGATTGAAGCGTCGCATCAAGCTGGCGGTTCTTGATAAGCTCGACCGATTCCGCGAAAGGCAGATATTCGGTCTTGCCCATATCGCTGTAGCTCATGCCGGCCGCTTCGAGAATTGCGCGCGCATTGAGTTCAGTGCCGGATGCAGGCGCGCCGACCGACAGGCTCTTGCCCTTCAGATCGGCCAGCGTCTTGATGCCGGATTCGCGCGAAGCGACGATCTGGATGTAATTCGGATAGATCGCGGCAATGCCGCGCAATTTGTCGAGTTTTCCTGGAAAGCCCGCTTCCTTGTCGCCTTCCCAGGCGAGTTTTACGGAATCGCCAAGCGAAAACCCGATTTCGCCCTTGCCTTGCTGCAGCAAATTGAGGTTTTCGACCGAAGCCTTGGTCGCCTGCACCTGCGTACGTGCGCCCTCGATACCCTTGGCGTAGATTTCCGACATGGCAACGCCGAGCGGGTAGTAGACGCCGCTGGTACCGCCGGTCAGAACATTGATGAATTCCTGCGCCTTGGCAGGAACGGAACCAAGACCGAGCGAAATGACAACCGCTCCGGCGGCAAGCAACCGGGTTTTCAGATTGAGCATGCAGTTTTCCTCCCTGCAATCCGTGCGTCGCACCACTCCCGATGGCGCGCTCACGGCATTGTTAGACAGGGAAAACCAAATGCCAACCTGAAAAGCGACGGGCTGCTACTTTGGAACTATAGGTAACAGGGCGCGGAATTCTCAGAAACCGCGCCCGGTTTGTCCTTATGCTCCAAGACCATCGAAAAGAATCGTCGAGAGATAGCGCTCGGCGAAGGAAGGAATGATGATGACGATGTTCTTTCCGGCATTCTCCGGGCGAGAACCGACGACGATCGCGGCCTGCAAAGCGGCGCCTGAAGAAATGCCGACCGGCACGCCTTCGAGGCGGGCAACGAGGCGCGCATTGGCGATTGCATCGTCGTTCGAAACGGTGACGATCTCGTCGTAAATCGTGGTGTCGAGGATTGCCGGTGCGAAGCCAGCGCCAATGCCCTGAATCTTGTGCGGGCCGGGCTGGCCGCCGGAAAGAACGGGCGACGCTTCCGGCTCGACGGCAACCACCTGAACGCCCGGCTTGCGCTTCTTCAGCACCTGCCCAACGCCGGTGATCGTGCCGCCCGTGCCAATGCCGGAAATCAGAATATCGATGCTGCCCTGCGTGTCGTTCCAGATTTCTTCCGCCGTCGTCTGGCGATGGATTTCGGGGTTGGCCGGGTTTTCGAATTGCTGCGGAATGACCGCATCGGGGATCGTTTCAGCCAATTCGGTCGCCTTGGCAATTGCGCCCTTCATGCCCTTCGCGCCCTCGGTCAGCACGAGTTCGGCGCCCAGAAGCGCCAGCATCTTGCGGCGCTCGATCGACATGGTTTCCGGCATAGTCAGGATAAGCTTGTAACCCTTGGCGGCGGCGGCGAATGCCAGCGCGATACCGGTATTGCCCGATGTCGGCTCGATCAGCGTCGTCTTTCCGGCTGTGATCTTGCCAGACACTTCCAGCGCCTCGATCATCGCAACGCCGATGCGGTCCTTGACGCTGGCAATCGGATTGAAGAATTCGAGCTTGGCCAGAAGATTGGCGACGACGCCCTTTTCCTTGGCGAATTTGTCCAGCCGAACCAGCGGCGTATCGCCGATCGTATCGGTGATGGAATCGAAGATGCGTCCGCGACCGGGCGTGTGGGCCGGTAAAGAGTTGCTCATTGTTTTCTCCAATCTCTCGCCCGAATGCGGCGGCGTTTCCAAAACCCGAAAGGGATCGCCGGACGACCCGGCGCAAAGTTTGCCTAAAGTAGGATTCTTTTTCGGGAAAACCGAGTGGATGAACTTCCGCGTTTCTGCGATTTGAGAAATCAGATTCTCATTTTTGGATATTTTGGAGAATTATTCCGCTTCGAGCCCTATTGGCGGGCAGCAATTGCCGCCGCAGCACCCGCCATGAAAACGGCTGCCGTCTTGTTGAGCGCGCCAAGCGCACGCGGCGAATGAAGAAACCAGCGCGCTTTTGCAGCCAGCGCCAGATAAGGCACAAGCACGATCAACAGAACAATCGCCGTCAGCGCGGCAAGAATTCCATAGTCGCCAATCGTGATCGTGCGCAGATCGACCAGCGTCGGCGTCAGCGCCAGATAAAAGATCATCGTTTTCGGATTGCCGAGCGTCAGCAGATAGCCGGAGAAGAAGCTTGCGGCGAAACCCTTCCTGCCCTTCTGCGCAGCGATGGATTCGGCAGTTATGCCACTCGTCCAGAGCTTCCAGGCGAGATAGCCCAAATAGGCGACGCCCAGCCATTTGATGACGAGGAAGACCATGCCGAAAGTCTGTGCAACCAAGGCCAGTCCAAGCACGACCGCCGTCAGATAGGTCAGGTCGCCGAAGATCAGCCCGAGCGACATTGCCAGTGAAGAGCGAAATCCCGAACCCAGTGCGCGCGCGACAAGGGCGGTGACGCCCGGTCCGGGTATGGCGGCGGCCACCGCGAGAGCAGCGCAATAGGCAAGGAAACCGGCGAACGTCATGATCGTACTTTCAAGGCTGGAATTGCGCGACGTCTCGCATAAATCCTGTGCCTTGGAAATAGATCAATGAGGGGCGACGATTATGGCACCGCCGCCCGATGAAATTGCTACCGGCGCGCGGATGCAGGCGGCTCCACGACCTTTCTGTAGAGATGCCATGTGGCATGGCCGAGGATCGGCATGACGACCGCCAGCCCGGCGAACAACGGTATAGAGCCTATAGCCAGTGCCACTGCCACGATCAGCCCCCAGGCAAGCATCGGCACCGGATTGGCCAGAACAGCGCGCGCGGATGTCCGCATTGCGCTGAGCGCGCCGACATCGCGGTCGACCAGAAGCGGAAAGGCGATGACGGTTGTCGTCAGCACGATGAAGGCGAACAGCAAGCCGATGGCGTTGCCGAATATGACCAGCATCCAGCCATGGCTCGTCGTCAGAACCTCCCTTATGAAATCAGCCAAGGATGCGTGCATGACAGAAGGAAACAACCGGTCGTAAAGCGACTGGGCAACGAGGAGCCAGGTTATGAACACCGCAAACAGGAAAACGCCGACGGCAATTATCGATGGAAGCGCTGGCGAATGGCGCACTTCCAGCGCGCGCTTCCAGGAGGTGTCCAGTCCGGCCTCGCGTCTGCGGCTTATTTCATAAAGGCCGAGGGCCGCCACCGGGCCGAGCAATGCAAAGCCCGACATCAAGGGAAAGAGCAGCGGAAACGCATTCGCGCCGGACGTCCATGAAGCGAGGAACACGCCGACGATTGGATAGATGATGCCCAGAAACAGGATGTGGGACGGCTTTGCTTTGAAATCGTCTATGCCTCGCCGCAACGCATCGAACACGTCCGAAACGCCGATCTTTCGCACTTCGGGGTCTATCAACACGCCTTCGGCGTTTGCCACAACATGAAAACCGGCCATCGTCATTCCTCCTCTGAAAGATGAGGTCGTCGCATTCGCGAAGACGGGGCCACCGCGAATGCAATTCGCGACCTGCTGTAAGAGATAATGATAGCGGAGCGGAGCTGCTTTGTCAGGTCAACTGCGCGCGAGGAGACGATTCAGGCAGGAGATTTTCCAGCCAGCATCGCTTTTTCGAACAGCGCCACGCGGTTGCGACCACGGTGCTTCGCTGCCTGGAGAGCGACTTCCACCTGATCCTCAATCGTCATTGAGGGGTTCTCGTCGTTGGGAACGATTGCCAGGCCAATACTGGCGGAGGTCGAAATCCTTTGACCCTCGACCTTGAAGGGTTCTTGGAAGGCATCGATCATGCGGTTCGCGACGGCTTCAAGCACCCCCGTATCGGCTGGTGTCGAGAAGAAAACCGCGAACTCGTCGCCGCCGATACGCACGGCGTAGTCGCTGCTGCGGATGGCCGCCTTGATGCGCCCGGCGGCCTGTTTCAAAACCGTGTCACCGACCGCATGGCCATATTTGTCGTTGATGTCCTTGAAGCGATCCATATCCAGATAGAGCGCGCCGACCGCTTCGCCGCGTGCAAGCGAACTCTCAACCGCCAAATCGATGATTTCAGCAAGGGCCGCACGATTGTAGAGGCCGGTGAGCGGGTCGGTCATGGCAGCCAGCCGCAGCATGGATTCTTCCTGCCGCAGCAAAACATTGGCGCGCTGGAGCTTCAAAAGACCCGATGCGATGATGGCGAATTTATCGAGTTGCGCGAAATGTTCTTCCTCGAGACGGCGCGGCTCGACATCGAGAATGCAAAGTGCCCCGACAACCAGACCCTTGTCCAGTTCGATCGGAACACCGGCGTAGAAACGGAACTCCGGACCGTCCACGACATCGGGAAGCGAAGCGAATTCCGTGCGCGCCTTGAGATCCGAGACGGTGAAACGCGCATTGGTGAAAACGATCTGATTGGCCAATGCCTGATCGCGGGAACTTGTGCGCAACGGAATTCCGTCGGTCGCCGCAACGCGCTGCCAATCCTCATCGACGATTGAGACGGCAGCGGTTGCGCATGAAAAGAGGCTCCGCACAAGCTGGCAGAGTGCCGCCAGTTCGGAAGTGCTCGAAATTTCGGAAGGCAGCAGATTCCGGATCGCCTGAAGGCGCTCGGTTTCATTGTGCGGTACAAGCCAGTTGCGCATCAATTATCGCATTTCGTTGCCTGATGACCTATGTATCAAAGTGCGCGGCAGCGTGGGCTAAAAAATGAATATAGTGTTAATTTTCGCCCTTAATAACCGCCAGCCACTTTAGCGCAACATGCGCGAAACAATCTGCGCCGTATAGTCCACCATCGGCACAATCCGCGCGTAATTTAATCTCGTTGGCCCAATAACGCCCAATGCGCCGATAACGCGGGCGTCCTTATCGCGATAGGGTGCCACGACGAGCGACGAGCCGGAAAGCGAAAAGAGCTTGTTTTCCGAGCCGATGAAGATGCGGACGCCTGACCCTTCCTCGGCAAGGTCAAGAAGCTGGATCAAACCGTCCTGCGTCTCCATATCGTCGAACAGGTGCCGCAAGAGGTCGATTTCCTCCTGCGCGGTCACGTTTTCCAGAAGATTTGCACGGCCTCTGACGATAAGGCGCGCGGGCGCGCCGCTTTCCGCCCCGGCCCAAACGGCCAGACCCTTTTCGACAAGCTCCTGCGAAATCGTATCGAGCGCGGCCTTCGTCTCTTCCTTCAGCCGTTCGATTTCGCTTTTCGCTTCGGTAAGCGTGCGCCCGCGTACATGCGCGTTCAGAAAATTCGAGGCTTCGTGAAGCTGCGAGGCGGTAATGCCGAGGGGCAGGTCGAGAACACGGTTTTCGACATCGCCATTTTGCGAAACGAGCACTGCAAGCGCGCGAGACGGCTCAAGCTGGATGAACTCTATATGCTTCAGCGAAACTTCGCTCTTCGCAGCCAGCACCAGCCCCGCGCCGCGCGACATGCCGGACAGGATTTGACTGGCCTCGGTCAGCATATGTTCAAGGCTTGCCGCACTGCCCGAAGCGCGCACCTGCGCCTCGATGCTGCGGCGCTCGTCGTCCGAAAGATCGCCCAGCTCCATGAAGGCATCGACGAAAAAGCGCAGGCCCTTTTGCGTCGGCAGCCGCCCGGCGGAAATATGCGGCGCATAGATGAGGCCCAGATGCTCCAGATCGCTCATCACATTGCGCACGGTCGCCGGCGAAAGAGACGACGGCATAAGTCTGGACAGGCTGCGCGAACCGACCGGCTCACCGTCCCTGAGATAGGAATCGATGATGCGACGGAAAATCTCGCGGGAACGCGTGTCCAGCGATTGCAGTGTGGGGTCCATAAAGGGCTTCGTCATCGGCGTGCACAACCTTTGAATGGAATATAGATGCAGCATTGCGGAACACAACCACACGCGTAAGCGATGGAGGTTTTCAGCTCAATAACAGGTTTTTCTTTGCGCGGGCGGGAGCATAGGTCTAAGAACCGCCGACGAATCCGAAAATTCTTGAGAAAGCGGTGAAAAATGCGGCCATCCAAACGCCAATTCGACGAAATGCGCGCAGTTTCCTTCGAACGCGGTGTTTCCAAACACGCGGAGGGCTCTTGCCTCGTCAAATTCGGCGATACGCATGTGCTGTGCACCGCCAGCCTTGAGGAAAAAGTCCCCGGCTGGATGCGCAACACTGGCAAGGGCTGGGTCACAGCGGAATACGGCATGCTGCCGCGCTCGACCGGCGATCGTATGCGCCGCGAGGCATCCGCCGGAAAGCAGGGCGGACGCACGCTGGAAATCCAGCGCCTGATCGGCCGCAGCCTGCGCGCCGTGGTCGATATGCAGGCGCTCGGCGAAGTGCAGATCACCGTCGATTGCGACGTGCTGCAGGCCGATGGCGGAACGCGCACCGCCGCAATCACCGGCGGCTGGGTGGCGCTGCATGAATGCCTGCGCTGGATGGAAGCGCGCCAGATGGTCAGCGTCTCGAAGGTGTTGAAGGACCATGTAGCGGCCATTTCCTGCGGCATTCACGACGGCAAGCCGGTGCTCGATCTCGATTATCTCGAAGATTCGTCCGCTGGCACAGACGCCAATTTCGTCATGACCGGCAAGGGCGGCATCGTCGAAATCCAGGGTACGGCAGAAGGCGTTCCCTTCTCCGAGGAGGAGTTCGCATCTTTGATGGCGCTGGCCAAGCAGGGCATTTCGCGCCTTGTCGGCCTGCAGCAGATGGCGGTGGCCTAACCACGAGACGTGCATCGGGTTGCAGATCGGCGATGCGGTCGCCATCTGCCCGATGTAGCCAATGGAGCCTTGCAGACCATGCAACCGACCGCAATTCTTGAGTCCGCGCTGTATGTCAGCGATCTCGACGCCGCAGAAGGCTTCTATGCGGATGTGCTCGGGCTCAAGCTGCTCGGCAAGGTCGATGGCAGGCATGTTTTCTTCAAGTGCGGCTCCAGCGTGCTTTTGCTCTTCAATGCCGAGGCGACGAAAGTGCCGCCAGCGGCAGACGCAAAACTTCCAGTGCCTCCGCACGGAACTGTCGGCGAGGGGCATCTCTGTTTTGCGGCTTCCGGCGACGAAATCGACCGCTGGAAGGCGCATCTTTCGGCAAAGGGCATAGAAATCGAATCGTCGTTCGAATGGCCGCAAGGTGGCCGTTCGATCTATTTTCGTGATCCTTCGGGCAATTCCATCGAATTTGCCGAACCACGCATTTGGGGTCTGTGATGCACGCACTTGATGAAAAGAAAATCGTCGTCGCCAGCCACAATGACGGCAAGCTGCGCGAGTTCGCGGATTTGCTGGGGCCTTTCGGCTTCGACGCGAAATCTGCGAAGGAGTTCGGTCTTCCCGAACCTGACGAAACCGGCACGACTTTCGAGGAAAATGCCTACATAAAAGCCTTGGCCGCAGCAAAAGCGACGGGATTGCCAGCGCTTTCCGACGATTCCGGTCTTTGCGTGGACTCGCTGCAAGGCGCGCCCGGCGTCTACACCGCCAATTGGGCTGAAACGGAGGAAGGCACGCGCGATTTCGGCATGGCCATGCAGCGCACCGAAGTCGCCTTGCATGAAGTCGGCGCGGTAACGCCGGAGCAGCGCAAGGGCCGCTTCGTGGCGGTCATCTGTCTCGCCTGGCCGGACGGTCACGCCGAATATTTCCGCGGCGAGGTTGAAGGCACGCTTGTCTGGCCGCCGCGCGGCGAAAAGGGCTTCGGCTACGATCCGGTGTTCCAGCCGGACGGTTACGAGAAGACCTTCGGCGAAATGCCTGCCGAAGAAAAGCATGGCTGGAAACCCGGCCAGGCCGAGGCGCTTTCGCACCGCGCCCGCGCCTTCCAGAAATTCGCCGTATCGCGTCTCGGAAACCCATGATCGACCGCGAACCGGGCTTCGGCGTCTACATCCACTGGCCGTTCTGTGCCGCCAAATGCCCTTACTGCGACTTCAATTCCCATGTCCGTCACCAGCCGGTCGATCAGGAGCGCTTTACACTCGCCTTCGTGGCCGAGTTGGAAACGATGCGCGCACGCACCGGGCCGCGACAGGTAACGAGCATATTTCTCGGCGGCGGCACACCATCGCTGATGAAGCCCGAAACAGTCGGCGCCGTACTCGATGCTGTCGCGAAAAACTGGACGATTGCTGATGGTGCCGAAATCACGCTGGAGGCGAACCCTTCATCTGTCGAGGCAGATCGTTTCCGCGGTTATCGCCATGCTGGCGTCAACCGCGTGTCGCTCGGCGTTCAGGCGCTGAACGAGAAGGATTTGCGTTTTCTCGGCCGCCTGCACAATGTGCCAGAAGCGCTGCACGCCATCGGACTTGCGCGCGAAATCTTCCCCCGCCTTTCCTTCGACCTGATCTATGCACGGCCCGGACAGACGGTTGAGGCATGGGAAGCCGAGCTTGAAGAGGCAATCGGCTACGCCGCCGATCACCTCTCGCTCTATCAATTGACCATCGAGGAAGGCACGCGCTTCCACACGCTTTATTCGGCAGGCAAATTCGAAATTCCCGATGGCGACGAGGCCGCCGAGCTTTATCGCGTGACCCAGGAAGTGACCGCCCGGCGCGGTCTGCCAGCCTATGAGATTTCAAACCACGCCCGCCCCGGCGCGGAGAGCCGGCACAATCTGGTCTATTGGCGCTACGGCGAATATGTCGGTGTCGGACCGGGAGCGCATGGCCGCTTTGTCGAGAATGGCAAACGCGTGGTGACGATTGCCGAAAAAATCCCTGAAAAATGGCTCGAACTGGTCGAGCAAAAAGGCCACGGCATCACCGGCGGAGAACTGCTCACACGTTCGGAAGAAGCCGACGAACTTTTGCTGATGGGGCTGCGGCTGGTCGAGGGCATCGACCTTGCACGCTATGAAGCGCTTGCCGGAAAGGGCCTGTCGTCCGCGCGCATGTCCATACTGCAAGGCGAAGGGTTAATCGAGCCGATCGGCAATTCAAGGCTGCGCGCAACACCGACGGGCATGATCGTTCTCGATGCCGTGGTTGCCGATCTCGCCCGATAGATTTAATTCAGCACAAAGATCGAGAGATTGAGCACCGCCGCGAAGGCCGCCCAGAGCAGATAGGGTGCAAAAAGCCATGCGGCGACCGGGTCGCGCTTGCGGCGGAGCATGATGAAAACCACGATTGCGATCAGCAATGCGCCAATAATCACCAGCGCCGGGCCGATCTGCTGCGCACCGAAAAACACCGGCGACCATAGAAAATTCAGCACGAGCTGCGTGATCCAGACCTTCATGGAAATGCCTTCGCTATTGGCATTCCATGTGCGCCATCCCGCTATTGCGATCAGCACATAGATGATCGACCAGACAGGCCCGAAAATCCAGTTCGGAGGATTGAAGGACGGTTTTTGAAGGCTGGCGTACCATTCTCCCGGAAGGGTCGCGAAGCCAACGATCAGCCCTCCGCCAAGCGTAATGGCGATGAAAACAAGCAGGGAAACATATTTCCGCATTACGCTTATGCTTCCATCATCGCTCCCGTAGCTTCAAATACCCTCCCGACCGTGACCATTAGCTGACACTTTCACAGCGAAGGTCAATGCCCGACTTCACATTAGGCTGAACGGCGTAGGGCGCAGAAGTAAAAGCCGTCCGTGCCGGTTCGCGCCGGCGACAGGGAAATTCCGAACTTATCGCCGAAATGCGCTGCATTTTCGTGGTTTGGGAACTGCCGGTTCCAAAGCGCCCGATGATCGACGCCTGAGAAACTCTCGTCGCGGGCTAGAAATGCCTCGACCTGCGCGCCATTCTCCGCTGCAAACACTGAACAGGTGACATAAGCCAGCACGCCGCCCGGCTTTACGAAACACGCGGCCGCATCGAGAATCGAAGACTGTTCACCTTTGCGGCTTTCGAGCTGGCGGTCGCTGAGGCGCCATTTCGCATCGGGACGCCTGCGCCACGTGCCACTGCCCGTACAGGGCGCGTCGACCAGCACGATGTCCATCTGGCCGCTAAGGCTCTCCAGTTCGGATGGCTTCGCGGCCACCTGAACGTTGCGGCTTTCGGAACGGCGAAGCCGGTCGAAAATCGGTGCCAGCCGCTGCTTTTCGGAATCATGGGCGAAAACCTGTCCGCGATTTTCCATCGCGGCGGACAGCGCCAGCGTCTTGCCGCCTGCGCCTGCGCAAAAATCCAGCACCTGCATTCCGGGGCCAGCCTCGGTGAGCGCTGCCGCGATTTGCGAGCCCTCGTCCTGCACCTCGAACCAGCCCTTCTGAAATGCCGGTTCAGCCTGCACATTGGGGTGGCGTCCGCTGCCGGAAATCGGAGGAATACGTATGCCATGACGCGCAATAAGGGTCGGCGCTGCTTCGGTGCCTTCGAGTTCGCCCAGAACGCGCAGGCGCTCGGCGCGCAGCGTATTGACGCGAAGATCGAGTGGCGGGCGGGCGGCAAGCGCCTGCCCTTCTTTCACCCAATCGTCGCCATAGCTTTCCTGAAGCAGAGGGGCGCACCAATCCGGGCAATCCGCACGCACCGCATCGGGCGCGTCTTCAAGCTTGTTGTTTTGCAATGCATCCAATTCTTGCGCCGACAAAGGTTCCGGCCCAAAGCGGTCGCCATCAAGTGCTGCGTTCAGCGCTTCCGCCGTCTCGCCCCATTCGATGAGCAGAGCACCAAAGCCCAGCGCGCGGGACGTCTCAGCGCCGAACAACCAGCTTGCCGAGCGTTTGCGGCGCAATGCGTCATAGACGATGTTGCCGATTGCGGCGCGGTCGCCTGCGCCTGCAAAGCGGTGCGAGAGGCCCCAATCCTTGAGTGCATCGGCAGCAGGGCGATGCCTGCGCTCGATATCGTCGAGTACTTCGATGGCTGCTGCCAGTCGTCCGCCTAGTCTCATGTCTGGAATTCCCGCTTCGGTTTGCCCGTTTGACCCGTAGCTAAAGCGATGCCGCGAAATGCACAAGCCGCGACGCTGCGATTTGCGAAAAACCGTTCTCATTTCACGGCTTAAACGAAAACGGGCGCGGATTTCTCCGCGCCCGTCCCATTAGCCGTGTAATCGGAAGCTTATTCGGCAGCTTCCTGCGGCGTGTTCGGCGTTACCGAAATGGCCGGACGCTCCGTACCATCCGCCTTTGCAAGTGCGCGGCGAACGCCATTGCCGTAATCCGGTCGGACCTGATCGAAATGCGCGAGCTGACGATCCTCGATGTTCTTCGGAATACCGCCCATCGCTGCTGCGATGTTCGAGAAAAGCCGTTCCTTCTGGCCCTCGTCGAACAGGTTGAACAGCGCGCGCGGCTGCGAATAATCGTCATTTCCGATGCGGTGATTGTAGCGATCCGCATCACCGTGAATGCGCAGCGGCGGTTCCTTCGCGGAAGGCTGCTCGACCGGACCGCCGAACGAATTCGGCTCGTAATAAGCATCCGGGTTGCCGGTCTTGATGCCGCCGAACGTGTTCATCTGGCCATCGCGATGATAGTGATGCACGTCGTTTTTCGGGCGGTTGACCGGGATCGTCTCATAATGCGTGCCGAGACGGTGACGATGCGCATCCGCATAGGAGAAGATGCGCGCCTGCAGCATCTTGTCCGGCGAAAAGCCGATGCCCGGAACGATGTTCGACGGCGAGAACGCTGCGTTTTCGATTTCCGCAAAATAGTTTTCGGGATTGCGGTTCAGTTCCATCACACCGATATCGATCGGCGGATATTCGCCATGCGGCCAGACCTTCGTCAGGTCGAACGGGTTGTAGGACGTCTTTTCCGCGTCGGTTTCAGGCATGATCTGCACCTGAACCTTCCACTTCGGGAATTCGCCGCGCTCAAGCGCGTTGTAGAGGTCTTCCTGCGTGGATTCGCGGGTCTTGCCGATGACCTTCTCGGCTTCGTCGTTCGTCCAATGCTTGTGGCCCTGAAGCGTCTTGAAGTGGAACTTCACCCAGTAGCGCTCACCGGCATCGTTCCAGAATGAATAGGTGTGCGAGCCGTAGCCATTGATGTGGCGAACGTCGGTCGGCAGGCCGCGATCCGACATCAGGATCGTCACCTGATGCAGGCTTTCAGGCGACAGCGACCAGAAATCCCACATTGCGGTGGGCGAGCGCATATTGGTCTTCGGGTGGCGCTTCTGCGTGTGGATGAAATCGGGAAACTTCACCGGATCGCGCACGAAAAAGACCGGCGTGTTGTTGCCGACCAGATCCCAATTGCCTTCCTCGGTGTAGAACTTGATCGCGAAGCCGCGCACGTCGCGCTCGGCGTCGGCTGCGCCCTGCTCGCCGGCAACGGTCGAGAAACGCAGGATAAGCGGCGTTTCCGCGCCTGGCTGCAACGCCTTCGCCTTGGTGTATTTCGAAATGTCGCCGGTGATCTTCAGCGTGCCATGCGCGCCCCAGCCCTTGGCGTGAACCGGGCGTTCAGGAATGCGCTCACGGTTCTGGTGAGCCAGCTTTTCGATCAACTGGTAATCCTGAAGCAGGATCGGGCCGCGTTCGCCAGCCGTAATCGAGTTCTGGTTGTCCGAAACCGGCGCACCTGCGCTTGTCGTCAATGGGGGTTTGTTCGTCATGGCTTTCGCCTCCCTGATGCTTTGGGTTTTGCCGACTGAAATCCGTCAAACCGCGCTTGGCATAACCCTCACAGTTTGGGCCGCACAGTTTGGAATTATTCCAGACTAGGCCACTGTACCCATAAACTCAAATTGCCTTTTCTATTTTTATCGATAAGATTTACTTATGATAAAAATGACCATTCGCCAGATGCAATATTTCGATGCGCTGGCCCAGACTTTGCATTTCGGGCGCGCGGCGCAACTCGTCGGCGTGACTCAACCTGCGCTCTCATCGCAGATACTGGAACTGGAAGAACGGCTCAGCTGCCGCCTGTTCGACCGTTCGGGCAAGATGGTGCGCCTGACCGATGAGGCCATCGCGCTTCAACCACGCATCGAGCGCATATTGTCCGAAATTCGCGAGGTGGAATCGATCGCAAGGCAGGGCCGCCCGACAATGGAGGGCCGGTTCCGACTTGGCATCATCCCGACCATCGCGCCTTATCTTCTGCCGCATATATTGCCGGAAATCAGGCAGCGCTTTCCCGGTCTGCAACTGGAACTGCGCGAGGCAGTCACCGAAACCCTTGCTGCCGAAACGGCGGCGGGCCGCATCGACGGGTTCGTCGCCGCACTGCCGCTCGACTATCCGGGCCTTGCGAAAGAAGAGCTTTTCATCGACCGCTTCTTCCTCGCCGTTCCGGCCAACGACCCAAGCTTCGTCGCGCCGCCGGTGCCGCCCGAAAGCCCGGCGCTCGAACGCCTGATGCTTCTGGAAGAAGGCCACTGCATGCGCGATCAGGCACTGGCGATCTGCGGCAGCGTCAAGCCCGTCGCCATGGCCAGCTATGGCGCGACCAGCCTGACGACGCTCTTGCAGATGGTCGCGCACGGCCTGGGCGTAACGCTCATCCCCGAAATGGCCGCCGGGCCGGAAGGCGACATGCGTGATTTGAAAATCGTGCCGTTCACCGAGCCGGTTCCCGCCCGCACCGTCTGTTTCGCCTGGCGCAGGAATGGTTCACGGCATGAGGAATGCGTGGAACTGGCGGAGATTGTTCGCGGGATGAGAGAGGCGTTTTTGATGCGGAAGGTGGCTTGAAGGTGCATGCTTCGACAAGCTCAGCATGAGGGAGTGGGGCTTGGCGCGTCCTTCGAGGCGCGTTTTGCCTCTCACCTAGAGGCCTTCATTTTAGATGGAAGCGCTGGCGGGACAGCGCCCCCCTCTGTCCTGCCGGACATCTCCCCCACAGGTGGGGAGATTACCGCATCATGAAAGTGCGGTACCAATTGCCGACGTTGCAGAACGAAGGCGGAGCGTTGTGTCAGCCAATCTCCCCACCCGTGGGGGAGATGTCCGGCAGGACAGAGGGGGGCGCCTCACGATTCCATCAAAGCAGGAACCGCTCTAAACCGACAAACTCGTAGACACCGCTTCCGTAATCGCACGCAATGTCTGCTCATCATCCACACTGCGCTGCTTCTTCGACGCGGCAAGGCACGCTTGCGAACACAAAATCACACCATCCGATAAAATCTTCAGATGATTTGCGCGCAGCGTCGAGCCAGTCGAGGTTATGTCCACGACGACATCGGCTGAACCGGCGGCGGGCGCACCCTCGGTGGCGCCGAGACTCTCGACGATCCGGTACACCTGAATGCCGTGCTTTTGCGAAAAGAACTGCTGCGTCAACCGCCAGTATTTGGTGGCGATGCGCAGGCGACGGCCGTGACGCTGGCGAAAATCCGCGGCGACATCGTCGAGATCGGCCATGGTTTCCACATCAAGCCAGACATCGGGAACGGCAACCACGACATCCGCATGCCCAAAGCCGAGCCGCGCCGCGATTTCGACCTTCGCGCTCCAATCGGCGAGGTTTTCGCGAAGCAGATCCTCTCCGGTGATACCAAGGTCGATCTTGCCCTGCCCCAGCTCGCCAGCGATTTCGGAGGCCGACAGAAATGCGATTTCGATATCGCTGCGCCCCTCGACGCTCGCGCGATAACGGCGATCATCGTCCGGCAGCGAGATGACAAAACCGGCCTTCGCCAGAATGTCGAGCGACTGTTCTTTCAGCCTTCCCTTGGAAGGCATTGCGAGCGTGATGGTCATTTGCCGCCTTCCCGCAATTGTTCGATCCGGTCGAGCCATACCGAAAAGCCGACGCCGGGGATCGGGTCTTTCGCACCGAGCAGCGTCAGAAGCCGGTCGTAGCGCCCGCCGCCCGCCAGCGGCCTTTCGCCATCCGGCTCCGCAATTTCGAAAACCAGACCGGTGTAATAATCCAACGGTCGCCCGAAGCCTGCATCGTAGCGCACCGTGTCCACGGGAAGCCCGTGGCGCGCAATCGCTGCCGCGCGGGCTGCGAAATTCTCCAACGCCGCGCCCAGCGAAAGCCCTGCATTTTTTGCAAATTCGGTCAGCGCTTGTGCTGCATTTTCCAGCGGAACGTTTATCGCGAGGAAGTTTTCCAGCGAGTCGAAAGCGGTTTTCGACAAATGCACGCTGCGCAATTCGGCTTTTTCGATCAGACGCCGTGCAATGTCGATCGGCGTGCGCCCGGCGGAAGGCGAAATGCCCGCGCGCTCCATGCCCGCCGCGATATGGGCCGCCAGCCTGTCATGGTCGCCATCTGCCACCAGCGATGCAGCAGGTTCGCCAAGCGCATCCGTGCGCGACGGGTTGGCCAGATCGGAAAGGGCGGAGGCCAGAAGATCCGATGAACCAAACGCGCGGGCAAGGCGCATGCGCCATCCACGCGGCAGGCCGAGCGCGGCGAGAACCGCTTCGAACAGCGCCTGATCGCCGAGCGTTACACGCAATTCGCGCTCAGGCAGCGTCAGTTGCAGCAATGCGTGTGCATCGGCCACCGAGCGCGCATCGGCCTCGGCCTTGTTCGTGTCGCCAAGGTCTTCGACGCCAGCCTGAAAAAACTCATTGCCGCCCTCGCGGCGCTGGCGAAACACCTCACCCAGATAGGAATAGCGGCGCGGCGTTCCGGACTGGCTGGCGATGTGATCGAGGCAGACCGGAATGGTGAATTCCGGGCGCAGGCACAGCGTCTCACCGGTTTCGTTCTCGGTCAGGAAAATGCGACGACGCAAATCTTCGCCTGCCATGTCGAGAAATGGATCGGCAGGCTGGATGACGGCGACATCGACCGGATCCGCCCCGCGCGCGGCGAAGAGGGTGAGGATGTCCGGGGCGATGGAGGGGTAGCGGGCGTTCATGAGCAATACTCAATACGCTTTGAGGTGAGCGCTCTACGTTGCCCCCCTCTGTCCTGCCGGACATCTCCCCCACAGGTGGGGAGATTGGATTTCATTTCTGATTTCGCCAATCCTGAACGCTGCAAGTTTTGCGGATTCGTTTGAACTGCCAATCTCCCCACCTGTGGGGGGTGAGGAGTGGTCCGCGCAGCGGACGAAAAGCCAACGATTTGGCTTTTCGAACGACGAACGCCCGGAGCCACAGCGGAGGGCAGGGTCCGGCAAGCCAGAGGGGGGCACGAAGGAACGACACGCTTATTGCGCACGCGCCCTGTCCTTCTGCTGCGCGTCCAGAATCTTGCGCACTTCGGCGACCAGATCGGTCTCCTTCGCCGTCACCTGCGCGGGGCGGCCTTCGCGCCATTCGGCGTTGTCGGTGATTTCTTCGGAGAGGCGCTTGCCTTCGATCAGATCCTTGATCTGCACTTCGCCATTGGCACGCTCGTCGCCGCCCTGAATGACCACGCATGGGCTGCCGCGACGGTCGGCATATTTCATCTGCGCTTTCATGCCAGCGCCGCCGAGATACATTTCGGCGCGGATTTTTGCCGCGCGAAGCTCCGCGACCATCTTCTGATAACGGCCGAGGCTTTCCGTGTCACGGTCCATGACAAGCACGACGACAGGCGCAATGACGTCGGACGTATCGAGCTTGCCGAGGTTTTTCAGCGCCGTCATCAAACGTGAAACGCCGATGGAAAAGCCCGTCGCCGGAACCGGCTCGCCGCGAAAGCGCGAAACCAGACCGTCATAACGCCCGCCACCGCCGACTGAACCGAAGCGCACGATCTGGCCATCGTCGTTGGGAATTTCGGCTAGAAGTTCTGCTTCGTAGACCGGGCCAGTGTAGTATTCGAGGCCGCGCACAACGGAGGGGTCTATGCGGATGCGGTCGGGGCCATATCCGGCAGAGCTAACAAGCTGCGCTATCGCCTTGAGTTCCTGCGCTCCCTCCAACGCGGTTGGACTGTGGGAAAGACGCTCAGCAATTCTGGTAGCAATAGCGATATTGTCGTCAACACCTTCGATTGTCGCTTGGCCAAAGTGAATGACTGTTCCGTCCGGCCCAACGTGCGGCTCGGCGTCTGTGTCGTATTCGACAATCCTAAAAGTGTCGGTTTTCAATTCCAAGAAACTCTCGAAGATGAAATCGATGTTTTCCTCATCCAGCCCAGCGCCCTTCGTGAAGTCGCCTTCGCCTTCCTTGCCGCCATCCCAGCGGCCCTTGCCGAGCAAAAGCCGCACACCTTCCGGACCAAACTTGTCCAGCTTGTCGATAGCGCGCAAAACAGTCAGGCGGCGTCCGGCATTCTCGTCGCCGCCGAGGCCAATTGCTTCCAGCACGCCGTCCAGCACCTTGCGGTTGTTGACGCGGATGACGTAGTCGCCGCGCTTGATGCCGAGCTTTTCCATGACATCGGCCATCATCATCGCCATTTCGGCGTCGGCGGTGACGCCCGGCGTGCCGACCGTATCGGCATCGAACTGCATGAACTGGCGGAAGCGGCCCGGACCGGGCTTTTCGTTGCGGAACACCCAGCCGGAGCGGTAGCTGCGATAGGGCTTCGGCAGACGCTCATAATTTTCGGCGACGAAACGCGCCATCGGCGCGGTCAGATCGTAGCGCAGTGAAAGCCACTGCTCGTCATCGTCCTGAAAGGAAAAAACGCCTTCGTTCGGACGGTCCTGATCGGGCAGGAATTTGCCGAGCGCATCCGTATATTCGATCATCGGCTGATCGACGGGCTCGAAACCGTAAAGCTCATAGACCTCGCGGATTGCAGCCGTCATTTTCTCGACGGCGCGAATGTCTTCCGCGCTGCGGTCGACAAAGCCACGCGGGAGCCTTGCCTTGGTCTTTTCTGATTTGTCGGCCATGTCGTAGTCCAATTCAATGATTGTCGTTGCCGACAGATGGTCGGCGGACGCGCGTGTCCTAACTTATGCGGCACAGGGCGGCAAGGGTTTGGGCGCCTTTGGAATCATGCAGGCCGCCTGAAAGCCGCCCGCTCCTTCTCGATCTCCGTCCGGCAGACGCAGCCCTCGATATGATCATTGACCAGACCCATCGCCTGCATGAAGGCATAGACGGTCGTCGGCCCGACAAAACTCCAGCCACGCTTTTTCAATTCCTTCGAAATGCGCGTCGAAACCGGCGTGGTCGGATTGGCAACCAGCGTC
Source organism: Foliimonas ilicis (assembly GCF_039939195.1). Lineage (NCBI taxonomy): Bacteria > Pseudomonadati > Pseudomonadota > Alphaproteobacteria > Hyphomicrobiales > Phyllobacteriaceae > Foliimonas > Foliimonas ilicis. The sequence goes on along the minus strand of NZ_JBDUUH010000009.1, from coordinate 148,954 downwards.
TTGTGATCGACGATTGCCGGGCGCTCGTCCTTGTCGGGTTCGAACTGCCAGAACCACGCGGCAAGCGAGCCTGCCTCCTCGACCATTTCGATGGCGCGGTTTGCATTGTTGATGGTCGAGACGATCTTGCCGCGATGGCGCACGATGCCTGTATTGCCGAGCAGACGTTCGATGTCCTTGTCATCATAAAGCGCCACGCGGCGGAACTCGAAATTGTCGAAAGCGGCGCGGAAATTCTCGCGTTTGCGCAAAATGGTCAGCCAGGAAAGACCTGACTGGAAACCTTCGAGGCAGATTTTCTCGAAAAGCCGCCGGTCATCGGCAACCGGGCGACCCCATTCGTGGTCGTGATACTGCCTATAGTCCGGCAGACTACCGTGCCACGCGCAGCGCACCACGCCATCGTCACCCTCGACCAGACCAGCCTTCAGATCGCTCATTTTCATCCCGTTTCGTCAATTTTACCGAGCGTTTACCAGATTTCTGAACCAGCCGGTAACCACGCCGGAAACTTTCCTGACAATCTCGCATTTTAATGAAGGGCGTTCACATTTCAGTGGCAGGCAGGCGCACAAGATCTGTGTGGAATTCAGGCAATCATGACGAAGCAGAGAGTGCGTCCATGAAGTTTTCGCTATTTCTGACAGTGGCAGCAGGGGTGCTGGCGGCTGTTCCCGCGCAGGCACGCGACCGATATGCAGAGCGTCCGCCCGTTGTGGTGAGCCCCGATCTGGCGGCCCCATGGGTGATGCAGCTTGGCAATACGCCGGGACGCCAATTGCCAAGGCAACAGGCAATTCCGGTTGGCGTTCAGGTTCAGCCCTATGCGGCCGCGCCGCGCTTCGAGGAGCGCTATGCACCGTCGAGCGATCCGCAGATGACGGCGGCAGTCGCTGCGCCTTCCAAGCGCGACATCGCCCCGCAAATGAACCCGATGTATCTGCCGCAGCAGGTTGCCTATGACGGCCCACATGCGCCCGGCACGATCATCATCGATACGCGCGAAAATTTCCTCTACCTCGTAGAGGGTAACGGGCAGGCGCGCCGCTATGGCGTCGGCACCGGTAAGCCCGGCTTCGAATGGGCAGGCGAACACAAGGTAACGCAGAAGCGCGAATGGCCGGATTGGCGTCCGCCTGCCGAAATGATTGCGCGCGAACGCGCCAAGGGCCGGAACCTTCCGGTGCATATGGCCGGCGGACCGGAAAACCCGCTCGGCGCGCGTGCGCTCTATCTCGGCTCGACGCTCTACCGCATCCACGGCACGAACCAGCCACAGACGATCGGCGGTGCCGTGTCTTCCGGTTGCATCCGCATGCGCAACGAAGACGTCATCGAACTTTACGAGCGCATTCCTGTCGGCACGAAGGTCGTGGTGATGTAGACTACGCGAATCAGGGGACGGGCCGGTTCTGAGGGGATCCGGACCGACTGAGAAAGGGCGGCACAGGCGACTGTGCTGCCCTTTTCTTTTCCACCGATATTCACAACCCCTGTTTGCAATCCGATTTCCGCGCGGCAATATGGATATGCAAGACCTTGGGAGGGGTTATGGACAGCATCGTCACCGTTTTTCTGCCGCTGGCGCTCGCCATCATCATGTTTTCGCTGGGTCTTGGCCTGACGGTCGATGATTTCCGGCGCATCGTCAAAGAGCCGAAAGCATTCGGCATAGGGGCGGTGGCGCAACTGGTGCTTATTCCGGTGATTGCCTACATCCTCGCAATCCTGTTCCGGCTGCCGCCCGAACTGGCGGTCGGGTTGATGATCCTTTCCTTCTGCCCAGGCGGGGTCACGGCGAATATTCTGACCAAGCTTGCAAAGGGCGAAGTAGCACTTTCGATCTCACTGACCGGCGTGATCAGCCTCGTCGCCGTCTTCACCGTGCCGATACTGGTGAAGCTTTCCACAGATCATTTTCTTGGGCTGAATGCGCCATCGGTCAATGTGACGGCGCTCGGCCTGTCGATGTTTTTGATAACGACCGTGCCTGCCGCACTCGGCATCGGCTTGCGGCATTTTTCGGAAAGTCTTGCCGTAAGGCTCGAGAGTATCGTCTCGAAACTGTCCGTCATTCTGTTCATTGTCGTGGTTGCGGGCGCACTGGCTTCGAACTGGTCGCTGTTCATGGCCAATATGAGCGTGCTTGGCCCTAGCCTTGTGGTGCTGAACCTGTTGCTGCTGGCAATCGGACTTGGCCTGTCGCGCATGTTCGGGCTTCGCGAAACGCAGGCGACCGCTATCTCCATCGAAACCGGCATCCAGAATGCAACGCTCGGTATCACGGTCGGCACGCTGATTGCCGAACAGGCAAGCGGCCTGCCGCCATTCAGCCTGCCATCGGGCGTCTACGGCATAACCATGTATCTGGTCAGCATACCGTTTATGTTGTGGCGCAGGCGAACGGCGCAGAATAATCGCTGGTAGTATAGGCTGGTTAAAGCGGTTCCTCTTTTGATGGATTTACGAGGCGCCCCCCTCTGTCCTGCCAGCGTTTTTATCTAAGAATGAACCGCTCTAATCAGCGCTTCCGGCTTCGACCCGCCATAGGCCCAGTCCAGCAACTTCACGGTGTGGACGATGGGCATGCCCGCTGCCTCGCCGATCTGCGTGATGCAGCCAATATTGCCCGTCGCGACGACATCGGCGCCGGTTGCCGCGATGTTCTTGACCTTGCGGTCGCGCAGCCGCGCCGAAATTTCAGGCTGCATGATGTTGTAGGTTCCCGCCGAACCGCAGCACAGATGCCCCTCGCGCGGCTCCTTGACGACAAAACCTGCGCGGGCCAGCAAATCCTTGGGCTGACGGATGATCTTCTGGCCATGCTGCATGGAACAGGCCGAGTGATAGGCAACCGTCAAACCGGTCTGCACGGAAGGCTCGGGTAGTTCGATGGATGCCAGATATTCGGTGATGTCCTTGGCGAGCGCCGAGACACGCGCCGCCTTCTCGGCATAGGCCGGATCGAGCCGCAGCATGAAGCCGTAATCCTTGATCGTCGTTCCGCAGCCGGACGCGGTGATGATGATTGCATCCAGACCGCCCTTTTCGATCTGCCTGGTCCACGCATCGACATTTTGCCGGGCAGACGCCAGCGCCTGCTCTTCGCGGCCCATATGGTGAACCAGCGCGCCGCAGCAGCCCTCGCCTTCCGGCACGACGACTTCGATGCCGAGGCGATTGAGCAGGGAGGTGGTAGTGCCATTGGTCTGCGGATCGAGAACCGATTGCGCGCAGCCGGTGAGGATCGCGACACGGCCGCGGGTGGTGCCTTCGGCTTTGTTCGGCGTTGCCGGGACCGCTGGCACCGCTTGAGGCGCGAGCCTCAGCATTGCCGCCAGCGGGCGCAGCGGCGCGACGGAATCGAACAGGCCAGCAAACGGCTTGCCGAGCTTCGCCAGCTTCAGTGCCATCCGAAACCGCGACGGATAGGGCAGCACGGCGGCAAGCAGCGCGCGGATCGCCCTATTCGGCAAAGGCCGCTTGTAGGTCTTCTCGATATGCACGCGCGCATGATCGACCAGATGCATGTAGTTCACCCCGGAAGGGCATGTCGTCATGCAGGCAAGGCAGGACAGGCAGCGATCGATATGGGTGACGATCTGCTTGTCGGCAGGCCTGTCATTTTCCAGCATGTCCTTGATCAGATAGATGCGCCCGCGCGGGCTATCCAGCTCATTGCCGAGCGTCACATAGGTCGGGCATGTGGCCGTGCAGAAACCGCAATGCACGCACTTGCGCAGTATCTTTTCCGATTCCTCGACATGCGGGTCGGCCAGTTGTTCGGGCGTGAAGGAGGTTTGCATCTGATTACACCGACGCCTTTTCCGGCAGTTGCGACGCATGCAGCCGGCCGGGATTGAATAGATGTTTCGGGTCGAACTCAGTCTTCAGCCTTGCCGACAGGGCTGCAAGGGCCGCCGGTTGCGGCTCGAAAACCGGGATCGATGCGCGCAGCGACGGGTTGGCGCGGATCAGCATTGCGTGCCCTCCACCGAGTTGGCGGATGAGCCCGCGAACCATGTCGGCTTCCGGGTCTTCCTGCATGCGCAGCCAGACGAGCCCGCCCTGCCAATCATAAAAAGCCTCGGCGGCAGCCTGCATGCGCAAAGCCATGACGAGGTGATGCCCCGCATCCGGCGCCATGGAGATGCGCCAGACCGGGCGCTCGCTTTCGTCGGCAAACGGGATGCAGTCGCGGATGTCGGCCCAAAGCGTTTGTGAGGCGGTCTGATCGAGCGTGTCGATCTCGCCTGCGTTTTTCAGCAAGTCTTTCAGATGGGCGATCCGGTAGGTGACGGACGGGCCGAAACCCTCGACGCGCAGCAATGTGGCTGGCTCAGAACCCAGCATGCCGTTCGCCACCTTGTCGGCAATCGTTTCCGGCAGATGAGCGGCACTCGACACTTCAGCATTGGAGCCAAGTGCCAGCGCCATGGCCGCAACTGCCGCATCGTCGAGCAGGCCGCGTATGACCAGCGTCGTTTCGGTTTCGGCGGCGGGCAGAACCTTGAAGGTTACATCCGTCAGAACGGCGAGTGTGCCCCATGATCCCGCAAGCACTTTTGATAGATCGTAACCAGTAACATTCTTGACGACGCGCCCGCCGGATTTGAACGCCTCGGCGCGCCCGGACACGGCATTGATGCCAAGAATGTGGTCGCGCGCAGCACCAGCCTTCAAACGGCGCGGGCCTGAAACATTGCCTGCCAGAACGCCGCCGATCGTGCCTTTTCCGCGTTTTTCGCCGAAAAGAGGGCCGTGATGCATGGGTTCAAATGCGAATTGCTGACCGTTTTCAGCCAGCAAGGCTTCGATTTCGGCAATCGGCGTGCCTGCACGAGCCGAGAGAACAAGCTCTTCCGGCTCATAAAGCGTGACGCCGGAAAGCTTCGACAGATCGAGCGTATGCTCCGCCTGCGCCGGACGGCCTATCCCGCGCCGCGAGCCATGGCCGAGGATTTCCAGAGGCGATTCGTTGGCAAGCGCCCATTCGACGGCGGAAAGGGTCTCGGCGGGGGTTGTGGGGGTGAAGGTGGTCATGGGCGGACAACGCTGGTCGCGGATATGCCGCGTTCCTTCGCGCCCCCCTCTGTCCTGCCGGACATCTCCCCCACAGGTGGGGAGATCGGATGGTTGCCCAACTTTCGCCAATCGGGAACGTTGCCAGATATACGAGATAATGAAACAGCCAATCTCCCCACCTGTGGGGGAGATGTCCGGCAGGACAGAGGGGGGCAACGTAGAGCATCAGCTTGCATCATTTGCCCACTTTCAAAACTTCAAAGACCGCCATCAAAACCTCGGAATATCCGGGAACGGCAGTTTGCCGCCCGAGATGTGCATGCGGCCGAGTTCGGCGCAGCGGCGGAGTTGGGGGAAGACTTTGCCGGGATTGAGCAGATGGTTCGGGTCGAACGCACATTTTACGCGCATTTGCTGATCGAGATCGATCTGGTTGAACATTTCGGGCATCAAATCGCGTTTTTCGACGCCGACACCATGCTCGCCGGTCAAAACGCCGCCGACTTTCACGCAAAGACGCAGAATATCCGCGCCGAAATTCTCGGCTTTGTCCAATTCGCCGGGAACATTCGCATCGTAGAGAATGAGCGGATGCAGATTGCCGTCGCCGGCATGAAAGACGTTGGCGACAGCCAGCCCATATTGTTCGGAAAGCTCACGCATCCCAGCCAGCACGCGCGGCAATTCCTTGCGCGGAATCGTGCCGTCCATGCAGTAATAATCCGGCGAAATGCGCCCGACTGCCGGAAACGCAGCCTTTCGGCCCGCCCAGAAAGTCAGCCGTTCCTGTTCGGATTGGGAAATCCTGCAGGTCGTCGCGCCGTTCTGGTTCGCGATGGCCTCGACACGCTCGATCAGGTGATCGACTTCGACCCCCGGTCCATCCAGTTCGACGATCAGCAACGCCTCGCATTCGAGCGGATAGCCTGCATGGACGAAGTCTTCAGCCGCATGGATTGCGGGACGGTCCATCATTTCCATGCCGCCCGGAATGATGCCCGCGCCAATAATGTCGGCCACGCATTGGCCGCCCTGTTCGCTGGACGGAAAACCGATGAGCAGCGCGCGAAGCGTTTCCGGCTTGCGCAAGATGCGCACGGTCACTTCGGTCACGACGCCAAGCAGCCCTTCGGAGCCGGTCATGACGCCGAGAAGATCGTAGCCTTCGCTGTCGAGATGCTTGCCGCCGAGACGGATGATTTCGCCATTCATCAGCACCATTTCGATGCCGAGAACATTGTTCGCCGTCAGCCCGTATTTTAGGCAGTGCACGCCGCCGGAATTTTCGGCGACATTGCCGCCGATCGAACAGGCGATCTGCGAGGATGGATCGGGGGCGTAGTAGAAGCCATCGAGTTCGACTGCCGTTGTGATGCCGAGATTGGTGACACCGGGCTGCGCGGTTACGGTTCGGTTCGGGAAGTCGATTTCCAAAATTCGGTTGAAGCGGCTCATGACCAGCAGGACCGCATCTTCGAGCGGCAGCGCGCCACCGGAAAGCGAGGTGCCCGCGCCGCGCGGCACGACGCGGATGCCGCGCTCATCGCAATATTTGAGAATGCGCGAAACCTGCGCAACGGTTTCGGGCAGCACGACGACAAGCGGCAATTTCTTGTAGGCCGTCAGCCCGTCGCTCTCGAATGCGCGCATGGAATTGGCTGCATCGACCACGCCTTCGCCGGGCACGATGATGCGCATATCGGCGACGATTTCCGCGCGCTTCGATAAAGTCACCTTATCGGGTGCCGGCATGACCAAACCAGACATTGCGTTCCTCCCGGTAACAACTGGTAAATATGTTTTACCAGCTCTGCCTATAATTGCCAAGCGCGACACTGACAGTATGACATGCGACTGGACAAGTGAATTGACCAGTGGTCGCACGGCGCTTTATTATTGCGCATAGAACCATAAGGCATTTACGCCATCGTGACCGAAATATTCTCCAAGATCGACCATTCCCGGACTGCCGACGAGGTCGTGCGGCAGATCGAAAGCCTGATTCTGGAAGGCGTGCTGCGGGTGTCGGATCGGCTGCCCGGAGAGCGCGAGCTTGCGCGGCAGTTCGACGTTTCCCGACCAATCCTGCGCGAGGCACTGAAAGCGCTGGAGTTACGCGGGCTTCTGGTTACGCGCCATGGCGGCGGCACCTATGTTGCGGACGTTATCGGGCAGATATTTTCCAAGCCTGTCATCGAACTGATTGCCAGCCACAACAAGGCCTCCGCCGACTATCTCGAATATCGCCGCGAGATCGAAGGCGTGGCTGCCGAATATGCTGCGAAACGCGCGACGAGCGAAGATCGCGAAATGCTCAGCCGGATCATGGCGCGGATGGAGGAAACGCATCGTCTGGAAGATGTCGATCAGGATGCCGCGATCGATCTCGAATTCCACAATGCGGTTGGTGAATGTGCCCACAACATCATCCTGCTGCACACGCTGCGCGCCTGTTATCGCCTGCTTTCCGAAGACGTTTTTCACAACAGGCAATTGGCGTTCGCCCTGCCCGGCGCGCGCGATAAATTGCTAGTGCAGCATCAGGCGATCCATGCGGCCATTATCGAAGGCGATGCGCCGCGCGCCCGGCAGGCGGCGATGGATCATATCAGCTTCGTCGAGCGAGCCATGGCAGAAGCAGAACGCACCGGCGACTGGCAGCGCGTTTCACGCCTCAGGCTTCGCCAGCGCGTCGACGAATTGCCCAAGAAAAACCGGCAATGACCGGCGTTCATTTTCTGGATGCAAAAGGCCCGGAAGGCATTCGGATATTCGCCATAGGCGACGTGCACGGCAGGTTGGACCTGCTGCAGAAAATGCACAAAACCATTCACGCCGATCTGGCTGCAAATCCGCCATCCGACTGGCGGATCATCCATCTCGGAGACTATGTGGACCGGGGGTCGGACTCGGCCGGTGTTCTGGAACTTCTCGTTACCCGGACAGAGCGCGATGAGCGCATCATCTGCCTTGCCGGCAATCACGATCAAGGCTTTGCAGAGTTCCTCGACCATCCTGAAGCAGAGGGCCTGTTCGCTCGTTATGGCGGTGCGGATACGGCTCGATCCTACGGCGTCGAGATCAATTTCAATGAGCCGGGGGCGTTCAGGCAAGGCCATGTGGCGCTTGTGCGGGCGGTGCCTGAAAGCCATCGCACATTCCTGAAAACATTGCGGCGCTCGTTTTCGATGGGCGATTTCTTCTTTTGCCACGCAGGCGTTCGCCCCGGCGTGCCGCTGGACGGCCAGGACGGCGAAGACCTCATCTGGATACGCAATGAATTCCTGAATTATCCGGGTCTATTCGAAAAAATCGTCGTACACGGGCATACGCCCGGCCCCGAAGCCGAAATCATGGCAAACCGGGTCAATCTCGATACGAAAGCGTTTCAATCGGGTGTGCTGACTGCGCTGCGAATAGACGGGCAGGATAAGCGGATCGTCTCGGTTAGCGCATAACGCCATAGCCATCGACGACCGCATGGTCGCTCGAGGCATCAGCCGAATAGATCCCGAAGCCGCCGAGAGCGATGGCGGACAGCATTGCGAAGGAGAGGAGCAGGGCTTTCAACGGGTTCATCTCTGTTACGGCTTCCTGCATTCCATCATCTGGATGTTACGAATTGGTTTCGCTTGAAGTGAAGAATGGAACGACAATGCCAGTTTCATTCAACGAGCGGCGTTGTAGGCAGGACTCAGAGGAAACGCCAGCGGGTCGGAAGACAGGCATTGTGGAAAATTCCAACAGTGCCAAATTTGCCACGCGGCAAACGCTCTATCGGCGCTTGATCGTAGAGACCCAGGCGCGGGCCAGCGCGATGCCGTTGCGGTCAGCTTCTTCCGCGTGGATGTCCGCTTCCTGCTCGAATTTTGCAATCCAGCCCGGCTCGGTCTGCTCGATGAAATCGGTGAACCGCTCGTTCCATTCGGCAAGCAGCGTCCGGTCGGCCTCAAAGTGGAACTGGACGCCGTAGGTGGCGCGCCCGACCCGGAATGCCTGATTGGCGGCAACGCCGCTAGATGCGAGATGCACCGCCCCTTCGGGCAGCGTGAAAGTATCATTGTGAAACTGGAAGGTTTTCAAATCCGAAGGCATGGCGGCGAAAACCGTGTCGCTTTTTGCCCTGCCGGTCAAAACGACCTGTTTCCAGCCGAATTCAGGTGCTGCGCCGATCAGATTATCCGCGCCGAAGGCCCTTGCCACGAGCTGGCCGCCGAGGCAGATGCCCAGCACCGAACGGTCAGCCTGCTCGAAGCTGCGAATGAGTTCGACCACTTCTGGAAGATAGGGATGGTTTTCGTCGTCACGCGCGTTCTGACCACCGCCAAGCACGATCAACGCGTCATGATTGCTGGAATCCGTGGGCAGCGCGGCACCCTGATAGGGTTTGCGCATGTCGATCGTGGCGCCAGCTTCTTCCAATGCGGTTGCCACCTGCCCCAAGCTCGTATGCTCGAAGTTTTGAACGACCAGAACCTGCATCAAACCACCCTTGCCGCCTGAATATTGCCGAGCGATAGCATGCCGAAACATGTGCCGGAAGAGCTTGACCTTGAACGGTGGCTCCAGCATTCATCAGCCATGCGAGCGAACTACAAGATGCAGCGGCTTTTCGTGCCGCAGGATTTGCAAACCGGTGCGGGCTTCAATGCCAGCCCCGAACACAGCCACTATCTCGGCAATGTGCTTCGGCTGACTGAGGGCGCTGAAATCCTGCTTTTTAACGGGCGCGACGGCGAATTCTCCGCAAGTATCGAAGCACGTACCAGGAAAGCGGTCGTGCTGCGTGTCGGCGAACAGACGCGTCCGCAGCCGCCCCACCCGGATCTCATCTATTGCTTTGCCCCGTTGAAACAGGGCCGTCTCGACTATCTCGTACAGAAAGCCGTCGAGATGGGCGCTGGCGTGCTGCAACCCGTCGCCACGCAGCATACGCAAAATGCGAAGACCAGCATCGACCGTTTGACGGCAAACGCTGTCGAAGCCGCCGAGCAATGTGGCATCCTTGCCATTCCGCAAGTGCGCGAAACGGTGAAGTTCGAGAGCCTTATCGGCGGCTGGGAGCAGGATCGCCGGTTGATCTTTTGCGACGAGAGTGCGGAAACGAACAATCCGATGGCGTCACTATCAGCGATAACCGAGCGCAAGCTGGGTGTATTGATTGGGCCAGAGGGCGGCTTTTCCGACGATGAGCGCAAGCAATTGCGCGCTCTGCCTTTCGTCACCGCAATTCCGCTCGGCCCCCGAATCCTGCGCGCCGACACGGCGGCGGTTGCCGCACTCGCGGTCATTCAGGCAACAATCGGGGACTGGTAGTGGCCGGGCCAACAATTTAGCTTGAAGATGCATCAGGATTTTTCGCTTGATCAGCGGGCGGCATTTCGTCCATCAAGCGCCGGCGGCAAATGCGGCGTAGCAGCCGTGCGGAAAGGCTTCACGAATGGCGCGCGATACAAATGACTTTCGGCCGGTAGAGGGCATCGACGAACTGGTGCTTCACCTCGCCGAAGGCAACAAGCCGCGCGACGCGTGGCGCATCGGCACCGAGCACGAAAAATTCCCTTTCTATGTGGATGGCAACGCGCCTGTTCCTTATGAGGGCGAGCGCGGCATCCGCGCGCTTCTGGACGGGATGAAGGATAAGCTCGGCTGGGAGCCGATCATCGATGCCGGTAAGATCATCGGCCTGGTGGAGCCGACCGGACAGGGCGCGATCTCGCTGGAGCCGGGCGGCCAGTTCGAGCTTTCCGGCGCGCCGCTGGAAACCATTCACCAGACCTGTCGTGAGGGCAACGCGCATCTGGCGCAGCTCAGCGAGATTGCGGAGCCGTTGGGCATCCGTTTTCTGGGTCTTGGCGGCAGCCCGAAATGGAGCCTCGAAGCGACGCCGCGCATGCCGAAATCGCGCTACGACATCATGACGAACTACATGCCGAAGGTCGGCACAAAGGGCCTCGACATGATGTACCGCACCTGCACCATTCAGGTGAATCTCGACTTTTCCTCCGAAGAGGATATGCGTCGCAAGATGCAGGTGTCGTTGAAGCTGCAGCCGCTTTCGACCGCGCTTTTCGCCAATTCGCCATTCACCGACGGACATCCGAACGGCCTGCAGAGCTGGCGCGGCGAGATCTGGACCGACACGGACAATCAGCGCTCCGGCCTCCTGCCTTTCTGCTTCTCGCCGGAATTCGGCTTTGCCGATTATGTCGAATGGGCGCTCGACGTTCCCATGTATTTCGTGATCCGCGACGGACGCTATCACGACATGACGCGCTGGACGTTCCGCCAGTTCATGGCCGGTGACGCGCGCAAGGAAATCCCGGACGGCATTCCGAATATCGGCGACTGGGCAAACCATCTCTCGACGCTTTTCCCGGATGTGCGCCTCAAGCGCTTTCTGGAAATGCGTGGCGCCGATGGCGGCCCATGGCGGCGCATCTGTGCGCTTCCGGCATTCTGGGTCGGCTTGCTCTATGACGAGCAGGCGCTGGACGCTGCAGAAGCGTTGACGCGCGACTGGACGTTCGAGGAAGTGCTGGCAATGCGCAATGAAGTGCCCGCGGGCGGCATCGCCACGTCCTTCCGCAACACCACATTGCGCGATGTGGCGCGCGACGTGCTTGCCATTTCGTCGCAAGGCCTGAAGAACCGCGCCCGCCTGAACCGCGAAGGCTATGACGAGAGCACCTTCCTCTCCACGCTGGATGAGGTCGTCGCACGCGGCACGACCAGCGCACAGGAAATGCTCAGCGCCTATCACATGCGCTGGGGCGGCTCCATCGAGCCGGTATTCCTCGAATACGCCTACTGAGCGCTTCCAACACAAAGTAAAACCGCCGGAGCTTTCACCCCGGCGGTTTTTTCTAACCTGCCTGCCTATCAATAAGGGCAGGAATTGTCCGACATATAGTCGTGAACGGTGACCGTGCCTGCGATGATATCGGCCTTGGCCTTTTCGGCAGCGGCTTTCATCTCGTCGGTGATCAGATCCTTGTTGTTGTCGTCGAGCGCGTAGGAAACGCCGTCTTCCGCAAGGCCGAGATTGTTGATGCCGAAGGTGAACTTGCCGTCCTGCGATTCCTTGAAGGCATTGTAGACTGCAAGGTCGACGCGCTTGACCATTGAGGTCAGCACTTTGCCGGGATGCAGTGCATTCTGGTTCGAATCGACGCCGATGCCCAGCTTGCCAGCGTCGGCCGCAGCCTGAAGAACGCCGACACCCGTGCCGCCAGCCGCCGCATAAACGACGTCAGCGCCCTGATCCATCTGTGCCTTGGTGATCTCGCCGCCCTTTGTCGGGTCGTTCCACGCAGCAGGCGTATCGCCCGTCATGTTCTGGATCACGTCGGTTGCGCCAGCAGCCTTTGCGCCGCCGACATAGCCGCAGCCGAATTTACGGATGAGCGGAACGTCCATGCCGCCGACGAAGCCGACCTTCTTGCTCTGAGATGCCATCGCGGCCAGAACGCCGACGATGTAGGAGCCTTCATGCTCCTTGTAGACGACCGAGCGCACATTCGGCTTTTCGACGACCATGTCGATGATGACGAACTGCGTTTCCGGGAAATCTTCCGAAATCTTTTCCAGAGGCGTCGCCCAGTTGAAGCCGGGCATCACGATCGGGTTGTTGCCGTCTTCGGCAAACTTGCGAAGTGCCTGCTCACGCTGCGCGTCGTTCTGAATTTCGAACTCGCGATAAGCGACACCGCTTTCCGTCTTGAATTTTTCAGCGCCTTCGAAAGCTGATTCATTGAAGGATTTGTCGAATTTTCCGCCTAGATCATAAAGGATGGCAGGCTTGAACTCTGCGGCGAACGCCGGAAAAGCCAAAGCTGTTGCCGCGAGAAGGCCAAGAACGATACGCTTCATGTGATCCACACCCTGTCGGTTGTTATCCGTGTTTTTGTCTTTAGTGGCCTGCCCGATTAAAGGCAGGCCGTGCCAAGAGGAGCGTCAGCTCCTTTGCATTCAGTCTTGCATGACGAAAAACAAAATTCACGCGGAATCTTAAAGCGTGACACATGCCGTTACGCGAGGTGCGCGCGCAACGGCATGATTTTCTCAGGCAGCGGTCGGCGCTGGAATGGCGCAGGCAACGCCCGTGCCTCTGAGATTGCAGTAGCCATAGGGATTCTTCGCCAGATATTGCTGATGCTCTTCTTCGGCGAAGTAGAATTCCGGGACCGGGGCGATCTCAGTGGTGATCTTCTCCTGGCCCGCTTTCTTCAATTGCGCTCCGTAGGCATCCGCAGAAGCAATCGCCTGCGCATATTGCGCATCGCCATAGGTGTAGATCGTCGAGCGGTAGGTCGTGCCTACATCGTTGCCCTGCCGCATGCCTTGCGTCGGATCATGGCTTTCCCAGAAGATTTTCAGCAGATCGCCATAGGACACGATCTTAGGATCGTAGACGACCAGAACGACCTCGGCATGGCCCGTCAGGCCGGTGCAGGTTTCCTGATAGGTCGGGTTGGGCGTCAATCCGCCTGCGTAGCCGACCGCCGTCACCCAGACACCATCGGTCTGCCAGAAAAGCCGCTCCGCTCCCCAGAAACAGCCAAGCCCGAACATCGCAGTCTCGAGACCTTCAGGATACGGCCCTTTCAGCGGTCGTTTCGAAACAAAATGTTTCGTTGCGGTTTGAAGCGGCTTTTCGCGTCCCGGCAAGGCCTCGCCAGCCTTCGGCAGATGCAGCTTCTTGTTCATCATGTCACTCAGGAAAAACATGCGCATTCCCTTTCTGTTTCAAAAACGGTAGAGGCCCGCCATCAGAGATCCGCCGCAAAACGGCCTGAGCGTCGCTCAGGCCTGTGGCCGACCGCATAGAGCAGAAACGCCAATATCGCGAAAAAGACGAAGCCCGGCAGTTTAAGGACGGTGACGATCGCCGGATCCCAAAGCAACGGGTGGACCTTCTCGCTTACAAAGGCGCGTGCCGTTTCCAGTGTCTCGGGCGATACGGTCACCCAACTGGTCGCCAAAGGCGTCAGAACCAATTGCGACGCCGCGACCGTGCGCGTGGCATCCAGCACCGCCATGATGACGGCTACGGCCAGCGCGATCGACGCGGCGAGACGAAACAGGAAACGAAACATTGGAACCCCTAACCACTGGTTTCCGTATCATTATGTATGGTGCGTGCCGCTCATCTGCAATTGTCGCGCGGCGTTTTGAGGGCCTTGCTACAAGTCGTGTACGAAAATCACACGAAAAAAGTTCTGGACGCTTGGCATTCGGCCGCGGATCGACTAGATCAGCCCGGCGTCAGTTGGTTTTTGTCGGCTACGCATGCGGAGAGGTGGCCGAGTGGTTGAAGGCGCACGCCTGGAAAGTGTGTTTACGGGAGACCGTAACGCGGGTTCGAATCCCGCTCTCTCCGCCAGAATTTTCCTGCAAATTTTTTGATAATGGGGCTTTTCTCTTAGCCAAGAGCCATTCCCAAACTAATCCCCAGCCAATATTCGTAGATTCTCGCATGTAGCGTGGAAAAAGGTGACGGCCAGCGGTGCTGACGCGGCTTACCGAAGATCGGGCATACTGAGGCGTACAAACAGACGCGTCAGCGATTACGCCAGCGCTGAGTGCGCGACAGGAGCAGTGTTGAGACTGCGGCGTGAAGTAGGCGCGCCGCGACATTGGTATAGAATATCATCATACCCATTGCGGCCGCCGGTGCGATATCGCCAGCATCGTCCATATTGAGAACCGCAACCGAGGCCAATTGTGTATGCGTCGAATAAAGGAACACGACGGCCGACACAGTCGTCATGGCATTGACGAAGAGATAGATCGAGATATCGAGAATTGCCGGCAAGGAGACCGGTACGGTCACCCGGAAGAACAATCTGTAAAACGGCTGCTTGAGCGATGCAGCGACCGGCTCGAACTCGCGATCCATCTGCTTTAGCGCAGTCACTGCCGTCAGATGCGACACTGTGTAGAAGTGCGTGACGGTGCAGAGCACGAGGATCGTCATGGTGCCGTAGATCGGGTTGAACGGATTTGCCGGGTTGTTGAAGAAGAAAATGTAGGCCAGGCCCAGCACCATTCCGGGCACTGCCATCGGCAGCATGGCGAGAAACTGAAACAGCGTGCGGCCGACGCGAAATCCTTCGCTTTTCTCGACCATATAGGCACCGACAAATACAATCACCGTGCCGAACACGGCGGTCAGTAGAGCCATCTTTATCGAATTGTAGTAGGCACCCCACCCACCGCCATCCATCAGGTCGAAGCGGAAATTATTGAGGCTTGGGGTGAGGTCGTAAGGCCAAAACTTGACCGTCGCTGCCAATTGGCAGACGCCGATCATCGTGAGGATGAACAGGGCGATTACCGCGCAATAGGCAAGACAGAGCCGGTCGAAGCGCCTGTTTGGCTTCGGCTGATAAGGAACTGAACGCGCGGAAAGCAGCGCCACCTGTTTTTTCTGGATCAGACGGTCGACAAAAAAGGCTGCGATTGCAGGCACTAGAAGGATCACGGAAACAACCGCGCCCATTTCGAAATTCTGCTGGCCGATAACCTGCTTGTAAATGTCGACGGCAAGCATGTTGTATTGCCCGCCAATAACCTTCGGCAGGCCGAAATCCGTTATCACCATGGTGAAGACCACGAAGGCGGCGGAAATGATGCCGTATCGTGCGCCCGGGATCGTGACTGTCCAGAAGGTCCGCCATTTGCTGGCGCGCAGGGATTCTGCGGCTTCATAATGGCGTGCATCGGCAATCGCCAATGCGGTCGAGATAATTAGCAGTGCGTGAGGCAAAGTGAAAAATACAGAGCCAACAACGATACCGATCGGACCATAGATGGAGTACCCCATCATCATGTCCTTCAGCAGGCCTTGATTGCCGAACAAATAGATGAGCGCGATACCCGGCAACAGCGACGGTACAAGAATAGGGATCGTCGCCACCATCCTAAAAAAGCTTTTGAAGCGCATCCGGCTGCGGTTGAGCGCATAGGCGAGGCCGAAGGCAATCGAGATCACCAGTACAGTGCTGATCAATCCCATAAGCACGGAATTGAAGATCGATTGAGCGAGCGCCGGGGTGGAGAAATAGGCGACGAAATTGTCCAGGCCAGTCTGCTTTTCAGGCCGGAGCACAACACGCCGGAAGTTGTTCGAATCGAGTTCAGTCCACTCCGTTCCGCGATGCATGTCGGAGCCGACCAGATAGGTTGCCGTCTCTGTCGTGCCGCGGATGCGGTAATTCACGGGGCTGCGAAAACTGAAATCCGGAAACAGGCCTGTGACTGACAAACGACCGTCCGAACCTGTAGCGAGTTGGCCGGGAGCGATCGCGTTTGTCGCTTCATTAAGGGCTGCAACTGATTTCGCGTCACCGAAATTGCCGCCTGTGTCGTCCGACCTCGCGATTTCAAAGTTGCTGAGATTGAAATGGTACGTCGATACCGATTTCGAAAGCAGGACGTAAAGCGGGGCGGCGAGCGCGACCAACAGATAGAGCGAGATGACAATCATCAGCCCGCGTTTGGCGATCTCATCGGAAGAAACCTGCTGGCGCAGCGCCCGACCAGCCGGCATGGTCAGCGACGTGGCAGTCATATCAGGCTGCCTTTTCAAACACGAGCACACGCTCGCGCGGCAGTTCGATCTTCATCGCCACACCGGCTTCCAGACCCAGCCGGCGCACAGCATTGATCGAGAAATCAGCGATCAGGATGCGCTCGCCGAAGCGTGGCGACGCGAGGCGGGTACGCCAGAAGGCGCCTAGAAACTCCATCTCGTTCACAGTGACGTCGACCAGATTTTCCGGCGTGCCGACAATGTCCTGAGCACCGGGCGAACGCGCGCTGACGCTATGCGGAATAATATCGACCGGACGGATAACCGCAACGGCGTCCGCACCATCGGCCAATTCGTGCCCCGCGCAAAGCAGTTCGGTGCCAGCAAGCGCAACTTTGTTGCCGCCCAGAACCTTAGCCGAAATCTGGTTGGTTTCGCCAATAAAGTCGGCAACGAATAGCGTTGCCGGATGTCGATAAATCTCTGTAGGCGTGCCTATCTGCTCGATCACGCCGTGGTTCATAACCACGATGCGGTCCGCCATCGACAATGCTTCTTCCTGGTCGTGTGTCACCATGACTGTCGTCACACCAAGCTTGCGCTGTAATTCCTTGATCTCATGACGAAGATGCACCCGCACCTTTGCGTCGAGCGCGGACAATGGCTCGTCGAGTAAAAGCAGGCCCGGCGCCACCGCTATCGCGCGGGCGAGCGCGATGCGCTGCTGCTGGCCGCCGGATAGCTGTGCTGGGTATTTTTTCGCCTGACTGGACAGTCCGACGAGCGACAGCAATTCCGCTACACGCGCATTGATTTCAGCTTTTGGACGCTTGGCGTTTTCAAGACCGAAAGCGATGTTCTTCTCAATTGTCAGATTTGGAAACAGCGCATAAGACTGGAACACGATGCCATAGTCGCGTTTCGAAGGCGGCAAAGTGGAGATGTCCTTGCCACCCTGCCTTATCGTGCCATGCGTTTGAAGGTCGAGCCCTGCAATCGCGCGCAGCAGCGTGGTCTTGCCACAGCCGGAGGGCCCGAGAAAACAGACGAACTCGCCGTCCTTGATGCTGAGAGAAACATCTTTCAGCGCCGTGAAATCCCCAAAGGCTTTCCAGAGATTTTCGATCTCAAGATAGGCCGGCTTGTGAGCGATAGACATCGGACGCACCCCGGTCGGCGTCGCCGGAATGCCGGCCACGATTTCATGACGCATGTTATCCATCCGGTTCAAATTGTGAAGCAGGCCGCCAGTTTGCTGGCGGCCTTGCGATGTTGGATCAAGTCTTGGGTTCGGATTTCGCGTCGTAACGCTTGGCCCATTCGGTCAGGATCGCCTTGCGATTATTGGCGGCCCATTCGAGATCGTTCTTGATCATCTTGGAGGCAACGTCTTCCGGCAAATGCTCGACCGGCTTGGCTATGCCAGGATATGCGACGACCGCATAACCGACATTGTACATCTCGTTGGCTTCCTTCGAGACAGTAAAGTCCACCAGCTTCTTGGCCGCTTCGAGGTTCGCTGTGCCTGCTATGATTGCTGTTGCTTCTGCTTCCCAGCCGGAACCCTCTTCGGGGAAGATGATGTCGATCGGCGCGCCAGCAGACTTTGCCTTGGAACCAGGGAACTCGAAAGATATGCCCACAACCGTTTCGCCTGCACCTGCCATCTTGCAGGGCTTGGAGCCCGAATGCGTGTAGGCGGAGATGTTTTCGTGAAGGCCGTCCATAAACGCCCACGCACCCTTCTCGCCGAACATCTGCAGCCATGCCGAGACATCGAGGAAACCTGTACCGGAGGAGTTGGGGTTCGGCATGACGACGTGGCCCTTATATTCGGGCTTGGTCAAATCCTTCCAGGTTTTCGGCGCGGCAAGGCCAATTTTCTCTGCTTCGACGGTGTTGAAGCAGATCGCCGCAACATAGGCGTCCATTCCAGTCCAGCTTGGCGGCGTCGAGGTATCAACGAATTTCGGATCGAGTTTTTCGACACCCGCTGGCGCATATGGCTCAAGCATGCCTTCGCCCTTGAGCAGAAGCAGCGAGGTTGCGGCCAGACCCCAGACAACGTCTGCCTGCGGGTTGTCTTTTTCGGCCAGCAGCTTGGCGGTCATGACGCCGGTTGAATCACGAACCCAGTTGATCTTGATGTCAGGATTTTCCGCTTCGAATGCAGCTTTGTATCGATCGAGGTCGACGGCTTCCACCGCTGTGTAAACGGTCAAATTCGTTTGAGAGTAAGCTGCCGAAGTCGACAAAGCGGTCGCTAGGGCGACCATGCAAATGGATGTGAAACGTTTCATTATTTGGTTCCCCGGTTGATACAGTTCTCGATGCATCAAGACGCTCGCGCTCTTTGGCAATCACCGGTCTTAACACCGGTCGATATCGTCCATGGGTCAATGTGGAGGTGTACGGATGATAAGTAAAATCTATTTATCCTATAGAGCTATCGCTTCAGTTTATAATAGTCATGAGGTTGTCATACTGACCTCAAAGCCAGTCATTTGAGACAAAACTGCCGCGGAGACTTATTCCGAAACGGCAAGTATCAGAACGCCGAACGCGACGATGACTGCCGCAAGAATTCGTCCCATCCACGGTCTCTCACGAAAGACGACAACACCGATCAGGGCCGCGATAATCACGCTGGATTCTCTGACGGCCGATACCGCCCCGATATGCGCAATAGTCTTCGCGTAAAGTACAAGCCCGTAAGCAGTCACGGCGAAAACACCACCTGCCAAACCGACCCCGACAATTTTCCAATCGATTGGAGTGCCTGACCTTCGGCGGCTTGCCAGAATGGCCAACGCAACTGGGGATTCGAACAGGAAGAGCCAACCCATATAGCCGGTAGCGCTACCCGCCAATCGAACGCCCACACCATCGGCCACGGAATAAGCCGCGATGCTAAGCCCAAGCATTGCCGCGACAAGCACTGCCTTGCCATCAGCCTGACCAGCGCCGCGTTGCAACGCCAACAACCCGATCCCAGCAGTCACCAGCGCGAGGCCCGACCAGCCCAGCGGTGATAACGTTTCGCCAATTATCAGCAATGTGCCAAGGGCAACGAGCGCTGGCGCCATGCCTCGCGAAATCGGATAGACCTGACTAAGGTCACCAAGCCGATAAGCCTGAAAGAGCAGCACGTAATAGCCGTAGTGGACGATCGTGGAGATCGCGATTGAAGGCCAGCTCGCCATTGCGGGTACGGGTGAGATTGCGATCAGAACGACGCCTGCCAGCGCATGCATTGCAGAAACGGCTGCAAGCGTCAGCGCGCGGTCGGATGCCGATTTTACGAGCGCGTTCCAGCTTGCGTGCAAGAAGGCTGCAAAAAGCACGATGGAAAGCGCGGTTGCTGACACTGCGAAACCCGCTAAGCCGAGATAGACTTAGGCTGAAACATCCATTTTCCAAGGACGAAGCGGCGATACGTAAATGTCTGAGCCCAATGCAAATTCACCGCCGCATCCTTCGAAAAACTGAATTATTCAATCCAACCTCTTCCTGGTTCAACCGTATAGTTCCGTGATGGTTTCTTCGCCAATTGCAAAGCCTGTACTCGCGCCTGTGCCGCTTGTGACCATGACAAGACGCACATTCTCTTGCGGAGCATCACGAAAATATTCCTGCCCTGAAGCCGAAGAGTACGTGCCGGTCCAGCGCGCCAGAATTTTCGGTGCCGCCTGCTTAAAAATCGCAGCAAACTCGTCAAGCATCATAACGTCGACATCATCTCCAGCGAACGGGTCGGGAGTTGCCGCATAGTGATGAGAATCGCCTACCACCAGCGATCCGTCAGCACTCTGCACGACGATGAGATGGACACCATTGGCAAGCGGTATCGGCTGTTCCGCTTCCAGCCGTATTTCCAAATTAGCAGCTTCAGGCAACGCCGCGTAACCGCCATAACGCAGAAGGCTGAGATCGGAAATCAAGGCTCCGTGCAGTTTGAAGCCCGGATCTTCCAGCCGCAGCATCTGCAGTTTGCAGCGTTTGACGCCGTAAGCGGCAACCCGTTCCGGATAGAGACTGACAAGATCGTCGCCGGGACAGACGATTACGTTCTCAGCGTCCACCCGACCACGACTTGTGTTCACAGATGGGGGTGACACAGAGTTGACGGCTGCGCCTCGGATGAATGCCACACCATAATTTTCTTCCAGAAAGGCTGCCAGCTTCGGTATCGCTTCGCGGGATTCGACCCTCAGTTCAAAGGGACTGAACAACCCACCGACGATGCGTGACGGATCGAGTTCGGGCTGAAACTGCCCCACGTCTTCGGGCGACAATATCCGGCATTCGCGCCCCTGTTCCGTGCTCTTGAAAGCTTCAAGCACGGCTAGGGCTTCAGGCCGCTGTGCCGCAACAAGCATTCCACTATGCACGACTTCGATGCCTGCCTGCTGGGCAATATCCAGCCAAACCTCGCGCGAGCGCTCGGCAAGACGACGCGCCGCTCCCGAATTCTGTCCGCTGACGACAACGAGGCCGAAATTGCGGATCGATGCGCCATTGGCCTGCGCGTCCCGGTCGATCACGACGATGCGCAGACCACGCTTTGCCGCAGCAAGCGCATGCGCGAGACCAATTATGCCAGCGCCGACAATCGCTAGATCGTACTGCACTCAAATCACCACGGCAGCGAGAAAGTCTTGACGTTCGTGAAGCTCTTCATGGCTTCGATAACGCCCTCCTTGTAGCCGTTTCCGCTGTCTTTGATGCCGCCGAATGGACTCATCTCGATGCGGTAACCGGGCACCTCCCAGATGTTGACAGTGCCAACTTGCAAGCCCGCAATGTATTTCTGCATACGGCGGAAATCATTGGTGCAAACACCGGAAGAGAGGCCGAAAGCGGTCGAATTCGACAGGGCGATAAGCGCGTCATCGTCATCGGGAGCACGGATAATCGGGATGATCGGTCCGAAAGTTTCCTCCATGACAAGCTCGGAACCATGCGGCACACGATCCACCACGATTGGCGGCAGAAGCGCGCCTTGACGGCCGGGATTGTAAAGGATGTCGGCGCCCTGCTCGGCAGCCATGTGAACACGGTCTTCGAACAGTTTTGCCGCGCGCTCATGTACCACCGTGCCGAGGTCGGTAGTGCGGTCCATCGGGTCGCCAAAGCGCAGCTTCTTCGCTCGCTCCAGCACCAGCGGCACGAAACGATCAGCAACACTTTCCTGAACCAGAATTCGCTTTACCGCCGTGCAGCGCTGCCCCGAATTCTTGGTCGCACCTGCGACTGCAAGGTCGGCCGCTTTTGCCAGATCGTCATCGGAAAGATCGTTCAGGATGATGAGCGGGTCGTTACCGCCGAGCTCCAATACCTGGCGTTTGTACCCGGCTTTGGAGGCGATCAGTTTGCCAACCGGTACGCCGCCTGTGAACGTTATCAGGTCGATGTTGGGATTGGTGATCATCTCGTCGCCGATGTCCTTCGGCCAACCCGTCACCACCGACAGCATTTCCGGCGGCAGGCCAGCCTCGTAGAGGATGTCGGCCAGCACCAGCGCGGTCATTGGTGTCAGCTCGGTCGGCTTAACGACGACGCAATTATTGGTGGCAATCGCCGGAGCGATTTTATGCGACACCATATTGAGAGGATGATTGAACGGCGTGATTGCGGAAATCGCTTTCAGCGGCTCGCGCATTGTGAAGATTTTGCGCTGCTTGCCATGCGGGGTCAGATCGCAAGAAAAAATCTGGCCATCGTCCTGAATGCACATCTGGCCCGACAGGGTGAAAACGTCGAAGGCGCGGCCGACTTCGTAGAGTGAATCCTGCTTGGAAATGCCGAGTTCCAGCGTCACCAGATCGGAGATTTCCTCCTTGCGGGCGTTCAGGAGTTCGGCTGTCTTTAGCAGGATTTTCTGACGATCGTAGCGGGTCAGCTTCGATTTATAGTTCGCAGCGATTTCGAACGCTTTTTTGGCGTGCTCTGCATTACCCGCCGGCACGGTGCCAACCACCGTGTCGTTCCAAGGGTAACGAACTTCAAGCACAGCGTCGGCATCGACCTTCTTACCTGCTATGCGCATCGGTTCATGGCGAACTGCAATTGACGGATCAAGTTTGGTCATCGCCTTTGCCTCAATTCGACGGCAGCGCGGCAGCCATCACCGCATAGTAGAACGCGTCGAAATTGCGCAAAGTCGGTTCATTCGGCAAATCCGGCAGAACCCTGTTGGCAATGAACGGCACTACCTGTTCCGTCAGCCCGCCATGTGAGCGCAGTGGCTCATTGAGCGCAGCCAGATCGTGACGGTGTTCCGAGGTGCCGATGGTCTTGTTCTCGCCAGATACCATGACGATGTCGCCGATTCGATCCTCCGGAAGTTCGAACCGCGCGCAGGCGTCCTCGCGACCCAAAACCAACGTGATACCGTCGATCTTCTTCAGCCGCTCCATGATGTCGGCTCGATCCGCGTCTTTCGGCAGATAGGCCGTGGCAAACGAGCCAAGCGCGCCATGATGGACGACGTATGGGTCGGTGATCGGCAGGATCACCCGTCCCTTGTCCTTGCCCAGCCATTCGTCCAGCAGGTCCTGCGCATAGACAACGTCCGGCGTGCCGTCGGCCTTGTGCTTGGGCTTCATGCCGTGGTCGGCGGTTACGACAATTGCGGCGCCTAATTCATCGAGTTCGGCAAGATATTTGTCGAACATCTCGTAGAAGTCGTTCGCCTTTTTTACGCCCGGCGCATATTTGTGCTGAACGTAGTCGGTCGTGGTCAGATACATCACATCCGGCCGCCATTCGCGCAGCAGCTTGACGCCAGCAGCGAAAACGAACTCCGACAGCTCCGCCGAATAGACTTCCGGCACGGGCTTGCCCAACCATTTCGCGGCATTGGCGATACCATGCTCAGCAACAGTGGTCGTGTCCGACTTCTCCGATGAGAAGCAGATGGCGCGGTCCTCGTCGAACTTCAGCCCGTGTCCCAGAAGCGAGCGCAGCTTGTCCTTGGCAGTGACCACCGCAACGCGAGCGCCAGCATCGTAGAATGCCTGAAATACTGTCGGCGCACGGAGGAATTTGGGATCGTTCATCATCACCTCTTCCCCCGTTTCCGGGTTGTAGAGATAGTTCCCGCAAATGCCGTGCACTGCTGGCGGGCGGCCCGTCGCAATCGACAGATTGTTAGGATTGGTGAAGCTGGGAATAACAGAATGCGCCATGCGCACTGTGCCCTTGGCTTTGATCCGCTCCAGCGCAGGCATCAGTCCGGCCTTGATCGCTTCATCCAGATAGGCCGGCTCGCAGCCGTCGAGACAGATTGCAATCGCTGGCACCCGCGGCCATGCGTAGGTGCGGCCATTTGCGGTCACGTTGATAGGGGACATCTGGTTCATCGGATTTCCTGCCTTGAGCGTTCCGGGTCCGCGGACCACACTTCGGTTTTCTTTGGCCGCATTTTTGAATCACGATGATCCATTTGCCAAATCGTTATTCTGAATTCTCGAATAGGTTTTCTCTATGCTTCACGCAGCCAGCTTGGCCCGCTCCGCAATAGCAATTGCCGGCGGTGCGGCATCAGGAACTTTGAGTTCTTTCAACGACTGACGAGCGGCTTCCACCACGCGGCGCATCACATGTTCGTCCATACGACCGATGCAGCCGACGCGGAATGAATCCACCACCGTCAACTTGCCTGGATAGATGATGAACCCCTTGTCCTTCATCAGTTCGTAGAAGCGATCGAAGTTGAAGTTCGCATGCGCAGGGCAAAAGAATGTGACGATTATGG
The DNA here is from genome assembly GCF_039939195.1 of Foliimonas ilicis. Classification (NCBI taxonomy): domain Bacteria; kingdom Pseudomonadati; phylum Pseudomonadota; class Alphaproteobacteria; order Hyphomicrobiales; family Phyllobacteriaceae; genus Foliimonas; species Foliimonas ilicis. The sequence goes on along the minus strand of NZ_JBDUUH010000009.1, from coordinate 124,634 downwards.
GCGACAACCATCGGTCCGACAAAAGCGTCTCGAAGCCGAGTTCGCGCATACCGGCCACCATCACGTCACGGTTCTTCATGTAGCGCGCACCGCGCGCCGCAACGCCACCCTCGGCCTCATGCATTTTCAACGCTTCAAGGAAGGCGGCAACGACATGCGTCGGCGGCGTGAAACGCCACTGGCCGGTCTTTTCCATTGTCGCCCATTGCGCATGTATGTCGAGCGACAGCGAATGACTGCGCCCCTTCGCAGCCTCAAGCTCCGTCTTTTTGGCGATGACGAAGCCGAAACCCGGCACACCCTCGATGCACTTGTTGGCCGAGGAAACCATCGCCTCGTAGCGAATATCGTTGACGTTGAGATCAACCGCGCCAAAGGCGCTCATTGAATCGACCAGAAGCTTGCGCCCGCGCGAATAGACCGCTTCGGAAATCTCGGCGACCGGGTTGAGAATGCCGGAGCTGGTCTCGCAGTGAATAGCGATGACATGGGTGATCGCAGGGTCGGCGTCGAGCGCCGCCGCGACTTCGTCGCCTCGCGGCGGCAGATAGTCGCCCTTGTCGATCAGCGTATAGGCGCGGTTGAGATACTGCATTGTCGATGCCGCACGCAGGCCGTAGGCGCCATTTGCCAGCACCAGCACCTTGCCGTCCTTCGGCACGAAGGAGCCGAGCATGGCTTCAACACAGTAAGAGCCTGATCCCTGCAAAGGCACGCAATCATATTCGCCCTTGGCATCGCCGGTCAGGGCAAGCAACCGGTGACGCATATCTGCCGTCATCGCACGGAAATCGCCATCCCACGAACCCCAATCGCGCAGCATCGCCTGTTTGACAGAGTAGGCCGTGGTGAGTGGGCCTGGCGTCAGTAGATAAGGTTCACCCAATGCGGGATCCTCGAAACCTTCGCTTGGCGCGGTATTTTTTGTATCGACCCGCATTAGCGATCCTCCCCGTAAACGTGTTGTTGAGACCGACTCTGCACTCATTCAACCTATTTGAAAAATCGTTATTTTGTATTCACTCATAAGCTGAGGCGATCATCCGACAACGGCCAATCTGCTCTGAAGCAGATGCCCGCTTTCGGTTAGCAGCGGATAGGCGACAGTCGCCAGCAGCGAATTGATCTCCTTGAAAGCGCGCGCGACTTCGAGATGCATGTCGCTGGTCTCGATGCTTTCCAGAGTGCCTGAGCGCAGCCGCATCAAATGGCCGTCATGGCTGCGTCGTTCGAGCACCCGCATGCGCTCTTTTTCGACGACAAGCTGGCGTGCAGACGGCAGATCGTTCGAAACCAGCACGTTCAGCGCAAGATGTATGTTTTCCACCAATCGCTGATGCAACTCCATCAGCTCTGCCCAACCCTCCTTGGAAAAGCGCAGATTGCGCTCCGCGCGCTCATTGGCCAGCACCAGAAGGTTCTTCGCCACGATGTCGCCAGCATGCTCGAGATTGATTGCGAAATCGGTGAGTTCGATGCATTTGCGTGCAGCCACCACAGTCATCTCGCCGCGATTTACCTCTGCAAGGTAAAGCTTGATCTCCGTGTGCGCTCGATTGACCTCCTCATCAACCAAACGGGTGCGGGCAATCCGGTCGCGCGTCCCATTGTCGAGCAAATCCATTACCGGCCGAACCATGACCTCTACGAGTTCGCCCATGCGCAGCAATTCTCGCGTGGCACTGGCAAGCGCCAGATTTGGATTCCCGATTACCGTGCGGTCGAGTGCAGACTTGCGATTTGCCATCAGGCCGCCATCGCTGTTCTTCACGGTGGGTTCGGGCAGCAAGCTTGTTGTCAGCCGCGCCATCGCGCCAGCAAAGGGCAGCGCGCAGATGAGCAGGCATATGTTGAAGGCTACATGCAGATTGACCAGCGCCACGCCCTGATTGCTGCCGAGAAAATCCAACCGCGGACCGACAGTCTCGATTGCCGCCAAGGCAATCACGGAGCCGACCGCGCGAAAAAGCAGATTGCCGACGGGAATGCGCTGCGCTTGCGGCGGCATACCGCGTGACAGCCAGAACGCGATCAACCCACCGCCGAGATTGGCCCCAAGGACGAGCGGCACGCCAGCCTCAAGCGGCAGTAAGCCCTGCCCAGCAAAGGCGGCAACCATCAATATCGCGGCTACGCTGGAATGGATAAGCCATGTGAAAGCAGCGCCGATCAGGAAGGCAGTAAAATAGTCATCGGCGAGATAGCCAGCAAATGTGGGCAGAATGGCGCTGTCGCGTAGCGGATGCGTCGCCTCTCCGATCAGTTTGAGCGACAGAAGCACAAACCCAATGCCGAGCACCATGCGACCGGTCTCCGTCACCTTCCGACTCGACAGCTTGAGATGCATGACGCCGCCAACCAGCAGGCAAACCGGCACCAGCCAGCCTAGCTCGAAGGAAAGTATCCGAACCACCAGTGCCGAACCCAAATCCGCGCCGAGAAGCAATGACAGCCCGACCGGCAACGACAGGACACCGCTTGCGGCAAAGCCGCAGGCGAGCATCGCCACTGCCGTCGAACTTTGCAGCATGATTGCAATTGCGGCACCACCACCGGCGGCCTTCAATTGCCCGCTCTTGGCTTCACCGAGCAGCCGGCGCAGTGCATCGCCATGGCCGCGCTCCATTCCATTGCGGACCATATGGACGGCATAAAGGAGCAGCAGGGTCGCTCCGGCCAGATGCAGCAGGATGAGCGAAAAGTGCATGGCCGTGGCGCCTTCATTTCAGGGAATTATGAAGACCTAAGATTCCGATCGGGCTTTACATAAGTCAATTCGTTAGTTTCTATGGTTCTATCGACTGAACCTATGGAAGGATGCCATCGTTGCGCTACGTTCAGCTTCGCGCATTCCACTATGTCGCGACCACCGGCGGGTTTTCTCGCGCCGCCGAAGCGCTGTTCCTTACGCAGCCCGCAATCTCCGATCAGGTGCGCAAGCTTGAGGAAGAGTATGATGTTCTGCTCTTCAATCGGCACAAAAAGCAGGTGACGTTGACGCCTTTCGGCCAACAGCTACTCGAGATCACCCGTCGCATGTTCGACACCGAACAGCAGGCGCATGATATTCTGTCAGAATCCCGGGCGTTACGCTCGGGTACGCTGCGTATCGTTGCCGATGCTGCGCATCACCTTCTGCAAATTCTCGGGCCGTTCCGCGAAAAATATCCAGGCATTCAGGTCACCGTGCGCAGCGGAAATACAGAAACGGTGATTGCCAGCCTCTTCTCCTACGAAAGTGACATCGGCGTGCTTGGCGAAATTCCAGAAGGCCGCGAATTCGATGTGCTGAAGTTGAATTCGACACCGATCATCGCCTTCGTCGCCCGCACCCATCCTTTGGCAAAGATGAAGTCGATGAACTTCACAGAGCTGGCCAAGCATCCTTTGGTGCTGCGCGAACGTGGGTCGAAGACCCGACACAAGCTGGAGACGATGAGCGCCGAGCAGGGCGTCGTGCTGCGGGCGGCGATCGAGGCGGAAGGCCGCGAAGCGGTGCGGGAGATCGTCGCCTCCGGCAGCGGCGTTGGCTTTGTTTCGGAAGCGGAATTCGGTCAGGATGGCCGGCTCGTTCCGATTACTATAGACGCCCCAGAAATGCTCATGGATGAAGCGCTCATCAGTTTGAAAGAACGCTCAGGCGGCAAGCTGGTACGTGCTTTCTGGAACCTCGCCCGCGAGCTGTCGTCGCCCGACTGAGCCGTTACAAAACGCTGTCGATGAACGCCTTGATTTTAGGCGATTGCCGGCGCTCCTGCAGGCAGGCCAATCGGTATTCGGTACGTACCTCTGCATCTGCGATGCGAATTGTTTCAAGCCTCGGGTGCGCGACGAATTCGAAGTCGGCCACGACTCCGATGCCGAGCCCCTGCTCCACGGCTTTCCACACACCTTCGCGACTGCCTATTTCCAGGAATGGCTTGATCGTCACACCAGCCTTTTCGGCAGCAACCTCAAGGCCGCGTCGCGTCGTTGAACCGGTTTCGCGCAGGATCAGCGGCTGATCGACCAAGTCGCCGATATTGACGCTTTTACGTCCATGCCAAGGATGGTCGACGTTGACGAAAACAACCACCTCATGCGTGTTGAATGGAATTGAGTTGATGCGCGGATCGTCAACCGCGTGGGCTACAATGGCCACGTCGGCCTCCAGATCCATTATCCGCTGCAATGTCTGCTCTGAATTTCCAAGCAGCATGCTGATTTTGATAGACGGGTAAATAGCTAGGAACCGTGCGACCATTTCGGTGGCATGGAATGGGCCTACAGCCGCAAGCCGCAATTGGCCGGTAGTGAGCTTTCCACTGCTAAGCAGCAATTCCTCGGCCTCTTCATGAAGACTCATTATGCGGCGACTAATATCGAAAAGTGCAGCACCGGTTTCGGTCAGTTCGACGCGCCGCCCACGGCGCACCAGCAGTTCTACGCCGTAGCGTTCCTCCAACTCCTTGACCTGAGTGGTGACCGTTGGCTGACTTATATGAAGAGCATCGGCCGCAGCAGTGAAGCCGCGATTTTCAGCGACTGCATGAAAGGACCGGAGGTGGGTAAATACTATAGCCACAGCCTATGAATGATGCCGTAAATTTGTATTTGTCAATGGTAAGCTGCTCCGCCACTCTCATCCTGTCTAATAGCCATCAAGTCAGGAAATCGCCGTGTGGTCCTATCGCAACCCCGTTGACGTCCGCTTCGGTCGAGGTAGCTTTTCCAAGCTGTCAGAAGCCATCGGTGGGCGCCGCTACGCCCTTGTGACTTATGGCGAGGCCTATTTCCAGACACTGGCATCTCAGCTCGAAACCAGCGCAGGCTCGCCGATATTGGTGATCGACGATATTGCGCCAAATCCCGATATCGCAGCACTCGAGCCTCAAACTGCCCGCTTCGCCAAACTTGAAATTCAACCCGAAGTCATTGTCGCGCTCGGCGGTGGGTCTGTCATAGATTCAGCCAAGGTATTCGCGGCTGCGCGTGGCGATTTCGCTGCGATGGAGGCCTATCTTAAGAAACGCGCCGGCGCAGAAACCATCGCGCCTTGGCCGTTGATTGCCGTGCCGACCACTGCGGGCACGGGCAGCGAGGTCACTTGCTGGGGCACCGTGTGGGACGGTGCCGACGGCGTGAAACACTCGCTTGCACATCCTGGCCTCTACCCGCAATATTCCATCGTCGATCCAGACTTGATGATCGGAAAGCCTCGCGATTTGACCATTCAGACCGGCCTCGATGCGTTGTCGCATTCGCTAGAATGCCTATGGAACCGCAGCGCCAATCCGGTTTCGATGGCGCATGCAATCACTGCCGCGCGTGGCGTGATCTCGACTTTGCCCTTGCTGGCCGCGGATCTTCGAAATGTCGATCTGCGGGAAAGGATGGCGCGAGCCTCCACTCTGGCTGGCTTCGCCTTTTCCAACACGAAGACCGCTATCGCACATTCTCTGTCTTACCCGATCACCCTTCGACACGGTGTACCGCACGGCATTGCATGTTCGTTTTCGTTGCCAATGATCATCCGCAGCGTGGCGGACAAGGGAGGCATCTGTGCGGAGGGCCTGCACGCGATTTTTGGTGGAGATGCGCGCAGTGCAGCCGAACAGCTCATGGCTTTTCTGACCGAGCTCGGCGTTGCTTCGAACTACCGGCATTACGGAATCGGCGACGACGAGTTCCGTGAACTTGTCGACGTCGCATTCGATGGTGAACGCGGCCAGAACTTCATCGGAAGCAAGCAAAACCTGCTGGCGGCCGGAGGTATTCGCGAGGAGGCGAAAAAGGCCGTCGCATGACTGAACCATAATAGCCGCGGGGCGCTGGTTTTCTCCGGCGAACCCGCTGCAAAACAAGGGAGGATGACATGAATTTTCTGAAACATACCGTCACGAGACTGACGGCGGCCTGTGCCGTGATCGCATATGCAAGCTCGGCTGCATTCGCGCAGGAATGCAAAGATCCTAGCCAACTCGTTTTCTCGATCATCCCGACCGAAGAAACGACGCAGGAACTCGATATCTACCAACCCCTGATCGACAAGCTGAAGGAAAAGACAGGCAAGCCGGTCGAGTTCTTCATGCCGACCTCCTATGCCTCGGTCATCGAAGGCATGGTCAATGGCTGGGTGCATATTGGCGTTCATGGCCCCAATTCCTACGTGCTGGCCAAGGAAAAAGATCCCGCGCTGGAGGTCTTTGCGACCTACACCAAGACCAAGGGCCATTTCCAGGAAGAAGGTCCCGGCTACAAGGCTGTGTTGATTTCGAGATCGGATTCGAAATTTGACACGGTGGAAAGCGTGAAAGGGTCCGTCACAGGCTTGGCCGATCCAGCCTCGACATCGGGCAATCTTCTGCCGCGCATGGTGTTCGGAGACTTGATCGGAGTCGGCCCCGAACTCGAGAAATACTTCTCAAAAGTCGTCTACACCGGCGGTCATGACCAATCGGCGCTTGCCGTGAAGGAGGGGCGTGTCGACGATGCCTTCGTCGCGACCCACCGTCTCGACAATGTGATCGACCGCGGTCTCGCCAAGCCGGAGGACTTCAAGGTTGTCTGGTCGTCGGAAGTTATTCCGCAAGACCCGATGGTTTATCGCGGCGACCTTTGTGAGCCGCTCAAGGCTGCGATCCGCGAGGCCTTCCTGACGCTGCACGAGGACCCCAGCTCGAAGCCATTGTTCGACGGTATCAAGTCGACGAAATTCGTCGCCATGAAGGACAGCGATTACGATATCATCCGCAAGCTCGTCGCGGCTGAAAAGGCGGCGGGAAATTGAGACACGAAATGATCATGACCGAGAGCCGCGTATCGCGCGGCTCTTCGGCCAAAGCGGTGGCGGTGATGTCTACCCTGGAAGTTAGCAATCTCAAGGTCAGCTACACAAACAGCGGCCCGCAAATCCTGAAAGGTATCGATTTCAACGTCGATGGAGATGACTTCTGTGCCGTTATCGGGCCTAGCGGCGCGGGAAAATCAACGCTGATCCGCTGCATTAATCGACTGGTCGAACCCACAGAGGGCGACATTATCCTGTTCGGCCAATCCGTGCGGCCGCTGAATAGCGGCGACCTTCGCCGGCTGCGCCGCCGCATCGGCATGATATTCCAGGAATTCAACCTCGTGAACCGCATGTCGGTGATGGACAATGTGCTGTCCGGCCGGCTTGGCTACACCGGTGCATTCCGCAGCTTTTTCAAGGCATTTCCCAAGGAAGACATCGACCGGGCACTGCATCTGCTCGAGCGCGTCGGCCTGCAGGATCATATAGACAAGCGTGCCGATGCCCTTTCCGGCGGCCAGCGCCAGCGCGTCGGCATAGCACGCGCATTGATGCAGAAACCGGAAATCCTTCTCCTCGATGAGCCGACCTCGGCGCTCGACCCAAAGATCTCGCGCGACGTGATGGGGCTGATCCGCGAACTTGCCTGCGAGTTCAAGGTGCCCGTGCTGTGCAACATCCATGACGTCCAACTCGCGCTGGAGACATGCAATCGCATCATCGGAATGCAGGACGGCTACAAAAAATTCGACGGGCCGTCGAAAGGCATGCGCAAGCAGGACCTCGACGAAATCTACGCGATGGAAGTGCTGTGATGAGTATCGCCGCGCCTCCGCTTTCTGAACATGGGTTTGACGCATGGCTCGCCCACAAACGCACAAGGCGTTTCAAAAATTGGCTCCTATTGGGGGCAACCTTGGCGCTGCTTGCCTGGTGTTTCTGGGACACCATCATGTTCGACACCGATTGGCAGCGCATGGGCGGCGCGCTCGGTATTCTCGGCACGCTCGAGCGCTTCTTCCTGATCGATTGGTCGCTCCTTCCCAAGCTCGTGGTCCCGGCGTTGGAAACGTTGATGATGGCGACGCTCGGCACGATTCTGGGGTGCTTCTTCTCCTTGCCGGTCGCCTGGTTCGGCGCAGCCAACGTTACGCCCAACAGATACATCTTCTATCCACTTGGCCGTTTCCTGATGGTGCTTTCGCGCTCGATCCACGAGATTATCTGGGCGTTGCTGTTCGTCGGCGCTGTAGGTCTCGGCGCGCTCCCTGGCATTCTGGCCGTCGCGATGCGCTCGGTCGGCTTCATCTCGAAGATCACCGCAGAGGCGATCGAAAACATCGACCCGAAACCCGTCGAGGCAATCCGCGCGGTTGGCGGCAACCAGTTTCAGGTCATGTATTACGGCATCGTCCCGCAGATCCTGCCTGTGATCATCGGCACTATCATCTTCGAATGGGACATCAATATTCGCCGCTCGGCTATCATGGGACTGGTTGGAGCCGGAGGCCTCGGTCTCGTATTCTTTCGCCAGATGGCAATGTTCAACTATGGCGGCGTTACCCTCGTAGTCCTCGCGGTGCTCGTTCTGATTGCCATTGGCGAGGTGATATCCCACTACGCCCGCAAAGCCGTGATCTGAGGAAATGGCGATGTCGATAGAGTCAACAACCGTCATTTCCGATCCGGCTCCGAAGCGCGAATGGTCTCGTTACCGCCATCCGGAATCGACCATTCGTTTCGCGGTCATGTTGGCGATTCTGGCCTTCCTCGGTTACTCGATCGCATTCCTCAACATCGATCTTTACCGCATTCTCGGCGCGTTCCCCCGTCTCGCGGAGATTCTGGCGACACGCTACTTTCCGCCAGACATCAACTACATCACCGATGCCGACTTCATTCGGTCGGTAATTCGAACGTTGGAGATGTCTTTGTTGGGCGGTTTCTTTGGTGTGGTCTGTTCGATCCCCCTTGCCTGGCTGGCCGCCCGCAACATCACCATAAGCAAGCGCATCGCCTACCCGCTTGGACGCTTCGCGATAATGGGCAGCCGCTCGATCCATGAGACGATCTGGACCATTCTGTTCGTAACTGTACTTGGTTTCGGCATGCTGGCCGGAACGCTGGCGCTGACCGTCTTCTGCATCGGGTTTGCCGGCAAGCTGTTTTCGGACGAGCTTGAAGCCATCGATATGGGCCCGGTCGAAGCGCTGCGCTCAGTCGGCGCAAACCCCTTACAGGTATTCCAATATGGCGTATTTCCGCAGGTGCGCGTCGCCTTTACCGGAATCGCCATCTACACATGGGACGTCGCCTTCCGCGCCGCCACCGTGGTCGGTTTTTTCGGCGGCGGCGGCATGGGCTGGTATTTGAAGCGCACGACGCAACAACTGGAGAGTACACGGGTCGCGGCCATTTTGCTGGTCATCATAGGTCTGGTCTTGCTGGCCGAAATCGGTTCCGGTTGGCTACGCAAGAAAATTGGAAAGATGCGATAATACTTGCACTCTTGGTTGGGGCATCACCAGCAGAGCACTACAGCACTTCCCTTCAAGTGAGCCATTGGCTGTAGACCCCATCCCGCTCGGGTTCGTCCTGAGTGCTGGCGAATATGTGAAACATTCGGGGAGAATTTGAGCACTGATCAGACTGCGTCCCCACACTGCATCTTATGCAACTTTTCGAGCTCAGATCACCCCATTTTCGGGATTGGCATGGCCGAAAGACGACATTCAGGTCGCCGACACCTTAACCTTCACTGGATTGAACTGTCGCCAAAAGGATTTTCTCGGGATAGTTTTATATTCAGGTGCAGTCAGATGGTGAATGCGGTTGTTATTTTCGCAAAAACTCTCCAGGACCCGCGAAGTTTTGAAGGCAAAATGCCGAAAACTTGCCGCACCGCACCCTGCTTATTGTCTTTTCATTTCCGTTTCTGATGGCAAATCGCGGGCGCATGTCGTCCACGGTACAGGTGAAACCTTCGATGCCGTCTGGGACGAAAGCGTTTCAAAACTTCATGCCGGGATGCAGAAGCACAATCTCGAAGGGCGCTGGCTTCGCTTCGACTGGGTGGAAAAAGCCGAGCCGTTGAGTTGGAGGCAATTTCGCACCGGGCTTCAAAGAATCAAACGAAACTATTTTCGAAAAGGGCTGGCGCTGGATGGCGACCTGAAGGCCGCTTTTCTGGAACAGGAACTCAATGCCAACGCCATGCTCTATGGCGGCAATCGCATCGAACATGCGGTCGTCAATGAGCAGAATTTCGCGATCTATGCAGCGCAGCGCTTCGGCAAGGATCTGAAACTCGATTTCTCCGAAGACGCCACAGTCTATGTCCTGACGACCGCAGGTATCTTCGTAAATGAGGACGGTGCGGCCTTCGAACTGGATGAAGACCTGAATGCGGGCCGCAGACGCATAGAGCAATTGTCGGCCGACGGAGTGTTGTCTCTTGTGAAGGCGGGGTCCGAGTTTCTCTCCCGGCAGGTTCAGGACAATGGCTCGTTCATCTATGGTTATCATCCATGTTTCGACCGGCAGATTGCGGCTTACAACACGCTGCGGCATGCAAGCACGACCTACGCGATGCTGGAGGCATTCGAAGTCACCCGCGATGAAGGTTTGAAAAATGCGATCGACCGCTCGATTTCACATCTGACCGGAACGTTAATCAAGGATGCCACGCTGCCGGACGGCACAGGCGCGGCATTCCTTGTCGAGGTGAACAAAGAGATCAAGCTTGGCGCGAATGCGGTGGCGCTTCTGGCCCTGGTCAAGCATTGCGAAATCACCGGAAACGACACTCACAAATCGCTTATGGAGAGGCTGGCTCTGGGCATCCGCCATATGCAGGACCAGCAAACTGGTTCGTTCGTGCATGTGCTTCATTTCCCATCATTGAAGCTCAGGCAGGATTTTCGAACGATCTATTATGAGGGCGAAGCGGCCTTCGGGTTGATGCGTCTCTACAATCTTACGCGGGATGAAAGATGGCTCGAAACGGTCGAAAAGGCCTTCGGGCATTTCATCGAGAAGGAGCATTGGCGCCACCACGACCACTGGCTCAGCTACTGCGTCAACGAGTTGACGCGATACCGGCCGGAGGAGCGCTACTTCGTTTTCGGTATAAGAAACGTGGCCGATTATCTCGATTTCGTCGGGCAGCGCATCACCACTTTTCCGACCTTGCTCGAACTCATGATGGCCGCGCGGGAAATGCTGTCCCGGCTCGGCGAAATGCCGGAGCTTCGGCATCTTCTTGACGAAATCGATCTGGAAAAATTCGAAAAATCGCTGGAGTTTCGCGCGCATTATCTGCTGAACGGCTTCTTTTGGCCGGAAATGGCGATGTATTTTCGCAATCCCGACAGGATTCTGGGCAGTTTTTTCATCCGTCATCACGCATTCCGCGTGCGCATCGACGATGTCGAACACTATCTCTCCGGCTTCATCGCCTATCGCAATTATCTGGAGAAACGAGAAGACTTCCGGAAGCTCGTTGCCGCACAGCGCGCGCCATCCGGGTGGAATGCCGAAAGCCTTGTGGCAGCGACGGACGGGATCTGGCAGCGCCCTCCCCCTTCAGGCTGGACTGCAACCGGGCTTTGCATTCATGCGTCGACGATGCAGCCGGGCCAGTTCGTCGTTGTTCGCGCGGAGGCCAAAGGAAAAGGCGTGCCTGCCTCCGTGATCGAGGCAATGCGCGCCCCTCCGGCTGCCATCATAACCGAATATCCCGATGAAAACGGTTTTGACGGCATTCCATTGCTGCTCGTTGCCGATACCGACAAGGCGATCCTTTCGATTGGACATTATGCCCGTCAGAAAATGACCGGGAAGATACTGGCGGTCACGGGCAGCGCCGGAAAGACGACGACGGTCGCCATGCTTTCCCACGCGCTTTGCCCCTGGGGGTCGGCAAGCAAGACCGCGCATAACGCAAATCTCCCCCATGGCGTCGCCTGGAACCTTGCAGCCATGCCATGGGACAGCCCGCATCTCGTTCTGGAACTGGCTGTCGGCAAAATGGCGCAGAGCGCACGCATGGCGCAGCCGCATATCGCCATATTCACAAATGTTGCCCCTGCCCATCTTGGCGACCACAGCACGGTGAAGGATATCGCCGTGACCAAGAGCGGGATTTTCCTGGGCATGTCGCCCGGAAGCATCGCGGTAATCAATCGCGACATGCAGGAATGGGAGATCGTCCACGACGCGGCGACGGCGCGCGGCCTTGTCATTACGCACTACGGGGAAACCGAAGACAGCTCGTTCCGGCTGCTGGATTATGATGCTGCCGGACAAATCGTGCATGCCAGCATTCTGGGCCAGCCGATAAAATATAAGCTCGGTGCGGCGGGCAAGCATATGGCGCTCAACAGTCTCGCCGTTCTGGCGGCGATTGCCGCACTTGGCCATTCTCTCGAGCCCGCACTGGCGCAGCTTGCGACTTTCTCAGCCATGTCGGGCAGAGGCGAAGAAAAACAACTGGCCCTGAATGGCAAGGAATTCCTGCTCATCGACGATGCGTACAACGCCAATCCCAGCTCGATGAAGGCAGCACTTGCCAATCTTGGTGCTCGCAAAAACGAGGGCCGCAAAATTGTAGTGCTTGGGGAAATGGCCGAGCTCGGACCGGACGCCAGGCGCTACCACACCGAACTGGCACCTCTCATCGCTTCGAATGATATCGACCGCGTCAATGTGATCGGCGATCTGTATGACGAGTTCTGGAACGAGATCCCGCAATCGCGCCGGGGCGTGAAGGCAGAATCCCTGCGGGCTTTGAAACCTATTTTGCAGAAGGAAATCGCGCGTGGCGATGTCCTTCTGGCCAAGGGGTCCAACAGCACACGCATTCATGAACTGGTATCTTGGATGAAGAAACTGGCCGCCAACCAGGCAGAGAGAACGGTGAGAAACCTGAACGCGCTGCAAACCAAAATGAAAACGCCGCCGAAACTTCCCGATGGGGTGACGGCACTGCTCTATGATGACGGCCTGAAGCAGACCATATTTTCCGCCGGTCTCGCGGAAAACCATCTGCCGGCGTCGATCACCAAATTGCTGACCCTATGCCTCGTCGAAGAAAAGCTGGCGGCCGAAGGCCTTTCCACGAGCGACAAGGCTCTGGTTTCCGAAGCGGCCGCCAAGGTCAACAGCCATTGGGGTTTTGTTCCCGGCACGGAGGCGAGCATCGAAACCCTTATGCGCGCAACCGCCATCGTAAGTTCGAACGAAGCGGCCAATGCGCTTGCCGAATGGCACAGCGGCACCATACGCCGCTTCACCGCTCGCCTGAATGCCCGCGCAGCCAAGCTCGGATTGAACAGCACGCATTTCTCATCGCCCAGCGGGCTTGGACTGGATCAGCGGATCGATGCACAGGATGCCCTGGCACTTGCGCAACACGTCTTCAAGCATCATCCGAATGTCGCGAAACTCTGCGCCGAGCCTGAATTCCAATGGAACGGAAAGGCGCAACGCAACATCAACCGCCTGCTGTTCGAGCTTGAGGGTGCGGATGGCCTGAAAACCGGGACAATCGTCGGTCGCGGAAACCATGTGATTTTCTCGGTCAGGCGAGCGGGACATAGATGGATTGCGGTCGTTCTGGGTGCGGCAAGCAAGGATGAGCGCGACGCTGCCGTAAAATCCCTGATTGAAGCCTATGAGGCGGAAAAAGCAGCGGCCCTTGTCACTCCAGCGGCTCGATCTGCTTGACCATACTCCTTATTTTATCGGGTTTGCTTCCCTGAGCGACAAGTGCCGCCGCGAGGCGCAGATGACGGGAGAGAACATGATTGTTTGCCCCGTCTCCCTTCGCCAGAATATGCACCGGCTGAAAACCGGCACGCCGCAACTCTTTCACATAGTGCGCCTGCGTCTCGAAAGGCACCACACGATCATCGCGATCGGATATGAGAATGATCTGCGGCTGCGGTTCGCGCGTGATTTTTGCGACATCATCGACGGGATCGTAAAACGCATCGGCATCGTAGAGCGTAGAACCCGGAATATCCCGCCTGTTTTCCCAGTAAGCCATCACCTGCCTGACCGAAACGAGGCCGGACGAGATGACTGCCGCCGTCACGTCCTTTCGCCTGTTTAGGAGAGAGGCCACGATATGGCCGCCGCCGGATTGTCCGGCGAGGATAAAGTGCGAAATTCCGTAGCGCATTCTGATCTGTGCAATCGCACCATCGATCAATTCGATTTCGCGAGAGTAGCGGCGCAGCGTGTGATCGCCGGAAGAACCATAGGTTCCCGGCCGGGCGATGAAGATTGCGGGCAGGCCGGAACGTTCGGAAAGCAGCTTCATGTCGGCGTTGAAACTGCCGGGCGTATGCTCTGCGTAGGCCGGTGCAATAAAGCGCTCGCCCTTTGAATTGCGCAAAAGAACATCGCCGCCGAAATAGACAATGGCGAGCGGATTTTCTCCATATGCGATCCCTTGCGCATAATGCCTGATGCATTCGCCCTTGCCGTCCGTTTCCACCCAAAGTCCGCCTGGAATTTTTGCGCAGTGAACAGGCGTGCTGAATGAGCCGTGAAGGGCTTCCAGAGGGTCGAAACTGTCGTCGTCGCGCGGAATGAGCAGTTCGCGAGGGTTCTGTTTTTCGTCCGGTCCCAAGCGGCCCTCCCGTGCATGCGCGACCGACACAAGGCCTGTCATCGCCAAAAGCAGAATCACGGAACAGTTGAGCAAAATGGGAATACGCATGACAAGCCGCGATCTAACGCTCCCGCAGCGCTTCGCGCGCGCGGTTCAGCGGCTTGATCAGATATTCCACCACCGTCTTGCTGCCGGTATGGATATCGACGGTGGCGATCATGCCAGGAACGATCGGGAATAGCGTACCCGTCTTGTTTTCCAGCGCATCCGATTCCGTCTGCACGAATACGCGGTAGTAATAAATCTGCGGGTCTATTTCGTCCTGTATCGTATCCGGCGAGATGGTCGCGACCTCGCCTTCCAGCCCGCCATAAATGGCATAGTCATAAGCCGTGATCTTCACGCTTGCGCGTTGTCCGGGATGGATGAAAGCGATGTCGCGGGGAGAGATGCGGGCTTCCACCAGAAGCTTGTCGTCCAGCGGAATGATCTCCATGAGTTTTCCATTTGGCGGCACGACACCGCCGATCGTGCTGACCTCGATGTTCTTGACGATGCCGCGCACAGGCGACCTGTGGGTCAATCGAGACAGCGAATCCGAACGCCCCTTGACGACCGAGGACAGCGATTCAACCTCGGCATTCGCAGTCGCAAGCTCTTCGCGGGCGCGCACCAGATATTCGGAATTCAGCTCGACCTGTTTCAGTTCGAGTTCGACCAGTTGCCGCTTGAGACGCAGCACCTCGACATTGCTGGCCGCACCGCTCTTGATCAGGGATTCGCTGATCGCCAGCTCGCTGCGCACCAGATTCAGCGACTCGTCGATCCAGGCTGTCGCCTGCGACAGACTGCGGCGGCGCGCTTCAAACAGTGCTTCTTCCGCCGTCCTGAGCTCTTCGAAATCATCCAGTTCATCCGGAAACTTCAAAGGCATCTGGTTGACCTCGGCGCGCAATCTTGCTGAGCTTGCAAGGGCTGCGCGGTATTTTGCGGCGCTCTCGCCGACATCGGATTCACTGATGGTTGGGTCCAGTTGCGCAAGTATTTCGCCCGGCTCGACAACATCGTCCTGCCGGACATGAAGCGAAGCGAGAATACCGCCTTCCAATGACTGGATGATCTGTTCGCGCATGATGGGAACGACACGGCCCGAGCCGGTCGCGACTTCATCCAGCCTGGAAAAATAGGCCCATATTCCCAAAGCAATAAGCAGGGCGGCAATGACCCAGACGACCCGCGACGAGCGGGACAGACGTACATCATCTGCATCACCGTAAATCCAGGAATCGGCTTCCTTTCGCGTCGTGTGGAAAAAAGCCATATCTGTCGGCCCTCCGAAGCTGGTTAATTATTGCCGGGCGGCTTCTTCTTTGCCGTCGCAACATTCCCCAAGCCCTTCAGGATTTTTAGCGCATTGTCTTTTGTATCATCCAAAACGACGACGCCGTTTTCGATGACGATTACCCTATCCACCAATTCGAGAACCCGCATCCGGTGCGTTGCCACGACCACGGTGCGCTCGCCGCTCCAGTCCAGGAATTGCTCGATAAAGTGCCGTTCGGTTGCCTCGTCCATAGCGGCTGTCGGTTCATCGAGCAGCACGACGTTCGGCTGGCGTATCAAAAGCCTTGCCAACAGAACTGCCTGTTTTTGTCCGCCGGAAAGGCCGTTGCCTCCTTCCAGCACGGGATGATCCAGACCTTTCGGCAATTTCCTAATGAATTCATCCGCGCCGACCATCGCCAGGGCTTTCAGGATTTCGTCCTGCGAGGCATCCGGCGAGCCGAGCATGATGTTGTCGCGAAGCGTTCCATGGAAGAGGCGCGCATTCTGGGTCATGAGGCTCACATCACGACGCAAATCCGCCGGGTCGATATGTTGAATGGCGGTATTTTCGAGCAGCAATTCGCCGGAAGCCGGCTCCAGAAGTCCTGAAAGGGCCTGCAGCAGCGTCGATTTTCCAGCACCATTCTTTCCAAGCACGGCGATTTTCTCGCCCGCCTGAATACGCATGTTTCTGATCGACAGCACAGGCGGCGAAGTCTCGTCGCCATAGCGAAACACCGCGGATTTCAGAGCGTAGTCACCCGCAATGCTGGAATGATGGATGCGGCTTTCATGTTCAGGGTGATCGACCGGCATCTGCATGATCCGGTCGAGACTTTGCATGCCGACCTTCGCCTGCTGAAACCGGCTGAGAACCTGTGTGATCTGCGCCATCGGAGCCATCATGCGGGAGCCGAGCACCGATGCTGCCACCAAAGCGCCGGTCGTCATATCGCCAGCGATGACCATTGGAGCACCCAGAAAAACCACGGTTGCGAACACACCTGTCTGGACATTATGCGTCCAGACCACGAGCGAATTGCTCAGGGACCGAAGTTTAAGCTGCGCCTCGGCCGTCACGGCGTTGAAATGGTTCCATTGCTGCTGAAAGCGCTCCTCGGCCTGCAGCGTTTTTATGTCCTCGATGCCCTGCACGGCCTCGACCAGCATCGCATTGCGCAAAGATGCCTCGCGCATGGATTCGTTGGCATAAACCCGCAAACGCCGTTGCGCCAAAAGCCCCGGCGCAATGAGCAACACCAGGGCGCCGAGCGGGACAATGACCAGCGGCCCCGCCAATATCCAGAATATGCCGAGGAAAAGCAGGAAAAACGGGATATCCGCGAGTGCTGCCACGGTGGTCGAGGTCAGCAATTCGCGAACCTGTTCCAGATCGCGCAATTGCGCAATGAACGTGCCAGTGGAGGCAGGTCTGGCACTGTTGCGAACACGCAGCGCATGGCCGAACACTTGATCCGACATGCGGATATCGGCGCGCTTGCCGAGTACGTCGATGATGTTCATGCGCAGCCGGCGCATGATGAAGTCAAAGAAGATGGCGAGGAGCACACCGCCAAAAAGTACGTAAAGCGTGGGAAATGATTCCGCCGGCACGACGCGGTCGTAGACCTGCATCGAAAACAGGATGCCGGCCAGGCCGAGCGCATTGGCGATGAGGGACGCCAGCATGACATGGCCGTAAGGCCGCAGATCGCGCAGCACGATCCGTCTGAACCAGTTTTCCTTGTAGGGCGCAATGTAGGCATCGACCCTCGCGTCAGGCACCGCGCGCGACGGGCGTGGTATCACAAGCATCTCGCAACGGTCGATCAACTCGGAAACCTGCATCGGGCTTTGAAGACCCCTGTCACCACTGAAGATGACACTGGCTTCACCTGAGGAACCGATTGCGGAGATGACTACGATCGACTCATCATCAAGGCGCGCAATAATCGGGAGGTGCCAGTCGGACGGCGCAGGCAACGGAGGATGTGTGAATTTCAGCCGCAGTCCCATGACGCGCGCCATGTTGCGAAGCTTGGCCTGCCCGGTATCCCCGCGGTCCCAGAGCGCGACCTGCCGGACCGCCTGCGTGGATGTCGGCAAGCGAAAATGCCGGGCTACATAACGGAGGGCTTCGAGCCATGCTTCGCTTTCGAACGCATCCGCATGCTCGCTGTTTGAGAGGTTTGCCGCTTCAGCTTCCCTGTGCATGGCTGATGCGTCCTCTTGCTTCACTTTCTCAACGACACACCGCGCACCGACATGCCTTCAAGACCAAACAGGGTGCGTGACTTCCCTGTGTTGAAGACGCAGTCGATCCGCAATCGCCGAAGATCATGGACTGTGTTCACGGCTTCGAAATTTGCCTGATGCAACTCCTGCTCCGCGTTCAAAAGGTCGAGCAGCGTGCGCGTGCCGAGCTGGATATATTGCTCGCGGTAAAGGTCCCTCGTCTCCTTCATCATCTTGCCGCGATTGGAAAGCGACGACAAAAGGCGCGTGAGGCCGCTGGTCTGCAGGCTCGCCTCCGACAATCTTCGCTGAACTTCTATGCGGGCGTTGTTCTTTGCGGCATCGGCGGCGCGCAATGCATGACCTGCCGCATTGCGGCGCGCGCTTGCGGCGCCGCCCTGATAGATGCTGGACGACAGATTGAACCCTAAACGCATATCGTGGTCGCGCGACGAATCGCCATTCAGATAAAGACCCGTCCGCGCTTCCAGAGACAGGGTCGGCAATGCTTCGGCGCGGCTTCTGTCCAGTTCGGCAAGGGCAACGCGGCGCGATGCGTCGGCCTCCTGCACTTCAGGCAATTCCTCCCATTCCGGCTTGGCGGAATCGCAGGCTTTAAGAAGCCATTTCGGGGCCTTCGACGACATATTGATCGCGCCGCTCTGCCCGGTCAGATTGGCAAGACTGCCAGCCCATCGGTCAAGCTGGGAGCTTATCTGCAGTTCGGCAGAAACCGCTTCCTCGAGCCGTGCCTCCGCCTGCACCTGATCGGAACGCGTGCTCGCTCCTTTTTCGGTTCGCTCCCGGACCAGATCGGTAATGGCGGTGATGCCTGAAATCTGCTCCCGCGCCACGGCGCGCAAAGCGCGGTTGCGTTGCAGTTCGATGGCCGAATAGGAGGTTTCACGAACGAGCTGATCGACGGCGAGCAATACGCGCGCACGGGTTCCCTGCGTTCCGGCCGTGGCGGAATCGACCGCACTGGAAACTTTCCCGAAATCGTAGATCATCTGCGATGCCGAAAGGTTCAGAACCGGTTGAAAGCCTTCATCCCTATTGCCATAGGAGGTGCTCAAGCCCCCTTCCACGCGCGGCATGTAGCCGGATTTGGCCTCGTTGATCCGTTCCGCCTGCTGATTGAGCCTGCCGATCGCTTCGTCGATGGACGGATGCCAGGAAACCGCCTTGCGAACCGCGTCTTCCAGACTGAGCTCCTGAGACGAAACGGGCGGCACAGTCGCAATGAGTGACAGACCGCCCAAAAACAATTTTGATCGCAAGCCACGTCGCCATTTCGATCCAGCGGCGTTTCGAGCATTCCCCAGCGGGAAAGTATCGCTCCCTCGGGAGCGATACTTTTGCCGGGTCCGGCACGTCAGCAATGTATGCTTCTTCAATGCATCACCATCAAATAGCGGAGGCGGAGTTCTGATTTATCCTTTCTTCGTCATCGATCGGATTGGACGAGAAATGCGCAAACGGGTCATCCACCTCGATACTTGAAAGCTCCACATTTTCTTGCGTCGGACCAGACAAATCAGAAGTATCAGGCGAGACGCTGCCCGCCGTTTCATCCCCGCTGGCCAGTCCTGCAAAGTTTTCAAGATCGATACTGAGATCTTCACCCTCGTCCATGACGGGGGCCTCGGTCAGAAGTCCGTCCCATGTCGTATCGGCATCGGCATCGCCTTCTGCCTGAGCAGCGAACGAACCGAGCGGCACGACATCGTCCATGTCGAAGCTATCCGCATTCTGATCGTCGGAAG
This sequence comes from Foliimonas ilicis, assembly GCF_039939195.1. NCBI lineage: Bacteria > Pseudomonadati > Pseudomonadota > Alphaproteobacteria > Hyphomicrobiales > Phyllobacteriaceae > Foliimonas > Foliimonas ilicis. The sequence goes on along the minus strand of NZ_JBDUUH010000009.1, from coordinate 104,917 downwards.
CCGCAAGCAGAACCGTATCGCTTTCATGCGCGGTGTTTTCATCCGCCATTGCCGGTGCAGCGTCATCGACGGGCTGAAGATCGTCGGCCATCGATGCCGACAATATTTCAGCCGTTGCGGTGCCTTCCTGAATGTCGATGGTCAGGGTTGCGGTCGACGTATCGCCATTGGGATGCAGCAGCCGGTAGGTGAATGTGTCCGTTTGGCCGATGCCCCCTGTCGCACTATTGGGTGTGTAGGTGTAGTCGCCATTGGCGTGGATGAGCAACGTGCCATGCGTACCGACAAGCGTCGTGCCATTGACGCCCGGAACCTGGAACGTACCGCCCGCGCCCGCAACCTGCAGCACGGTGAAGTCGGAACCCAGCGTATCGTCGGCCAAAACATTTCCAGCCGCCGACGTAATCGTTCCCGGAACGACCTGCGAGAAATCCGTCGTCTCGAAATTGAAATCGACGGTAACTGTACCCGGCAGGCTGACAACGCTGTTGTTTTGCACCGCGACGCGATAGTTGCCCGGTCCAAGATCTTCCAGATTCAAGCGCACGCTCTGGCCAAAGATGCCGACCAGATCGAGAAGCGCAGCCTGCGCCCGATCGATCACCAATGTATCCGGTCCAGTCGCATTTACCTTGAAGACCTGGAAATTGATCGAATTCAGAAGCGAAAGGAGGCTACCGACATTTATATCGATTTCGACGTCGCGACTGGTATCGGCTTCAACGGAGAAGGTCGCCTGACCTGAAGTGCTACCTAAAACGACTCCAAGAGCACCAATCAGCCAACTGTAAGCAATGGCATCATTAACACTTTCATTCGTCACCGGATTCTGGAGTTCGATGAACGCCGTGCCGGTGTCATCCAGCGCCGTCACGATCTCGGCTGGTTGTGACGGATCATTCGGGTTCCAGATGGTTTCGACCTGCGGGCTTCCAATCTGCACATGGATATTGGCGGAAGCCGTTTCTCCATTGGGGTGGCTGAGCCGGTAGGTGAAGCTGTCGACCTTGCCCACGGCAGCCGGATCGTCATTCGGCGTATAGGAGAAGGAACCATCGGCATTGATCGTCAGCGTGCCATATTGGCCGACGATCTCCATGCCATCGGTTACCTCTACGAAGGTGCCTGTGCCAGTGTCGATTTCCAGAACGGCCAGCCCGTCGGGACCAAGAGAATCCGCCGCGCCGCCACTTTCCGAACCATCGAGAATATTGCCATCGACCGTGCTTCCGACCCCGACGAACTCCGTCAGGCTCGCTTCGACAATGGTGGCATCGACAGTGACGGTCGTGACCACTCCGACAAGTCCGCCACCGCTATAGGTCAGGCGATAATTGCCAGCCTGGAGATCGTTGACGCTGATCTGGATGCCCTGACCGGCAAGCCCGAGCAGATCGAGCAATCCACCGGTTCCGGATTGCCCCACCCTGACCCATTCACCATTAATCTCAACATCAAGGAACGCCTGGGCATTGGTAAGCAGGCCAAGCAGGCTGGACACGGTGATGTCGAAAACCGCATCGCCTTCGGTTCCGTCGGCAATACTGAACTCGTAGCTATCGGAGAAATTCCCCAAATTAAGCAGCGCCGAATTCGACTGCTGACCCGTTTTCGTTTCCTCGACCGGGCTCAGCACCACTTCGGCGGAAACAACATCCGTGTAGGCCGCAAGAGCAGTATCATCGAGCAGTGGCGCCGTTACCGACGCGTCATCGGAAACATTGCCCGCTGCATCGGTGAGCGTCACATCGAGCGTTCCGCCATCGACCTGCGGCGGGCTGAGAACGATGGTGAATGTACCATCCTCACCAACTGTGCCTGTGCCGACCTCCGTTCCGGCAGCATTGGTGACTGTAACAGTGGTGCCCGGCTCGCCTTCACCGGTCAGTTCCGCACCATTGTCCGACACGAGTAGATTTTCCGGCGGCTCCGGGGCGATTAGATCAGGAGTAATCGCTTCTCCCGGCAATGATGGGTTGCCAGCCGCATCTTCCAGCGTCACCTCCAGAGATCCGCCGTCAATCTGCGGCGGATCGAGCGGTATCGTGAAGGTGCCATCCTCCCCGACAGTGCCCGTACCGACAACAGTGCCCGCAGCATTGACGATGGTTACGGAAGTGTTGGGCTCTCCGATGCCTGTAAGTTCGGTGCCATCCGCATTGACGACCAATCCGGTAGGTGCCTCCGGCGGAATAAGGTCGGGAGCCGTCGCTTCGCCGGGCAGTGAAGGATTATTGGCCGCGTCGGTCAGCGTGACTTCCAATATGCCCCCGTCAATCTGCGGCGGATCGAGCGGTATCGTGAAGGTGCCGTCTTCGCCGACAGTGCCTGTACCAACGACCAAACCGTCAGCGTTGACAACGCTTACTGTTGTCCCAGCCTCGCCTTCGCCTGTCAGTTCGGTGCCGTCAGCATTGACCTGAAGATTCGTCGGTGCGTCCGGCGCCTCTGTATCGGCGTCTGCGTCTGCGTCTGCATCCGCGTCTGCATCTGCATCAGCGTCGGCGTCGGCATCAGCATCCGCGTCCGCGTCCGCGTCAGCATCTGCGTCAGCGTCAGCATCTGCATCTGCATCCGCGTCGGCGTCCGCATCTGCATCTGCATCTGCATCCGCGTCAGCATCGGCGTCGGCGTCTGCGTCAGCATCTGCATCCGCGTCGGCGTCAGCATCGGCGTCAGCGTCTGCATCAGCATCGGCATCGGCATCGGCATCGGCATCGGCATCGGCGTCAGCATCTGCATCTGCATCTGCATCCGCGTCGGCATCTGCATCAGCGTCCGCGTCAGCATCGGCGTCAGCATCGGCGTCTGCGTCGGCATCGGCATCGGCGTCAGCGTCCGCATCTGCATCGGCGTCAGCGTCAGCATCGGCGTCTGCATCAGCATCCGCGTCGGCGTCCGCATCTGCATCTGCATCCGCGTCAGCATCGGCGTCAGCATCGGCGTCTGCGTCGGCATCGGCGTCAGCGTCCGCATCTGCATCGGCGTCAGCGTCAGCATCGGCGTCTGCATCAGCATCCGCGTCGGCGTCCGCATCTGCATCTGCATCCGCGTCAGCATCGGCGTCTGCGTCAGCATCTGCATCCGCGTCGGCGTCAGCATCGGCGTCAGCGTCTGCATCAGCATCGGCATCGGCATCGGCATCGGCATCGGCGTCAGCATCTGCATCTGCATCTGCATCTGCATCTGCATCCGCGTCGGCATCTGCATCAGCGTCTGCGTCTGCATCGGCGTCAGCGTCCGCGTCGGCATCTGCATCTGCGTCAGCGTCAGCGTCGGCATCTGCATCAGCGTCCGCGTCAGCATCAGCGTCCGCGTCAGCATCGGCGTCTGCGTCCGCGTCGGCATCTGCGTCAGCGTCCGCGTCGGCGTCGGCGTCTGCGTCCGCATCTGCGTCAGAATCCGAATCATCTTGCGAGGCGCCAATGGCGATGGCACCGGCTCCGAGAGCGCCCAGTCCGGCCAGCACGGCCAAGGGATTTAGCCCATCACCGCTGGAAGCTCCGACCAACTGATCGACGGAGTCTATTTCCGAAAACTGAAAATCAGCCAGACCATCGGTATTTTCACCGTACCAAAGTTTACCGTCCCGATCTTCGAGAACGAGATCGCTTTCCGTCCCGTCCTGGGGAGAACTGAAGAAATTCTGTATGCGGATCGTCTCGCCGGAATTCAGGCGGATGACAAGATCGACGCCTGTTCTGGTAAAGGATGCAACATCCGACGGAGCCAGGGGGAGCTTCACGACGCTCGCTGAACTTACGGAAATGTTGCCAAGTTGCGCGGTGGTTACTGCACCGTCGGCCTTATTGGTAATCGTGGCTGGCATCTACGTATTCCTCTAACTAAGCCGACATAATTCAGTCAGCCGCCAAATCTCCAATTTGAGCGGTCGCCGTCATAAAATGACTGATTGCCGGGGGTTGCCTGAGTGATGAATGCTTCGAGAAGATGCTGTGTCGCTGGTCGCGACATGTCGTCCTTATGCAACGCGCAGCCAATAGACTGCGCGGCAGGAATAGATGATTGACGAATTGAATTTCATCTGGGGACGAGAATGCAAATCCGCGCAGAACGCGCGATTCCCGATGCATTATGGTGCTTGAACTTGCAGTCAAATCGCCACACATGCTTCCCGCTCCAGCAACGCTAGATGGTAAACGCATATGGCGGATTACCATCTGGTAACCCCAACTACCCTGCGCACAACATACCCTGAATTACAGGCCTGGCAATATCATAAGTTGAATTTCTATGAATTCTTTACTTACGGATCAATATTCCGTGATTTATTGACTTTCCATTGTCGAATTTTAACAACTTAATATTTCTACGGATAACAAGAAATCAGCCCTTCACTGGCACAAAATCATCAGAAGATGGCTAGGCTTTCGCTTGCATCAACTCCGCAGTCCCGGTGCTTCCTGGCCCGTACGTTCGACATATTCGGTGTAGCCGCCGCCATAGGTGTGAATGCCGTCCGGCGTCAGTTCCAGAACGCGGTTCGAAAGGGCTGCCAGGAAGTGACGGTCGTGGCTGACGAAGAGCATGGCACCTTCATAGCGCGATAGCGCGGCAACCAGCATTTCCTTGGTGGCGATGTCGAGATGGTTCGTCGGCTCATCAAGCACGAGGAAGTTCGGCGGATCGAACAGCATCTTCGCCATGACCAGCCGGGCCTTTTCGCCACCCGAAAGCACGCGGCACTTCTTCTCGATCTCGTCACCGGAGAAGCCGAAGCAACCAGCCAGCGCACGCAGCGGTGCCTGACCTGCCTGCGGGAACTGGTCTTCCAATGATTGGAGAACGGTGCGGTCCCCGTCGAGCACTTCCATCGCATGCTGGGCGAAATAGCCCATCTTGACGCTTGGGCCGCGCGCGACAGTTCCGTTATCAGGTTCGGATGCGCCCGCGATCAACTTTAAAAGCGTCGATTTGCCTGCGCCGTTGACGCCCATGACACACCAGCGCTCGCGACGGCGGATCTGGAAGTCGAGGCCCTCATAGATGATGCGCGAGCCATAGCTCTTGTGAACATTCTTGACCGTTGCGACATCTTCGCCAGAGCGCGGAGCGGGCTGGAAGTCGAAGCGGACGGTCTGGCGGCGCTTGGGCGGCTCGACCTTGTCGATCTTTTCGAGCTTCTTAACGCGGCTTTGCACCTGTGCAGCGTGAGAAGCGCGTGCCTTGAAACGCTCGATGAAGGCAACTTCTTTGGCGAGCATCGCCTGCTGGCGCTCGAACTGCGCCTGCTGCTGGACTTCGGCCAGCGCGCGCTGCTCCTGATAGAAGCCGTAGTCGCCCGAATAGGAAGTGAGCGACCCGCCATCGATCTCGATGATCTTGCCGACAATGCGGTTCATGAATTCGCGATCATGCGACGTCATCAGGATCGTGCCGTCATAGCCTTGCAGGAAGGATTCGAGCCAGATCAGGCTTTCGAGGTCGAGATGGTTGCTCGGCTCATCGAGCAGCATGGCATCGGGGCGCATGAGCAGGATTTTGGCGAGCGCAACGCGCATCTTCCAGCCGCCGGAAAGAGCGCCGACATCGCCGTCCATCATTTCCTGGCTGAAGCCCAGACCGTCGAGCACTTCGCGGGCGCGGCCGTCCAGCGCATAGCCGTCGAGCTCGTCGAAACGGCCCTGCACCTCGCCATAACGCGTGATGATCTCGTCCATCTCATCGGCACGGTCCGGGTCGCCCATTGCAGCTTCAAGCTCGGCCATCTCGGCGGCAAGTGCGCTGACCGGCCCGACGCCATCCATGACTTCGGCAACCGCGCTGCAGCCCGCCATGTCACCGACATCCTGGCTGAAATAGCCGATCGTGACGCCACGATCGGCTGCGACCTGCCCCTCGTCGGGCTGCTCCTGACCCGTGATCATGCGGAAAAGCGTGGTCTTGCCTGCACCATTGGGGCCGACCAGGCCGATCTTCTCGCCCTTCTGAAGCGCGGCAGATGCCTCGATGAAGACGATCTGCTGACCGTTCTGTTTGCTGATGTTTTCGAGACGAATCATACTACGCAGGCCCTACTGAATTTTTTCAGGCCATTACGCGATGGGCCGCCCGCGCGAAAGGGTGCGGTCGCGAATCATTGTTGGAGCGGGCCGCGTGTTGCGTTTCCGTAACGTCCTACCCGGCAAAACGGGCTTCCGGCACGCCCTTGATGCCCAGACCCGTAATCGCGAACAGACTGCCGCGCAGCACGCCGTCTCCCGGAAAACGCGGCAGAGGCGGTTTTGCCATCGAGGTAACGTAGATGATGTCGAGGTTCGGCCCGCCGAACATCACGCTGGTTATCTTCTTCACCGGCATATCGATGACACGCTCGATCTTGCCTTCCGGCGTATAGCGGATCAGCTTCCCGTCATAGACCTGCGCATTCCAAAGGCAGCCTTCCGCATCTACCGTCGAGCCATCGGCGGCACCGCCAGTCGAGGTGTCGATCTTGGTGAATGTGCGCCTGTTGGAAACGGTGCCTTTTTCCTGATCGTAATCATACGCCCAGATTTCGCCCGACCATGAATCCGCGAAGTAGAAGATGTTTCCGTCCGGGCTCCAGCACGGGCCGTTCGATACGATGATGCCATCGTCCAGCTTGTGCACCGAGAGGTCTGGATCGACGCGGTAAAGCGCACCGTTCGGGCCGCTTTCCATCGTGTCCATCGAGCCCGCAATGAAGCGGCCCTTCTTGTCGACCTTGCCGTCATTCAAGCGGTTCTGGTCCTTGCCGGGTTCGGGGTCATGAATGAGTTCGACATCGCCGGTCTTGAAATCGAGCAGGTGAAATCCGCGCGCCAGCGAGACCAGAGCGCCCTCGCCGTCCTTGCGAAGTGCCATGGAGCCGATTTTCATCGGCACGTCCCATGAGCGGATTTCACTGCCCTCATGTGTCGCGCGGAAAATGCGGCCGTCGAAGCTGTCGATCCAATAGAGCCGCTGCTGCTCGACATCCCAGAGCGGGCCTTCGCCGAGCGTCGTTTTCACATCCACCAGAACTTCGATCTTCATTCCAATACCTCCCTGAAATTTCTAACCCTTGAAGCGCGGCTCTTCGATGCCGCGCACGCCCAGCCCGTGAATTGCAAACACGAAACCAGCCTCCCGCTCGCGATGGTATTCATAGTTGAAGGGGCGCGCCATCGACGTGACATAGGCGATGTCGAGGCTCGGGCCGCCGAAGATCAGGCTGGTGGTCGAGTTGACCGGCAAGCCGACAATTCGATCGACAACGCCGCTCGGGTCGAACCTTATCAGCCTTCCCGAATAGACTTCAGCACTCCAGACATAGCCTTCCGCATCCACCGTCGCGCCATCGGGCAGGCCGCGCATATTCTCGAAGCTGGTAAAGACGCGGCGAGAGCGAACATTGCCTGTGTCGATGTCGTAATCATACGCCCAGATCAGGCGTTTGCCCGTATCGGCGAAATAGAAAATCCTGCCGTCAGGGCTCCAGCAGGGACCGTTCGAACAGACGATGCCTGTATCGAGCGTATGTATCGACAGATCCGGATCGAGACGAAACAATTTGCCGACAGGCTCCGATTCCTCGAAGTCCATCGAACCGGCAATGAAGCGCCCCTGCCGGTCCACCTTTCCGTCATTCATGCGCGGGCGCAGTTCGCCCGGCTGTGTTTCGGCAATGCGCGTCGTCTCTCCGGTCCCGAAGTCGAAGCTGTAAAAGCCGTCGCGCAAGGAAAGGATGGCCCCGCCCTTTTCGCGCAGCGCCATCGAGCCGATCGGCTCCGGCAGCTTCCAGCTTTTCCGGTCGCGTCCTTCGAAATCGCTCGAATGGATCGACGGCCCGTAGGAATCGATCCAGTAAAGCCTCTGCTCGCGAACGTCCCAAAGCGGGCCTTCGCCAAGCTGGTCCGGCTGGTCGCTTAACACTTCAATACGCAGCATGGTCTCCTCCCGACTGCCATCTGACGACCGCTAGAAAGCGACCTGATCGCCGCCCTTGAGTTCGAGAATTGCGCGTGCCTCATCGGGCGTTGCGACCTCAAGGCCGAGGCCTTCGATGATCTTGCGCGCCAGAACAACCTGTTCCGCATTCGACTTTGCCAGACGCCCCTTGCCAGCCCAAAGGCTGTCTTCCAAGCCGACACGGATATTGCCGCCAAGCGAAGCGGCCTGCGCCGCAATACGAAGCTGGCTCGCGCCCGCACCCAGAACCGACCAACGGAATTTGTCGCCGAACAGACGGTCTGCCGTGCGCTTCATATGCGCCACATCTTCGGGATGCGTACCGATACCGCCGAGCAGGCCAAACACCGACTGGACGAAGAATGGCGGCTTTACGAGGCCGCGATCTGCGAAATGCGCCAGATTGTAGAGATGCGCGATGTCGTAGCATTCGAACTCAAAACGCGTGCCATTGTCGTAGCAAGTGGCCAGAATATATTCGATATCCTTGAAGGAATTTCGGAAAACCAGATCTTTCGTCGCTTCGAGATGGGGCTTTTCCCAATCGAATTTGAAGGTCTCGTATTTATCAGCGAGGTGATAGAGGCCGAAATTGATCGAGCCCATATTCAGCGACGCGACTTCCGGCTTGAACTGCGCAGCCGGTTTCACGCGCTCCTCGACCTTCATGTAAGGGCTGCCGCCGGTGGTGATGTTTATGGCCGCATTCGTCCCCTGCTTCACACGCGGCAGGAAGCGGGCAAAGGCTTCCGGCGTCTGGTCCGGCTTCCCATTTTCCGGGTCGCGCGCATGAAGATGCAGTATTGCGGCACCGGCTTCCGCCGCAGCAATCGCCTCCGATGCAATCTCGTCGGGCGTGATCGGCAGATAGGGCGACATGGTCGGCGTGTGGATCGCCCCCGTTATCGCACAGGTGATTATGACCTTGCCCTTTGCGGTCGCGCCGCTCGATTTGCGGGTGGTCTCGTTCATTTTCCAAACTCCTCGTCAGATTTCCGTTTATGCGCGGCAAGCGCCATCAGTCTGCGGTCGCGCCATACTTGCCGGTCCGTCAGATTTTCCTTCGACAGACGCTTGCGCCTGTCGGTCTCGATCGTGTCCATAACCTCGCCTGCCCAATCGACCCGGCGCAGCATCTGCGGGAAGATGTTGGAATAAATGGACTGGTAGCGCTCGACATAATCGCGCACGCCGCCCGGCGCGTTCAGATCGATCGTCTCGAACGGCCCCATGAACGACCAGCGCAGCGCCAGCCCATCACGAATGCCGATATCGACATCCTCGATGCTCGCATAACCATCGGCTACGAGGCGAAACGCCTCCTCAAGCAGCGCGCCCTGCATGCGGTTCATGATGAACCCGTCCAGCTCGCGCTTCATGACGAGTGGCGCATGCCCCGCCGAGATCAGAAAATCTCGCGCCCGTTCGACCGTCTCCTGCGATGTCCACGGTGCCGGAACGACTTCTGCAGCGGGGATCAGGTAAGGCGGATTGATAGGGTGCACGACAAGACAGCGCTGCCGGTTCGCGACATGATCGGTGAAGGCCGAGGGGAGCAGCGCGGAGGTCGAGCTGGCAATGACAGTTTCGGGCGCTGCAAGGGCATCGAGTTTCGAAAAGATTGCGCGCTTTATCTCAAGCTTTTCCGGCGTGTTTTCCTGAATATAGGTCACGCCGTCGAGCGCTTGTTCCAGATCGTCCGAAACTGAAATGCGTTCCAGAACATCATCCGGCGTTTGCCCATCAAGCAGATCGTTTGCGGCAAGATCGCCCAGAATTCCCGAAATATAATCGCGGGCCGCATTGGCCGCCGCCTGCTCCTGATCCCACAAACGGACCTCATGCCGGGCGCGCGCAAAACTGATCGCCCACGCCCTGCCGATAAACCCGCAACCGACTATCGCTACCTTCGCCATATCCGCCTCACAATGTCTCGACGTTGCCGTCGACGCCGAGCGACTGGCCCGAAATGTTGTATCCGGCGTCCGAAAGCAGGAAGGCGACCATGGCTGCCACGTCGTAAGGACTGGTCATGCGGCGCAGCGATATGTTCTGGAGATAGCGGCCCGTCATCTCTTCATGGCTGATGCCGACCTGCTTCGCACGGGCGGAAATCACACCCTCGATGCGCGGCCCCTCGATGATGCCGGGCAGGATCGCGTTGACGCGAATGCCATGCGGTCCGAGTTCCTTGGCAAGGCTCTGCGTGAAGCCGATCACGCCGAATTTCGCTGCCGAGTAAGGCGTGCGGAAGGCGTAGCCGTGCTTGCCCGCAGCCGAAGACATGGAGACGATGGAGCCGCCGCCGGCTGCTTTCAGAAGCGGAACGGCACGGCGGGCGCAGAGAAACTGCCCGGTCAGTCCTATGTCGAGACAGCGACGCCAATCGTCCAGCGAAATTTCATCGACGCCGCCAGTCGGCCCTGCAATGCCTGCATTGTTGATCAGCGCGTCGAGGCCGCCCAGCGTCTTCGAAACCGTCTCGAAAAGACGGTCGACATCGGCCTCGCTGGAGACGTCGGCATTGATCGCGGCCTCCGTTTTGAGCTTGCCGCTGAGACCTGCAAGCGCCTCGTCCGAAACATCGCAGATGACCAGCCGTGCGCCGAGTTTCGCAAGCGTATCGGCAATCGCAAAGCCGATGCCGCCAGCACCAGCGGTCACGACGACACGCTGGCCCTGCAAGCCGCCGAGGAATTCCTGTGCCGAGTTCGGCGCGTTGTTCATGGGTTCAACTCCTTCATTGCGCGCGTCTTTCGCGAAGCGCCATCACAGCGCCCAAGACCACGAGGCCGTAGAGAATTGCGCGCGTCGCATAGGGAAGTGTCGTTCCGGCCAGCAGCATCTGCAGCGCGGTCAGCAAAAGCACGCCGCCGAGCATGCCGAGATAATGGCCGCGTCCGCCGGTGATCAGCGCGCCGCCAACGACGACGACTGCGATGGACGGAAGCAGATAATCGTCACCCATTCCAAGGCTCGCCTGACCGGAAAAGCCCGTCAGCATGATACCGACGATGGCCGAGCAGACGGCAGAAAGCATGTAGACGAGGATCAACGTCTTCTCGACGGCGATGCCCGACAGGCGCGCGGCGCGCAGTCCGTTGCCTATTCCGTAGACGCGGCGACCGAATGCCGTGCGCCCCAAAAGCAGCACGGCGACGATGACGAAGCCGATCATGAAGAGCACGATCGGCGTCACGCCGGCGATCCGACCCGTCATGAACCAGCGCAGCATGGGCGAGGAAAACCCTGCCGGAGTGCCTTGCGAATAGAGCAGCGCGACACCTTGCAAAATGCCGTTCATGGCGAGCGTCATGACGATGGGCGATATGCCGAGATAGACGATGCCGACCCCATTGGCGAAACCGATGATGCAGGCCATAAAAAGCACGGTCGGCAATGCGCAGATCAGTGCCGCATCCGATCCATTGACCATTCCGGCGAGCAGGATGCCTGAAATTCCAATCGTCCACGGCACCGAAAGGTCGAGGCCGCCGGTCAGAATAACAGTGCCCTGTCCAAGCGCCAGCACGGCCAGAAAGGACGACAGAACCAGCAGCGAGTTCCAGTAGCTGAAGCTGACCAGCGCACGGCCAAGCCAGATTTGCGTAACGACCACGACCAGTATCAGGCAGATGTAAGCGGGCAGCGCATAGCGCAGCGTTTCGGCGTTTCGAATGTGAAATGCTGGCCGCAGAGACTGCGGTTTCTCGACTTTTGTCGAAGGAGCCATTTGCAACCGGCGATCCGTGCGGTCGAGTTGCGATGGCAACAGACCGGCCCGCCAGGCAGAAAACCTCGATCGCGCAGCGCGAATCTGAACGGCCAGGACCGAACTGTGCGAGATCGATCCGGCAAGAACCGCGAGGATCAGGATCGCGCCTTCCGCAATCGTCGAATAATAAGCTGAGACGTTCAGAACCAGCAGGATATTGACGACGATCATCAATATGTAGGCACCGAAAACCGTTCCGACCGGCCCGCCCTGTCCGCCGCCGAGACGCGTACCGCCGATCACGACTGCGGCAAACATGGAGAGCAAAAGCGGGTTGCCGACCAGCGGGTCGCCGCTGCCGGTTTGCGCGCTGATGAACACGCCAGCCAACCCATAGCATCCGCCCGCAATCACATAAGCGAGGAAGCGCGTGAGCGTGACATTCACGCCAACCGCTGCGGCCGAGTCCGCATCGCTGCCAACTGCATAAAGTGCGGTGCCGAACCGCGTGCCTTTCAGCCAGAGCCACAGGAGCAGCACCACACCGACGACGACCAGCGGCATTGGGAGCCAGCCCTCAATGGCATCGCCCAGATAGAACGTGCCGAGGTCCGGTGAAACACCGCCGCCCGGCTTGTCCATGACCAGCAACGTAACGCCTTGCAGGATGAACATGGTCGACAGCGTCACGACGATGGGCTGCATCCGCAACACGGCGATGAAGAAGCCGTTGAACGCGCCGACGCCCATGCCGATGCCAATCCCGACAAGAGTCCAAAGCGCGATGTTCGTTTCCATGGACATCGGGTCCATGCTCGATGCCAGAACGACATTGACCAGCGAGATGACCGCGCCCGCCGACAGGTCGAAGCCGCCGGAAAGGATGACAATTGTCTGGCCGATCGCGGCAATTGCAGAAGTCGCGCCGCCGCTCGACAGAAACGAAACGTCGAAATAGGTCAGCGGTCCGGCGCTGATCCAGTCGACCATCAGCAACAGCACGGCAAGAACCAAAGCGGCGATCAATGCACCGCGGTTCTTCGCGAGTGCCCTCAGGAAAAGCGTGCCTGCCGAGGGGGAATGCGACTGCGCCAAGCTCATGCCGCGACCCCTTCCCTGATATGGCGCTGGCCGAGCGCAGGCCCCATTACCGCTGCTTCCGTAATGGCGTCGCCTTCAAGTTCGGCGGCTATGCGCCCATCGTAAAGCACCAGAACCCGGTCGCATTGGTGGACGAGTTCGGGAATTTCCGTCGAGTGAAACAGGATCGAGCCGCCAGCTTCCGCATAATTGCGCATCATGACGTAAAGCTCATGCTTGGTGCCGACGTCGATGCCTCTGGTCGGATCGAAAAGCAGCAGTATGCGGCTTTGCGCGACAAGCCATTTGGCAATCGCGATTTTCTGCTGGTTGCCGCCTGAAAAAGCCCCGGCGCGGGTCCACAGCGCGCGCTTGTCTACTTCCACGGTCGAGAACGCTGCCGCGACCGCTTCCGTCTCCGCCACGCTGTCGATCATCCCGAACCGCGTGAAGCGCGAGACGACAGGCAGTGTCGCATTCTGCCGCCCTGAAAGTTTTAGAAACAGCCCTTCGGATTTGCGGTCCTCCGGGACCAGTCCGATGCCCATATTGGGGCGGATCGCATCGGCAGGCGACCCCAGCCGCACACGCCTCCCATCGACCAGAACCTCACCTTCAGCGATTTCGGCCATGCCGAAACAGGCCAGAAACAGATCCTGCTGGCCCATGCCCTGCAAACCGGCGATGCCCAGAATTTCGCCCTTGCGAAGATCGAACCCGACCTGATTGAGCTTATGCCCGACCTTCAGATTGCGCACGCCGAGCACCGGTTCGCCGAAGGCTTGCGCATTGTCAGGCTTGGGCGGAAATGTCTGCTCGATGGACCGCCCGATGATCTTCTCGACCACCTCGTCGTCGGTAATCGAGCTAACGGACGCGGTCGCAATATGCTTGCCGTTGCGCAGGATCGTCAGCATGTCGCAGAAATCGCGCACTTCGCGCATGCGGTGGGTGATGAAAACGACAGTCGTGCCTGAGGCCTTCAACCGCGCGATGATGCCGCCCAGCCATTCAACATCGCGCCCGGCAAGCGTCGACGTCGGCTCATCAAGCAGAAGAATGCGCGGTTTGCGATAAATGGCGCGGGCAATTTCGATTTTCTGGCGCAGCGAAAGCTCTAAAGTTGAAATTTCCGCGTCCAGATCGACCGATATTCCGAGTTCGTCGAAATGGCGCTCAACATCCTTGCGCGCAGCCTTTCGCCTTATCAGCCCGGTAATTCCGACCGGCGCATAGGGCATCAGCATATTGTCGAGCACCGACAGATCGCCGACCAGCGTCATTTCCTGAAATGCAGTCTGAACGCCCAGTGCATGTGCGGCGCGCGGCGAATTGAGCGACACCGTCTCATCGAAGATGCGTACGCTGCCATCGCTCGGCCGCGTCAATCCCGAAAGCAGTTTCACCAGGGTCGATTTGCCTGCGCCGTTTTCACCGAGCAGCGCATGCACGCTGCCTGCGGCAATCGCGAAGGAAACATTGTCGAGCGCGACTGTCGGGCCGAATGCCTTCCTAATGCCGTCGGTCTCAATGGCCGTCGCCTGCTGCATATCAATCATGTGAACCTGCCGGGTATCGTGTCGGAAAACCGGTGCGCAGAAGTTAATCCGCGCACCGGCGACGCGCGCCTTGGGAGCGTTCAGTCTTCCGGCTGAGAGACGAGCGCCGCGTTCAATCCGACTTCGGGCGTTTCAGCCGAGAAGATGGAGGCGAACCAGCCCGGATTGCTGACCAGCGCCGGCTTAAAGGCGTTGCAGCCATCCTTCATTTCGGCCCAGGTGCCTTCCTCGCAAAGCTTGATCGTGTCGTTCGTCACCAAAGGAAGCGGCAGAATGGTCAGCTTCGGAACGTCTTTGCCTTCCAATGCTTCGACCGCAAGCTTGAGCGCCAGCGCACCGGAATAGGGTGGCGACGCATATGAAATGCGCTGTGCGCCGAGCGGTGCATAGGGCGGGCTTGCGCCTTCGACTTCCGTGCCTTCCGGCAGCATCTGGATGCGCCCGCCATTCGAGCCTTCACCGGCGCAAGGCAGCAATTCCTTGTTGGTCTTGCCTGCTTCCAGTTGCATTGCATTGGCGGTGAAGCAGCCGACCTGCATCCACAGACCGTCAATATCGTCCCAGCTTCTCGTGCCGAGGATTTTCGACAGTTCGGTGCGCGCAACCGCCTGGCTCCACATGCCGACAGCTTCGCTGACGATCTTGACGTCGGGATGCTTGGCGAACACTTCTTTCGCAGCCTTGGTGCGCTGGTCGTCGACAGAGGTACCGGGCACGCCGGTAATCGCAATGATGTTGCCCTTGCCGCCGAGCTTGTCGACCAGCCATTCGGCGGTCACGCGGCCTGCCTCTTCCTGATCGATATGGACATTGTAGGCGCAAGGTTCGGTGATTTCGCCATCATAAGCGAAGACCTTCACGCCCTTGTCGCAGGCGTTTTTCACCACCTGATTGAGCGCGGTCGGCGAGATCGGGAAAACCACGATCGCTTCGGCACCGGCCTGAACCATTGCGTTGATCTGCTGAATCTGACGCTGCGCATTTGGCCCGGCGACCTGAACCTGCAAATCCACCTTGTCGGCCATGCTCTTATGCGCGGCCATGGCCTTGACCATATTGGCGGCCTCGGCCTGCCAGTCATTGCCGATAAAGCTCATGCTGAGAAAGATTTTGTGCTTCTCGGCAGCCTGCGCCGAGACGCTTAGACAGATCGCGCTCGCGACCATTCCCGTCAGAAGCGCAAGCTTCCTGACCTTCGATCCAATTCCCATCGACAGTTCCTCCCAGATTGTCTCTTCGGACGCCTCCCGGCGTGCACAGGGCCTCGCCGCCATCCGATTTCGAGACACTAACACCATTTGATCAAAGATCAATGATGAAATAGAAGTGTCGATACGCTTGACGTGAAGGCGCACAGACTGCATTGCGGACAGGCGACGCGGAAAGGCTTGGTCATGGCTAATGCATTCAGGAAAGAGGGCGTCGAGATCGCCCCGCTCTCCAAGGAGACGCTGCAGGATCGCGTGTTCCGGCATGTCTCCGAGCTCATACTCGACGGCAGCATCGTGCCGGGCGAAATGGTAACGGTGCAGAGCCTTGCAGATGCCTTCGGCGTGAGCCCCATGCCCGTGCGCGAAGCACTAAGACGCCTGACTGCCGCCAACGCACTGACCGTTATATCCGGCCGCTCTATCGGCATACCTGCGCTCAGCAAGGCAAGGCTGACCGATCTGCGAAATGTGCGTTTCGAGATAGAGGCAATCGCCGCAGGCTGGGCAGCCGAGCGTCGAAGCGACGAAGACCTCGCAATCTGCGCGCGTCATCTGCAGGCACTGGAAACGGCAAATGCGGAAAGCGACGTCAAATCCTATGTACGCGCGAATTACGCCTTCCACTTTGCGATTTATCGCGCGGCGGGCTCAGACAATCTCTTGAAGATCATCGAGGATTTGTGGCTGCAGATAAGCCCTTACTTCAATCTGCTGCACGGGTCCGGCAATTACTCGACCGCAAACACGCATCACAATGAGATGTTCGCGGCCCTGACAAAAGGCGACAGCAAGACGATCCGCAACGCCGTGCGCGCCGACATAGACGGCGCCTTCCACGTGCTCAACAAAATCCTCTGATCGAAGATCACCAATGCGGCGGCTTGGTGGATTCATGGCCGGGCGCTGCCTGCTCTTCAAGCGTTAGAAACCGCTCGGTCAACGCATTCAGCTTGGCGTTCAGACGGTCGATCACCTTCCATTGCTCGGTAATCTGCGTCGAAAGCTCCTCGATCGTCTTTTCCTGTTCGGCATTGAGGATTTCGAGAGCGGTCAATCTGTCGGAAGTCATGGAATCTTGCCTTTCCGCGCTGAAAAATGATCGCTTCTCCACAGCATATCCACATGACGCTACGTCGCGTTTCGGGTGCGGTTGCGGGCTTCGCGCGCGATTGGCATGTCTGATATGACATGCTAGGTCTTTGGGCAAACGATAAGAACCAGAGTGGAACTGCGGATGGCGGAAGCCGCTATAGAACTTGTCGGCATCAATAAGAGTTTTGGCGCGGTACGCGCAAACCGTGACATCAACCTCAAAATAGAACGTGGCACGATCCACGGCATCGTTGGCGAAAACGGCGCCGGTAAATCCACGCTGATGTCCATCCTCTACGGCTTTTACCAAGCTGATAATGGGGAAATCCGCATCGGCGGCAAGAAGGCCGACATCAAGACCCCGAACGATGCGATTTCAGCAGGCATCGGCATGGTTCACCAGCATTTCATGCTGGTCCAGAATTTCACCGTCATCGAAAACGTCATTCTCGGCGCCGAAGGCGAAGCGCTTCTCAAAAGAAGCATCTCCAAGGCCCGCTCCGAACTTGCCCGGCTCGAGCGCGAATACGGGCTGGATGTCGATCCCAACGCGCTGATCGAGGATCTGCCCGTCGGCCTGCAGCAGCGCGTGGAAATCCTGAAAGCGCTCTATCGCGGCGCCGATATTCTGATCCTGGACGAGCCGACCGGCGTTTTGACGCCGCCCGAGGCAGACCACCTTTTCCGGATTCTCGAACAGTTGAAGGAACAGGGCAAAACCATCGTTCTGATTACGCATAAGCTGCGCGAGATCATGGCGATCACCGACAATGTCTCCGTCATGCGCCAAGGCACGATGGTCGCCACCCGCAAGACGTCCGAGACGAATGTCGGCGAACTGGCCGAGCTGATGGTCGGACGCCGCGTTCTCCTGCGCGTCGAAAAGGGCGAAGCGAAACCAGGCGACATCAAGCTTTCGGTCAAGAATTTGACGGTCAAGGATTCGCGCGGCGTGACGATGGTCGATAATGTGTCGTTCGACGTACGTGCCGGCGAAATTGTCGGCATTGCAGGCGTCGCGGGCAACGGTCAGTCGGAGCTTCTCGAAGCCATTTCCGGCATTCGCCGCGCCGCATCCGGCACTGTCCTGCTCGATGAAAAACCGATCGACGTGACCGGCGTCGCCGACCCCGGCGAATTGCGCGACAGGGGCCTCGCCCATGTCCCGGAAGACCGCCATCATGTCGGGCTGGTTCTCGCTTTCGAGGAAAGCGAAAACGCCATTCTCGGCTATCACGACAAGCCGCAATATCTGAACGGGCCGTTCCTGAACGTCGAAGCGATCCGCAAGGATGCCAACGAAAAAATCGAAAAATTCGACATCAGGCCTGCGGATTCACGGCTCAGAACCGCGAATTTCTCCGGTGGAAATCAGCAAAAAATCGTGCTTTCGCGGGAAATCGAGCAGGATCCGGGCGTGCTGATCATCGGCCAGCCGACACGCGGCGTCGATGTCGGCGCAATCGAGTTCATCCATCGGCGGCTGGTCGAAATGCGCGACCAGAGCAAGGCCGTTCTGCTGGTTTCCGTCGAACTCGACGAAATCCGCTCCCTGTCGGACCGGATAATCGTCATGTTCGAAGGTCGTATCGTCGGCGAGCGCGATGGCGATGCAACCGAGGCCGAACTCGGCCTGCTCATGGCTGGCGTCGAGCAGAAGGAAGCCGCCGAATGAGCGCGCCTTACACCAAACTGCCCAGATGGGCAGATTATGGGCTGATCCCGCTGATCAATCTTCTGGTCGCGTTTCTGGTGGCCGGTCTGGTCGTCCTGCTGGTCGGCGGCAACCCGCTGCACGCTGCCGCCGTGCTTTTCGAAGGCGCATTCGGAAGCGGTCAGAACATTGCCTACACGCTGTTTTACGCGACCAATTTCATCTTCACCGGCCTTGCCGTGGCGATTGCCTTTCATTGCGGCCTGTTCAATATCGGCGGCGAAGGTCAGGCCTATATTGGCGGGCTCGGCGTGGCGCTGGTCTGCTTGTCGCTCGACAGCGTATTGCCGTGGTGGCTGACATTTCCGTTGGCCATATTGGGTGCTGCCTTCTTTGGCGGCTTGTGGGCGCTGATCCCGGCCTATCTTCAGGCGAAACGCGGCTCGCACATCGTCATCACGACGATCATGTTCAACTTCATCGCGGCCAGCATCATGGTCTACATGCTGGTGGACGTGCTGAAACCGGCAGGCTCCATGTCGCCGCAGACGCGCACTTTTGCCGATGGCGGCCAGCTTCCAAAGCTCGGCTGGATGCTGGAAGCATTCGGCCTTTCGGTGCGCTCCGCGCCGCTGAACGTGTCGTTCCTGCTGGCGCTCGTCATGGCCTTCGTCGTGTGGGTGATCGTGTGGCGCACCAAGCTCGGCTATGAAATCCGCACCATGGGCTTCAGCCCAAGTGCCGCGCGCTACGCAGGCATTTCCGAAACGCGCATCATTATCATCACCATGATGATGTCCGGCGCGCTCGCCGGTATGATGGCGCTGAACCCGATCATGGGTGACCAGAACCGCATGGTGCTTGATTTCGTCGGAGGCGCAGGCTTCGTCGGCATCGCCGTCGCGCTCATGGGCCGGTCGCATCCGGCAGGCATCGTGCCAGCGGCAATCCTGTTCGGCATGCTCTATCAGGGCGGCGCGGAACTCGCCTTCGAAATGCCGAATATCAGCCGCGACATGATCGTCATCATTCAGGGTCTGGTCATTCTCTTTGCCGGGGCGCTGGAGCATATGTTCAGGCCAACCATCCAGTCGATCTTCGCAAGCTTCAGCCCGAAATCCGTAGGCGTCTCGGCGGCAAACGGGGGGCGCGTCTGATGGATTTCATCAACATAATCGTGCAGCTTCTCGACGCGACGATCCGCGTTTCCGTTCCGCTTTTGCTCGCCTGCCTTGCCGGACTTTATTCCGAGCGCGCGGGCGTGTTCGACATCGGCCTTGAAGGCAAAATGCTTGCAGGCGCGTTCGCCGGCGGAGCAGCAGCCGCCGTTTCAGGATCGGCGTGGATCGGGCTTTCGGCGGCGATCCTCGTGGCTGTCGCATTGGCGCTGGTTCACGGCTTCGCATCAATCACGCATCGCGGAAACCAGATCGTATCCGGTGTCGCCATCAATTTCATTGCGGCCGGATCGACCATCATTCTCGGTCAGGCATGGTTCGCGCAGGGCGGGCGCACGCCCTCCCTCAATGGTGCTGCCCGCTTTCAGACGATCACGCTTCCCGGTGCCGAAGCCGTTCGCGACGTTCCGATCCTCGGCACGATCTATTCCGAGCTGATTTCCGGCCATTCGATACTCGTCTACGCCGCGTTCCTCACCGTACCGCTCACCTGGTGGGTGCTGTTCCGCACTCGTTTCGGGCTGCGGCTGCGCGCGGTTGGCGAAAATCCGGGCGCGGTCGATACTGCAGGTATTTCGGTCGCGTGGCTGCGCTATCGCGCGGTGATCTGCACCGGCATTCTTACCGGCATTGCAGGCGCCTATCTTTCCGTCGCTCAGAATGCCGGCTTCGTGAAGGACATGACCGCAGGCAAGGGTTTCATAGCACTCGCCGCGCTGATTTTCGCCAAATGGAAGCCGGTTCCGGCAATGTTTGCCTGCCTGCTGTTCGGTTTTCTCGAAGCGGCCTCGATCCGCTTTCAGGGTGCGCCTTGGCCGCTTATCGGGCGGGTTCCGGTGCAGTTCATGCAGGCCCTGCCATACGTGCTGACGGTCATCCTGCTGGCAGGCTTCATCGGCAAGGCCATCCCGCCGCGCGCCGGTGGCGTGCCCTATGTGAAGGAGCGCTAGGCGATGTCGCAGCAATCAGCACATGAGCTTTTCGAAGCTGCCAAAGCAGCGATGGCCAACTCCTATGCGCCCTATTCCAAGTTTCCGGTCGGTGCCGCGATCCGTACCAAGGATGGGCGGATATTTTCGGGCTGCAACATCGAGGTGGCTTCCTATCCCGAAGGATGGTGCGCGGAAACGACGGCGCTTGGCCATTACATCATGGGCGGCGGCGGCGAGATTTCCGAGATCGCGGTGACTGCCGAACGCATGGCCAGAATCACCCCTTGCGGCGGCTGCCGCCAAAGGCTGGCCGAATTTTCACGACCCGATACCAAGCTCTATCTTTGCGACGAGAGCGGCGTGGTCGAAACAGTCACCATGGGCGAAATGCTTCCTTACGGATTTCAGGGCGACATATTGAAATGATGGATGCAATCGACCGGCTCGTCGAAAAACTGGGCGGTCTTGCGCCGGAAGTTGCCTTCGTGCTCGGCTCCGGCCTTGGCAATCTGGTCGATGAAATCAGCGATCCCATCGAAATACCCTATGAGGAGTTGCCGGGGTTTCCGATAAGCGCCGTGACCGGACATGCGGGCCGCATCGTTGCCGGTTATTTCTCCGGCAAGCCGGTTCTGATGCTGTCGGGTAGAACCCATTATTACGAGCGCGGCGATGCGGCGGCCATGCGCCCCATCATCGAAGTGCTGGCAGGCATCGGCATAACCAAGCTCATCCTGACCAATGCGGCAGGCTCGCTGGATGCCGCGATGCTGCCCGGATCGGTGATGCTGATAGAGGATCACATCAATTTTTCCGGTTCGAACCCGCTGTTTGGAGAGCCAACAGACCGGCGCTTCGTCGGCCTGACCGAGGCTTACGATGCAGGCATTCGCGATGCGCTGAAGCAAGCAGCGGCAAGTGCTGAAATCGACCTGCACAAGGGCGTCTATATGTGGTTCTCAGGACCGTCCTTCGAGACGCCCGCCGAAATCCGCATGGCGCGTATGATGGGCGCGGATGCGGTCGGCATGTCGACCGTACCGGAGGTCATCCTGGCGCGCTTCTTCGGCATGCGTGTCGCCGCCTGCTCGGTCATCACCAATCTCGCGGCGGGCATGACGGGGGCGGAGCTTTCGCACAAGGAAACCAAGGATATGGCCCCCATCGGCGGCGCGCGTCTGGCAACGGTTTTGCGGACTGCGCTGCAAGAGGGGTTGCTGGATGGGTAGGGGCTTGGCAACTGAGGTGTTAGCGCTCCACGTTGCCCCCCTCTGGGCCGCCGCCCATCTCCCCCACATGTGGGGAGATCAGACTGCATTTATATTTTCGCCAATTACGAATGCCTATAAGCAGGCGCAACGGCACCCACTGCTAATCTCCCCACCTGTGGGGGAGATGGGCGGCAGCCCAGAGGAGGGCAACGTCGAGCGCCCAACTCCGCGATTAGCCTGTTAATCCCGTGCTCCCCCAGGAAATCATACGCCTCAAGCGCGACGGCAAAAAACTTCCCCCCGAAGAAATCACAGCCTTCATAGAAGCCCTCACCAAAGGCGAAATCTCCGAGGGACAAGCCGCAGCCTTTGCCATGGCAGTGTTCTTCAACGGGATGGCGCGCGACGAGACTATTGCCCTGACACTCGCCATGCGTGATTCCGGTGATGTGCTGGACTGGTCCGATCTGCCGGGGCCTGTTACCGACAAACATTCGACCGGCGGCGTCGGCGATAATGTCTCGCTGGTTCTGGCGCCCATCGTTGCGGCATGCGGCGCATTCGTGCCGATGATTTCCGGGCGCGGGCTTGGACATACGGGCGGCACGCTCGACAAGATGGACGCTATTGAAGGCTATCGAAGCCAGCCCGACATAGGCCTGTTCCGCAAGGTCGTTCGCGAAACCGGTTGCGCAATCATTGGCCAGACCGCCGATCTGGCACCCGCCGACCGGCTGCTTTACGCAATCCGCGACGTGACTGCGACCGTCGAATCCGAACCGCTGATAATCGCCTCGATCCTGTCAAAAAAGCTGGCAGCAGGGCTCGGCTCACTGGTGCTGGATGTGAAACTTGGCAATGGCGCGTTCATGGAAAAGAGCCGCGATGCCGCCGCACTGGCAAAGGGTCTGGTCGAGGTCGCGAACGGTGCCGGGCTGAAAACCACGGCCCTTATCACCGACATGCACCAGCCGCTGGCGACAAGTGCCGGTAACGCGGTCGAGGTCATGAATGCTGTCGATTTCCTCACCGGACGATCCCGCGACCGTCGTCTTTGCGAGGTGACGCTGTCGCTTGCGGCAGAAATGCTGCTCGCCGCTGGCATCGTGGAATCCAACAAGAAAGGCCGCGAGATCGCGCTCGAAGCGCTTTCCAGCGGCAAGGCGGCAGAAGTTTTCGCCCGCATGGTTTCCGGTCTCGGCGGGCCCTCGGATTTCATCGAGAAGGCCGAAATCTATCTGCCGAAAGCACATATCGAACTGCCCGTCATCGCTGAGAAGAACGGCTTCGTCACCGGCATTGCCACCCGCGCGATAGGTCTGGCGGTGATCGATCTCGGTGGAGGGCGGCGCAAGCAGGATGACCGGATCGATCTGTCGGTCGGCATGACGCGGCTTTTGCCTATCGGTGCGGAAGTTCGAAAAGGCGATGCGCTGGCGCTCATTCATGCGCGTTCGGACGACGATGCGAAGGTGGCGGCATACACGATTTCCGAGGCTTATTCGATCGGCGCGACGAGGCCCATCGCGCCAAAGGCAATTATTCGCAGGATCAGCGAATAAGCCTACTGCACCATGACCAGCGCGCCATTCTCGACCTGATATTTCGAGAGCCGCCCAAGGAAACTCATTCCGATCAGCGTACCGCTCAGCGCGCTGTCTTCAAGCACCACCGCCTGGACATTTTCGACGATTATGCGCCCGATTTCGAGCCGGTCGATATTGACCGCAGCGGCCTTTGTCCGGCCGTTCGCCGTATCGACGGAATGCTGAAAATCATCACGCGCGACGGAAAGCCCGATGCGCCGCGCGGTGGATCTGTTGATCGCGACGACCGTGGCGCCGGTGTCGATCATCGCCGGAACCTTGCTTCCATTGATCCTGAAATCGCCGGAGAAATGCCCGCGTGCATCCGCCTCAAGCCGCATCCGGCGGCCTGAAAGACTGGTGCCCACGCTCTGCACCTGCGGCTTCTCGACCTTCGCCGCAACGACATCGCCAGCCGAAGAACCGGCGAACCAACGAAGCATCTGCGGATTGGAATCAAGCATAGCCGGGATGCTTGCCGATCCGGCGGCGAACAGGCCAAAGATTATGAATTTGCGAAGCATGGTCAAAAGTCCGTCTATCAAGGACGAACTTTATCAGGCGTGAGACAAGCCGCGCTTAATGCAGCCCGAAAATGACATTTGAGGTTAGCAAAACCTTATCGGGTGGGCCTATTTGGTGCCGTACATGCGGTCGCCGGCGTCGCCGAGACCGGGCAGGATATAGCCCTTTTCGTTGAGTTCACGGTCGATCGACGCCGTGAAAACCGGGACATCCGGGTGCTCCTTCGTAAAGCGCTCGATGCCTTCGGGAGAGGCCAGAAGGCAGAGAAAGCGGATGTTGGTCGCACCGCGTTCCTTGAGCTTGTCGACGGCAGCAATCGCCGAATTCGCGGTCGCCAGCATCGGATCGACGACGATCACCAGACGGTCACCGAGGTCGCTTGGCGCCTTGAAGAAGTACTCGATCGCCTCGAGCGTTTCGTGGTCGCGATAGAGGCCGACATGGGCGACGCGGGCGGCAGGCACGAGATCGAGCAGGCCTTCGACCAGACCGTTGCCCGCACGCAGAACCGATGCAAACACCAGTTTCTTGCCTTCGAGCGTCGGCGCTTCCATCGTCTCGATGGGCGTTTCGATGGTGCGCGTGGTCAATTCGAGATCGCGCGTGACCTCATAACCGAGCAGCAGCGAGATTTCCCGAAGCAGCCTGCGGAACCCGGCGGTCGATGTATCCTTGTCGCGCATGATGGTGAGCTTGTGCTGGACAAGCGGATGATCGACGACGGTCACGCCCATTGTGTACTCCTGAAAAACGGTTGCGGCACTGTAGCGGCTGACATCGCTGCCCGAAACGCCCGCAGGCGCGCCAGTCACAGTTTTTATGCCCTTAAAGCGCTTATTTGGAAGCCTTTGCCAGACGCGCCAGCAATTCCGCCTTCGTCCTGCGATCCACGAACGCCGCCTCGAGTGCTGTTTTCGTGACCGAAAGCAGCGCTTTCTCGTTCATGCCGAAGTGCTGAGCGGCGATCTTGTACTCCCGGTCAAGCGAGGTGTGGAAATGCGGAGGATCGTCCGAATTGAGCGTTACCTTGCAGCCTGCCGCCTTCAGCGCAGGAAATGGATGGCTTGCGAAATCCGGGTAGACGCCGAGCGCGATGTTCGAACCGGGACAGCATTCCAGCACGACGCCCTCATCCTTTATCCGCCGTACGATGTCAGGGTTTTCGATCGCCCGAACGCCGTGGCCGATCCGCGCCGGCCTTATGTGATCGAGCGCGGCCTCCACGCTTTCCCAGCCGCAGAATTCGCCTGCGTGAACGGTGATGCCCAGCCCTGCCTCACGCGCGATTTCGAAGGCTCGGACATAGTCTTCCATGTCGCCCTGCCGCTCGTCGCCAGCCACGCCGAAACCCGATACGAGCTTGTGTCCGCATTTCGCGGCAAAGCGTGCTGCCGCCTCGATTGAAGCAACGCCCTTGTGCCGAACGCCGGTGACGATCATGCGCGATTCGATGCCGGTCTTGGCCTTGGCGCGCTCCATGCCTTCGCCTAGAGCATCCGTATAGGCCTGTGGCGAGAGGCCGGCGCTTTCGGCATGATCGGGCGAAGTGAAAAACTCGGAATAGATCGCACCGTCTTTTGCGATGCTGCTGAGATAATGCTCGGCCAGCCGCGCATAATCGTCCTCGGTGCGGAAAAGATTGGCGGCAAAATCATAAGCCGCCAGAAAACTGGTGAAATCGTGCCAGACGAATGCGTTGTCCTGAATGACGGCGCTGGCATCGACGCCATATTTTTCTGCCTGCCGAATGACCAGTTCGGGTGCGGCGGCACCCTCTATGTGGCAGTGCAATTCGGCTTTCATCGGCATTCGCAATCCTCGTCTGTGATAGCGCATCCAGCCAGGCGCGGCTTTTCACCGCGTTCATGGGTCAGGATAGCGCGCCGTGTTCTGATCGGCTATGGTCCCCGCCGAACCGGATTGGATCAGAAAAATGTCAGAACAGAGAACCACCGCCGCCGGAGGCATGGAAAATTCCTACGGCTTCCGAAATGTCGCGGAAGGTGAAAAGCAGCCTCTGGTCAACGAGGTCTTCCACAAGGTCGCAAACCGCTACGACGTGATGAACGATCTGATGTCGGGCGGCCTGCATCGCGCGTGGAAAGACGGCATGGTCACGGCTCTCAATCCGCCGAAGCGCGCCGGTTTTTCCGTTCTCGACGTTGCAGGCGGCACCGGAGACATCGCATTCCGCATCGTCGATGCATCACACGGCCATGCGCATGCAACCGTGCTCGACATCAACGGCTCGATGCTGCAGGTCGGGCGCGAGCGCGCCGCCAAGCGCAAGCTGGAAGCCAACACCGATTTTGTCGAAGCCAATGCCGAAGAATTGCCCTTCGCAGACGAGACTTTCGACGCCTATACGATCGCTTTCGGCATTCGCAACGTTCCCCGCATCGACGTCGCGTTGAAAGAGGCGTTTCGCGTTTTGAAGCCCGGCGGGCGCTTTCTGTGCCTCGAATTTTCCGAAGTCGATATGCCCATACTCGACAAGGTCTATGAGGCGTGGTCATTCAATGCTATTCCGCAGATCGGCAAGGTCGTGACCGGCGAGGCTGAGCCTTACGCCTATCTTGTCGAATCCATTCGCAAATTTCCCAACCAGCCGAATTTCGCGGCGATGATCGAGCGCGCCGGTTTCGAGCGGGTCACGTTCCGGAATTATTCCGGCGGCATCGCGGCACTGCATTCGGGCTGGAAACTTTGACGGAATTCGCCGCATGAGCAATATCGGTGCGGGTTTCCGATTGATCCGGGCGGGCTGGATCATGACGCGAGAAGGCGTTGTCGCCGCCCTGCCCGGCGAAGAATTATACGGCCTGCCGCGCTTCGGCTGGCGCGTGGCGAAGCTGTTCACGCGTCGCAGTGCAAGGAAACTGCAGCGTAGCGAACGCCTTGCCGATGCCGTCGCGAAACTCGGCCCCTCCTATGTGAAGCTCGGGCAGTTTCTGGCGACCCGCCCCGATGTCGTCGGCAACGATATTGCAGTCGACCTCGCACTGCTTCAGGACCGCATGAGCACGTTTCCGAAAAAGGAAGCGGTGGCCCTTATCGAAGGTTCGCTCGGACGGCCGGTTGACGATCTCTACCATTCGCTTGGCGAGCCGATTGCGGCTGCTTCCATCGCGCAGGTGCATGAAGCCGAAGTCGAGAAGGACGGCGTCATTTCCAAGGTCGCGGTGAAGGTCATCCGCCCCGGCGTGCGCCGTGCCTTCGCGCTCGATCTCGAAAGCTATTTCCTTGCGGCCAGACTGCAGGAAAAGCACATTCCTTCCAGCAGGCGTCTGCGTCCGGTCGAAGTGACGGAAACGCTGGCGCAGACGACCAAGATCGAAATGGATCTTCGGCTGGAGGCTGCAGCACTCTCCGAAATCGGCGAGAATACGCGCGATGATCCGGGTTTCCGTGTTCCTTACGTGGACTGGGAACGCACCGGCCGCGACGTGCTGACCATGGAGTGGATCGACGGCATCAAGATGAACAATGTCGAGGCTTTGCGTGAAGCAGGTCACGATCTTCAGACGATTGCCGCCAACCTCGTCCAGTCATTCCTGCGTCACACGCTGCGCGACGGCTTTTTCCACGCCGACATGCATCCGGGCAATCTGTTCGTGGATTCCTCGGGCATGATCGTCGCGGTCGATCTCGGCATTTCCGGGCGGCTCGGCAAGAAGGAACGCCGTTTTCTGGCCGAAATCCTCTACGGTTTCATCACGCGTGATTATCTGCGCGTCGCCGAAGTGCATTTCGAAGCGGGCTATGTGCCGCGCACGCAAAATGTCGCCTCCTTCGCGCAGGCCATCCGCGCCATCGGCGAGCCGATCCATGGCCAGCCAGCCGAGACGATCTCCATGGCGCGGCTGCTGACCCTGCTTTTCGAAGTCACCGAATTGTTCGACATGGCGGCGCGCCCCGAACTGGTGCTTTTGCAAAAGACGATGGTCGTTGTCGAAGGCGTCGCACGCACGCTCGATCCCACGTTCAACATGTGGAAGACGGCAGAACCCGTCGTTGGAGACTGGATCAGAGGCAATCTCGGCCCGCGCGGCATTCTGGACGACGCGCGCGAGGCAGCAGGCGCACTGATCTCGATCGCACGGCAGGCCCCGGAACTGGCGTTGCGTACAGAGCGCCTGACCCGCGAGATCGACGCCATGGCCGAAAACGGTTTGCGCTTCGATCCTGAAACAGCAAAGGCAATCGGCAAGGCAGAAGCCCGCTACACCCGCTCCGGACGCATAGCGCTCTGGATCATCGCGGCGACATTGCTCTGGATCGCGTGGAGACTGATCTGACAGCATTGCTGTCATTGAAAGCGGCTCTTTTCATGCCTATAATCAACAATATGTTGAAACAAACAACATGGAGTTGAAATGGGCACCCTGACAATTCGAAATCTTGACGACAGTGTTAAGCTGGAACTGCGCAAGCGCGCCGCCGCGCGCGGCGTTTCGATGGAGCAGGAGGTACGGGACGTCCTTTCCAAGGATGTTATCGAAACCTCAGCGCATAGGAAAAAAGCGACGCTTGAAGAGATAATGAAACTCTCCAAAAAGCCAGACGCTCCCGTGGATGGCAAGCAAGCGCAGGACGAGCTATGGGACTATCTCTACGATGACCATAGCAATTGATACCTCAGCCATATTCGCGTTTCTGGCTTCGGAAGCGGAAGCTCCGAGAATAGGACGTTTACTGCTTGAGGACTCCATCGTTATCTCTGCGGCAACATTGACCGAAACAAACATCGTAGTTTTCCGAAGGCTCGGACTCGATGGAAAGAGACGACTGGACGCCCTGATCGCCGGTGCCGAATTTGAAGTAGCGGTTTTCGATCAAGCCCATTCCGAAGAGGCTTTCATCGCACATGTCCGCTACGGGCGCGGGTCTGGCCATAAGGCCAATCTCAACATGGGCGACTGTTTTTCCTACGCGCTTGCCAAGTCGCGAAATCTGCCGCTGCTTTATAAGGGCAACGACTTCGTGCATACAGACATCGAACCGGCACTAAAGCCCGCATGACGGAAGCAGACATTATGAGCCTTTCGCAAAAGCGCATCCTGCTCATCATCGGAGGTGGTATTGCTGCCTATAAATGCCTCGACCTCATCCGCAGGCTACGCGAGCGCGGTGCCTCGGTGCGCGCGGTGATGACGGAAGCGGCGCAGCATTTCGTGACGCCGCTATCGGTTGGTGCATTGACCGCCGATCATGTGTTTACAAACTTGTTCGACCGGCATGACGAGCATGATGTTGGGCATATCAGGCTGTCACGCGAGGCGGATTTGATTGTCGTTGCGCCCGCGACTGCCGACCTCATGGCAAAACTTGCGAACGGCCACGCAAACGATCTTGCATCGACGACCTTGCTGGCGACTGACAAGAAGGTGCTGATGGCGCCCGCAATGAACCCGGCAATGTGGAACCACCCCGCGACACGCCGCAATCGCGACACGCTCAGGCAAGACGGCGTAAATTTCGTCGGACCCAACAAGGGTGAAATGGCCGAAAGCAACGAGGCCGGCGAAGGACGGATGGCCGAGCCGCTCGAAATCGTTGCGGCAATCGAGGCCTTGCTCAACAAGACGCCTGCGTTGCTTGCAGGCCGTAAGATCATCCTCACATCGGGACCGACCCATGAGCCGATCGATCCGGTGCGCTACATCGCCAATCGCTCTTCGGGCAAGCAGGGCCACGCGATTGCGGCAGCGCTGGCAAAGCTCGGCGCGGATGTTCACCTCGTATCGGGGCCGGTTTCCATTCCAGATCCTGCGGGCGTCAAAACGCACCATGTCGAAACGGCGCGTGAAATGAAAAAAGCTGTGGAGCAGCTTTTGCCTGCGGACGCGGCGATCATGGTCGCGGCGGTCGCCGACTGGCGCACCGAAAGCGCCTCCGGCCAGAAGATAAAGAAGGCCGCGGCAGACGGCCCGCCGAGCCTTTCGATGGTCGAAAATCCCGACATTCTTGCCGGGATTGGACATCATGAGAAACGACCGTTTCTGGTCGTTGGCTTCGCCGCCGAAACCCAGAACGTCATCGAAAACGCGCAGGCAAAGCTCAACAAGAAGGGTGCCGATTTCATTGTCGCCAATGATGTGAGCGCGGAAAGCGGCGTCATGGGCGGCGACCGCAACCGCGTTCGGATCGTGTCGCGCTCCAGCGTCGAGGAATGGCCGGACATGACCAAGGAAGAAGTCGCCGAGAAATTGGCGTATCTGGTGGCAAAACGCCTCGAAACCGTCGAAACCTAGGCAACATTTCATGTCCGCGCCCGTAGACAGAGATGAAATTCGGGCCAAAACCGACCACAAACTCGGTTTTTTCGGTTTGCGCTGGCATGGTTTCGTGCCGCTGAAGACGCTTTTCTGGCGCGATATGGTTCTGATCGGAAGCGCGCTCAACATCGCGACGACCGTCGCGTCATTGCTGGCGCTCGGTTTCAAAGCGCCGCTTTGGGTCGCGCTGGTGATGTTCTTCTCGCCGACGCCCTACAATATCTTCCTGTGCTTTTCAGTATGGCGCACCGCCGGCATGAGCGGCGGTGCTTTTGCGTCTACGGCAAAGATGGGTGCAGCAGCCTGGCTGGTTCTGGTTTTGCTGCTATGAATCGCAACCCCATCAAACGTCGAGATTGGCCACCGAGAGCGCGTTTTCCTGAATGAAGTCGCGGCGCGGTTCCACGTCGTCGCCCATCAGCCTCGAGAACAGTGAATCGGCATCAGTCGCATCGTTGACCCTAACCTGCAGCAGCGAGCGCACATTCGGGTCCAGCGTGGTTTCCCAAAGCTGCTCGGCGTTCATTTCGCCAAGACCCTTGTATCGCTGCATGGTCAGACCCTTGCGGCCTGAGGCGAAGATCGCGTCGAGCAGCGCCATTGGGCCTGCAATCGTCTCATTGACCTCGCGGCGGCGCAGAACCGGCGGAAGCGCATAGACTTCGCCAAGACGCGTCGAATAACGGTCCAGCGCGCGCGCATCGGCCGAATTCAGCAGCGCCATGTCGAGATGGGCGACTTCTTTGACGCCGCGAATGGTGCGTTCGAAAATGAACCCGCCGGGGCCTTCATTGGAGGTCGAGGTGCGGCCGGTCCAGCCACGCTCGATATCTTCGGCAACCGCATCGAGACGTCCGGCGATGGTCTGCGCCATGGCGTCGGCTCGGCCGAGGTCTTCCACGATTGCCGGGTTGAGCGCGCCCGCAATCGCGGCCTGCTCGACAACCGCACGATTGTAGCGCGTGTGCAATCCGTTGATCAGCGTGCGAACCGCCAGCGCGTCTTCGACGGCGGCACGCAGATCGCGCCCCATACGGACCTCGCCGGAGGACATGGAAAGCGACGCATCGTCCAGACCGGAATCGATGAGGAACGTCTCGAAAGCGCTCTCGTCCTTGATGTATTGCGAGCTTTTGCCCCGGCTGACCTTATAGAGCGGCGGCTGGGCGATATAGAGATGCCCGCGCTCGATCAGTTCCGGCATCTGACGGAAGAAGAACGTCAACAGCAGCGTGCGAATATGCGCCCCGTCGACGTCAGCGTCGGTCATGATGATGATCTTGTGGTAGCGCAGCTTGTCGGCGTTGAACTCGTCTTTGCCGATCGACGTGCCGAGAGCCATGATCAGCGTGCCGATCATGTCCGAGCCGAGCATACGGTCGAAACGGGCTCGCTCGACGTTCAGGATCTTACCGCGCAGCGGCAGGATCGCCTGGTTCTGGCGCGAGCGGCCGCCCTTTGCGGAGCCGCCTGCGGAGTCACCCTCGACGATGAAGATTTCGGACTTGGCCGGATCGCGCTCCTGGCAGTCGGCTAGCTTGCCGGGCAAGGAGGAGATGTCCAGAACACCTTTGCGGCGGGTCAGTTCGCGCGCCTTGCGGGCGGCTTCACGGGCAGCAGCGGCCTCGACCACCTTGGCGATAAGTATCTTCGCCTCAGCCGGGTGTTCCTCGAACCATGTGCCGAGCGCATCGTTGACGAGGCTTTCGACCACCGGGCGCACTTCGGAGGAAACCAGCTTGTCCTTGGTCTGCGAGGAGAATTTCGGATCCGGCACTTTCACTGAAAGAACCGCCGTCAGCCCTTCGCGGCTGTCGTCGCCGGTGATCGATACCTTTTCTTTCTTGGAGATGCCGGAAGATTCGGCATAGCCCGTCACCTGACGCGTCAGCGCGCCACGGAAACCGGCAAGGTGCGTGCCGCCGTCGCGCTGCGGGATGTTGTTGGTGAAGGCCAGCACGTTTTCGTGGTAGCTGTCATTCCACCACATTGCGACTTCAACGGTGATGCCGTCACGCTCGGATTTGATGGCGATAGGCTTTTCGATCAGCGGCTTCTTGGCGCGATCGAGATATTTGACGAACTCTTCAAGCCCGCCCTCATAGAGCAGTTCCTGAACCTTGATGTCGGCATGGCGCTTGTCGGTGAGAACGATGCGCACGCCCGAATTCAGGAAGGCCAGTTCGCGCAGACGATGCTCCAGCGTGCCATAATCGAAGTCGATCATGGTGAACGTCTCGGCAGACGGGAAGAAGGTGATCTCCGTGCCGCTGCGGCCTTCATTGGTGCCGGGCTGCTTGTTTTCCACATAGCTGCCGGTGATGGCGAGCGGAGCATCGGCATTGCCGTGGGTAAAGCTCATCTCGTGGACATTGCCGTTGCGGCGGACTTTCAGCTTCAGCCAGCCGGACAGAGCGTTCACCACCGAGACACCGACGCCGTGCAGACCGCCGGAAACCTTGTAGGAATTCTGGTCGAACTTACCGCCAGCGTGAAGCTGCGTCATGATGACTTCGGCAGCCGAAATGCCTTCGCCGGTGTGGATATCGGTCGGAATTCCGCGGCCATTGTCGATCACGGTGACAGAGCCATCGGGATTAAGCGTCACGGAAACGAGATCGGCATGGCCTGCCAGCGATTCGTCGATCGCATTATCGACGACTTCGTAGACCATGTGATGCAGGCCCGAACCATCGTCCGTGTCGCCGATATACATGCCGGGGCGTTTGCGGACAGCATCCAACCCCTTGAGTACCTTGATGGAATCGGCGCCATATTCGGCGTTTCCGCCGGGGATGTTTTCGGACTGATCGCTCATGAATTGCTTTCGTCTGATTGTCTTTGAAGAGGCGCGCAGGAAAACTTCGAATCGCACGCCTCCATAGACCTCAGATATAGGCGTTCCGGCCTGATTTTCCAAGCTTTCCGGCCATTTCAGCGGGGAAAAGCAGCCGCTCTGCCCCGCTGCCTGCGCATCAGCCTTCGCGGATCGTGCGAAGCGCGCTGCTCCAGCGATAAAGCTCGTCGAGCATCGGCTTCGTTCCGGCGTTGATAAGCTCGTTCGGCGTGAACACGCCATCCTCGTTTATGAAGGCCGCGAAGTTCGGAATGGCGACGCCTTCCGGTATTCCGACGACCTTCAAACCGCTCAAAAGCTGCTTCTCGGTCTGCACCGCGCGCGTTCCGCCCGAAATGCCTGCATAGCTGACGAAGCCTGCCGGTTTGTAGTTCCATTCCGTTGAAAGATAGGTGATCGCGTTTACCAGCGCGGGTGGTGCGAAGTAATTGTATTCGGGCGTGACGAATACGAATGCGTCGCCTGCCTTGATCGTTTCCGACCACTTTTTCGTGTGGTCGTGCTGATAATCCGCGAAACGCGGATGCCTGGGCTCATTGAACAATGGCAGATCGTAATCCGCCAGATCGACCAGAACCGGCTCGAACTTGCCATGCTCGCGCGCCACGCCTTCGAACCATTTTGCGAAGACCGGGCCTACCCGGCCGGGGCGCGTGCTGGCGATGATGATGTTGAGCCTGTGCTTCAAAATTGTCTCCTTGATATGCTTGAGAATACGGGGGGTAACTTTTGGTGACCGTCCACATAATCGCTGCGCATCTGCGCGCAAGAAGGCACTTTCGGGTAACTGTGTGGACGCAGCCGCTCCCCTTGCCTAGATAGAGGTGGACAATGGAGCCCGTATGGACACCAAGCCCCGCCCTTTCGTGCCGCCTGCACCGACCCCGAGGACTTCTCCGCCGTCCACGCTGGAGATGATAAGGATCGTTTATCGAAATCCGCTCGAATTATGGGGCGAGCCTTCCTACAACGAGCCTTATATTTCCGTTTCCGGCATTGGCGGGCCGCTGGTTATCGCCAATGATCCCAAGCTCATCCGGCACATTCTGGTCGACAATGCGAAGAACTACCGCATGGCGACCGTGCGCCAGAAAATCCTGCGGCCGATCCTGCGCGATGGCCTGCTGACTGCCGAAGGCACCGTCTGGAAACGCTCGCGCAAGGCCATGGCGCCCGTCTTCACCCCGCGCCACATTTTCGGTTTCGCGGAACCTATGCTGCGCCGGACGCAGGAATTCGTGAACCGGTATGAGGATTTGAGCGGAAGCGTCGATGTCGCGCACGACATGACGATGCTGACCTACGATATTCTGGCCGAAACGCTCTTTTCCGGCGAAATTGCAGGTGAACCGGGCAGTTTTGCAAAGGAAATCGATCATTTGTTCGAAACGATGGGTCGCGTTGATCCGCTCGATCTTCTGCGCGCGCCAGATTGGATGCCGCGCATCACGCGCCTGCGCGGGCGCAAGACCATGGCCTATTTTCGCAAGATCGTGTCCGACACGATGGAGATGCGCAGTGAAAGGCTTAAAAAAGACCCCGACAACGTGCCGGAAGATTTCCTGACCCTGCTTCTGCGCGCCGAAGGCCCGGATGGGCTGACGCGCGGCGAAATCGAAGACAACATCATTACCTTCATCGGTGCCGGACACGAAACGACCGCGCGCGCACTCGGCTGGACGATCTACTGTCTTGCCGAAGCGCCTTGGGAGCGCGAAGCCATCGAGCAGGAAATCGACGCGGTGCTTGCCACTGAGCCCGATCCGACGAAATGGCTCGACGCGATGCCGCTGACGCGCGCCGCCTTCGAGGAAGCTTTGCGGCTGTTTCCGCCAGCGCCTTCGATCAACCGAGAACCCATCGAAACCGAGCAATGGGGTGACCTGAAAATCGTCAAGGGCGCGCAGGTCCTGGTCATGCCGTGGACCGTGCATCGCCATCGTAAGCTGTGGGACAGGCCGGATGCATTCATGCCGTCGCGCTTTCATCCCGAAAACCGCGACAGCATCGACCGTTATCAATATCTGCCATTCGGCGCCGGTCCGCGCGTATGCATAGGCGCGAGCTTTGCCATGCAGGAGGCGATCATCTCGCTTGCCGTGCTAATGTCGCGCTTCCGCTTCGACACGACCGATGAAACAAAGCCCTGGCCGGTTCAGAAGCTGACAACGCAGCCGCAAGGCGGTCTGCCGATGCGCGTGAGCAAGCGGTAGACCGCTTCCGAAGCTGCGGCCTTGCCCCTCATCCCGCTGCCGCGACCTTCTCCCCGTAAAGGACGGGGAGAAGGAGGCTGACCGCAACGTTCACGTCCCCCTCTCCCCGTTCTTCACGGGGAGAGGGTAAGGGTGAGGGGCTGTTTTCACCAATGCGTAGTCTAATTTCGACCGTAAAACGCGTTTTCGACATGGACCGGCCAGCGGCGTGGCAACACGGCCACCATGTCGAACCGCATCGAAAGCCGGGCATGATCCGGCTGGCGGGCGAGCCATAGATCGGCGGCATTTTCGATGCGCCGTTCGGATTGATGGGCGAGTGCGTCCATCGCCTCGATGAGCGTCTTGCGAACCTTCACCTCGACGATCAGAACGAGATTGCCGCGCCGCGCTATCAGGTCGATTTCGCCGAGCCGCGTGCGGTATCGGCGCGCGACGATGCGGTAGCCTTTCACCATCAAGGCAAGGGATGCCAGCCATTCGCCACGATGGCCGCGGCGGTGTGCTTGTCGACGCGAAAGCGCGTCAGCCATCGGCGCTTTCTTTCAGTTCCAGCAGTCGGCGATAAAGCGCCTGCTTATGCCCGCCGGTCATCTTGGCGGCCTCGCCTGCCGCCTTTGACGCAGACATTTCCGAGGAAAGCGAAAGCAGCAGGCGGTCAATGTCTTCCGGCGTTTCGGCCTTTTCGGTCGAAGGGCCGACACAGATCACGATTTCGCCCTTGGGCGTGTCAGCTTTCGAATAATGCTCCGAAAGCTCCTGCAGAGAGCCGGTCCGCATTTCCTCGAAAGTCTTGGTCAATTCACGCCCTATTGCGGCTGCGCGTTCGCCGAACACATCGGCCATTGCGACAAGCGTATCGTCGAGGCGACGCGGCGATTCGAAGAAAATCAGCGTTGCCGGAACCGCCTTCAAGGCTTCAAGGCGCGAGCGGCGCTGCCCATCCTTGACCGGCAGGAACCCGGCGAACATGAAGGCATCAGAAGGCAGGCCGGACGCAGTCAATGCTGCCAGAACGGCAGAAGGTCCGGGTATCGGAATGACGCGGATGCCTGCTTCCTGTGCCTGCCCAACCAGCCGGAAGCCGGGGTCCGACACAAGCGGCGTGCCTGCATCCGAGACGAGCGCCACGCTGCGCCCCGATTGAAGCGCCTCGATCAGTCTCGGACCCGCCTCGCCCGCATTGTGCTCATGATAGGCGATCGGGCGCTGGCGAATGCCGTAACGGTCGAGCAGCACGCGGGTAACGCGCGTGTCCTCACAGGCCAGCACGTCGCATCCAGCCAGCGTTTCAAGCGCCCGCAAGGTGATGTCGCCGAGATTTCCGATGGGGGTTGCGACCAGATAAAGTGCTGCATCCAGCGGACGCGCGACGATCTCGCCCTGGCCGACCATGAATGTGCGTCTGTCGTTGTTTTGCTCGTGCATCATAAGCGTTCTTCGCACGGCAGACCGAGCGTTGCAAAGCGCCGATGAAGCCAAATCTGCGGAACGGAAATGGCTGCCTGCCGTTTATCGTCCATCTACGGGAGAAAGCCATGACGCTCGCACATCAGGACGTTTTCGAGCCGTATTACGACGGAAAATCCGGCTACAAATCGAATACCTCGAAGAAACCGGATGATTTCTGGCAGAAAAAGAGTGCCGAACGAGAAACGGCGGATGAAAAATCGCCCGTTTCCGACGATAAATCACGCCATCCAGATCAAGCGCAATAATCTCTGTCCGTTCACTGCAGCGGCGTTATAGGCGTGATCGGCGATATGAACGGTGCGTTCCATGACCCGCCGACAAAGAACGATGCTTCAGATCTCGGCAGAGGCTGCGGCTCGCTGTCTGCGGTCACAGCCGGGCTAGGCTGCTGCGGCTGCGCTGGCGGCTGGGGCGTTGCCTCTTGCGCTGTCTGTCCCTCGCCGTCACCTGTAGGCTGCTCCTGAAGCGGCGGAGTTTCGACCGGCGCAGGTGCCGGGGGCGGCGCTGGCGGCACTATGGGGCCTATACCGCCCGAAAGCGCCAAACCGCGACCGACATAAGGAACGATGCCGGACAGCCACAAAAGCCGCTTGCCGGATTTGGCCTGCGCCTTCTCGATCCGCGCGACGCCATTGGAAATTATCGCCTTGAGTTCGAACCCGTCGATCTTGAGGTCGCCATTCGACACTTCGTCGAGCGAGAAGAACCCGCCTGCCGCACTGCGCTTCAAAAATCCATCGAGATCCAGACCGGGAATCAAGCCCGCGCCAAAATTGGCCGAAATCGAACCATCCGCACGCTCGAGGATCGAGTCCCAGGTACGGCCCGGCCCCTTGAGCATCACGGACACCGTGCCCTTGGCGACGGGGAAAATCCTGCTCATGCCTGCCATCTTGCCGAAATCGCCGCCGTCGATATCCGATGCCAGGAGACGGATTTCAGATTGCGTGCCTTCCGGCTTGCGGTCGAAGCGTACGCTTGCCTGAATTGTCCCGCCGAATGCGGTCGCGTCACTAATATCGAAAACGGCAAGTCCGCCCTTAACCTGTGCTGCGGCAGCAACATCCGAAAGCGTGATGCTTCCGGCATTTGCGCGGGCAGCCGACAGTCTCAGATCGAGATTGGCGCTGTCGGCAAGGCTCGGTATCGGATCATTTGCCCCGCTTTCCGAAATCGTGCCTTGCGGGGTGAATGTCGAGAGAAACGAGCGCATGTCGAGGTTTTGGAAAGCGAGCGTCCCCGAAATCGACGGAATGACGTCAGCCAGCGAAAGCTCAAGGACACCGACGCCCGCATTGCCGTCCAGCGCGATTTCGGTGTTGTCGAGTTTGATGCGCTTGCCAGAGCCGCTGATCGTGCTGGAAACGCTGACTGAACCGATCGCGACACCCGGCGAAATGCCGACTTCCGACCATTCGAGCATGCGCCGCAGCGATTGCGCGGCAAATTTTGCCTGACCTTCGATATAGGGCTTTTCGGAGATGGCGGCGGTGCCATCGAAACTCGCCGTGGCTGGCGCAGAGTTGAAGGCAAATTTCAGCGGAGCGGCACCCCCGGCAAACAAAACAAGCGGCCTGTCGGACGAGACATCGACCGAGACGCTTTCGCCGTGCCAGATACCTTTGACCGATGAGGTAATGCCGCGATTGAGTGCGGGCCAATCCAGCGTGCCGGCGATGCCGGTAACGAGCTGCTGGTCTTTTCCATCATCGCCAGTGGTTATGACGCGGCCGTCATTGACCTCGACCGCGCCGAATTCGTCCGACGGCAGATTGGACGAATCCGGGTTGGGGTTGTCCTTGAGCGTATTGCGCGTTGCATCGACCGCGCGGGCCAGGCGCCCATAACCGGGAAGCTGCGGGAGATAATAGCCGCCCTCGGTCTTTTCGACGCGTAAGGTCGGGCGTGTCATTCGCGAGCGCGAGAACACGACATCGCCGCGCAAAGCGGCCAATGCCGACAATTCGATTTCCACACGATCGGCCGCAACCACAGGTGGCGCGTCCGGCTCACCCCAGCGGCCAAGCTTCACATCGGTCAGCGTCGCACGGAATGTCGGCCAGACTTCTATTTCAGGCGTTTTGTCGATGGTGACGCGCAGGCCAAGCAGCGCGCCCATCTCCAGCGCGATGCGATCTCGAACGATTTGCGTCGAAGCTATGATCGGCAACGCGCCCACGACAAAGCCCGCCACGACGAATACGCCGATCACCGTCCAGATAATACGCCTTAACAGCCTTGATGGCATCGTGTCCTATCCATCCGGGCCGACCACGTCGTTTATGCGACCGCCGATTGCCCAATATCGGGTTTATCCCACAACCACCGCATTTCAAGACTTTGTGGCCCGGGCAAGGCATTTGCGCACAGCAGATGCACGCCGTGAAGTGTATCTTGCTCCGCTGCACCGCAATATGCATAAACAATCGCGAAAAGCAGGAGGAAAAATCGTGGTTGCCAGCACTCCCTTATGGACCCCGTCGAAACAGCAGATCGCGGCAGCGCCTATCAGCGCGTTTACCGCGGAGGCCGAGGGCAGGACCGGCATACGATTTGCCGACTATGCGGCGCTGCATCGCTGGTCCATCGAAGATCGCGAAGCGTTCTGGGATCTGGTCTGGGATTTCTGCGGCATCGTCGGTGAAAAGGGAAAAACCGTGCTGGCCAACGGCGACAAGATGCCCGGCGCCGCATTTTTCCCGGGTTCGAAGCTGAATTACGCGGAAAACCTTCTGAAAAAGACCGGATCGGACGACGCGCTGGTGTTTCGCGGCGAAGACAAGGTCGAGCGCCGCATGTCCTGGGATGCATTGCGTGAGCAGGTTTCCAAGCTGCAGCAATTATTCGTCCTGGCTGGCGTCAAAAAAGGCGACCGCATTGCGGCGATGATGCCGAACATGCCCGAAACCATTGCGGCGATGCTGGCGACGGCTTCAATCGGTGCAATCTGGTCTTCCTGCTCGCCCGATTTCGGCGAACAGGGCGTATTGGACCGTTTCGGCCAGATCGAACCCGTCATTTTCATCGCGCCGGACGGCTATTGGTACAATGGCAAGCCGATCGATGTGGCGGGCAAGATCAAAACGGTCCTGGAAAAGCTGCCGACCGTGAAAAAGGCGTTGATCGTCGACTATCTCGGCAAGGCGGAAGAGGTCGCGGCGGGCATCGACCGCGCCGAGCCTTTCAGCCAGGCGATTGCCGCCATTGCGGAAGAGCCGCTGACTTTCGAACACCTGCCCTTCTCGCACCCGCTTTACATCCTGTTTTCATCAGGCACGACCGGCATTCCGAAATGCATCGTACATTCGGCCGGCGGCACGCTGCTTCAGCACGTCAAGGAACACCGTCTGCATGCGGGAATCGGTGAAGGCGACCGGGTCTTCTACTTCTCGACCTGCGGCTGGATGATGTGGAACTGGCTGGTTTCCGGGCTGGCGGCGAATGCCACGCTTCTGCTTTACGACGGCTCGCCCTTCTACCCGGACGGAAACGTGCTGTTCGACTATGCGCAGGCTGAAAAGATGACCTATTTCGGCACTTCGGCGAAATTCATCGATTCCGTACGCAAGGCAGAGTTGCGCCCCATCGATACGCATGATCTGTCCAGCGTGCGCACCGTGTCCTCGACCGGCTCGCCGCTATCGCCCGAAGGTTTTCAGTTTGTCTATGACGGCATCAAGAAGGATGTGCATCTGGCCTCGATTTCGGGCGGCACCGACATCGTTTCCTGTTTCGTGCTGGGCGTGCCGACACTTCCTGTCTGGTCGGGCGAGATACAGGCGGCGGGCCTCGGCATGGCAGTCGATGTGTGGGACGACGACGCTCGGCCGGTGCGGCAGGAAAAGGGCGAACTGGTCTGCGCCAAAGCGTTTCCGGCAATGCCCGTCGGCTTCTGGAACGACCCGGACGGCGCAAAGTACCATTCGGCCTATTTCGAACGTTTCGACAATATCTGGTGCCATGGCGATTTCGCCGAATGGACCGAGCATGGCGGCATTGTCATTCATGGCCGCTCGGATGCGACGCTGAACCCCGGCGGTGTGCGCATCGGCACTGCCGAAATCTACAATCAGGTCGAGCAACTTCCCGAAATCGTCGAGGCGCTTTGCATCGGGCAGAATTGGGACGACGATGTTCGCGTCGTGCTGTTCGTGCGGCTGGCCGAAGGCGTGGCTCTGGACGAGGCACTTGAAAAGACCATTCGCACCAAAATCCGCACCGGAGCAAGCCCGCGTCACGTGCCGGCAAGGATTGTCGCGGTGACGGATATTCCGCGCACCAAATCCGGTAAGATCACCGAGCTTGCGGTGCGCGATATCGTTCACGGTCGCGGCGTGAAGAACAAGGAAGCGCTCGCCAACCCCGAAGCGCTCGACCTGTTCCGGGATATTCCGGCACTGGCGAACTGAGATTTATGGCTAACAAATCCTTACCGGTAAATTTACCTCGTTTTCAGGGATGGTACCATTTCGTAAACTTGTCGGTATCCGGGTAAGGATTTGTTAAGGCAATCGGGGCGATAGTGTTCCCAACTTGAGGGAGAAATCCCGTCCTCACCGTCCCCCGAGGAAGCTTTGCTCAAGCCCGTTGTCACAGAACTCTCAATTCCAAGGCGCCTCTGGCGCCTTTTTCTTTGCGGGGAATGACGCTGGGTTAAATCGTCCTCATGCGCCCTACATCGACGCATCCCGGTCGCGCATGAGCGCACCCGACAGCAGCACCACCGGCACCAGCGCCGTCAAGATGATGAGCAGGGCCGCAACTGCGCCATCCTCCGGCACGCCGCGCGAAGCATTCTCATAGACGAATGTCGCCAGCGTGTTGAAGCCGAAGGGCCTGAGCAGGATCGTCGCGGATAATTCCTTGATCGTATCGACAAAGACCAGCACGGAAGCCGTAAGAATTGCAGGTCTCAGGAGCGGCAGGAGTACGCTTCGCGCGCTTGCCATAGGCGTTCGCCCAAGGCTTCTCGCTGCCTCGTCGAGATTGGGCGGAAGCTTTTCGATGCCGGAGCGCACCGCACTTTCGGCAAGCGCCAGAAAGCGGATCGTGCAGGCAATGACCACCGCGGATGCCGAGCCCGTCAGCAGAAGGCCGGTCGAATAGCCGAGATGCTCGCGCGCCAGCGCATCGAGCCCATTGTCGAAACGCGCCAGCACGAAGAGCAGGCCGAGCCCCAGAATGCCGCCGGGGAGCGCATAGCCAACGGATGCCAAACGCACTGTCGCCATGACAAGGTGCGACCGCGCGATACGGACTGCATTCAAGAGGAAAAGCGCCAGAAGCACGGTGAGCAGCGATGTGAAAAGCGCCGTCATCACACTGTTTACGAAGGCGCTTGCCAGAGCGGGTGATGCGAACTGATCGAGGCGGCGCAGCGCATAACGGCCGAACACGAAAAGCGGAATGCCGAAACCGGCAAGGATCGGCAGAACCAGCACGACGAGTGCCG
This sequence comes from Foliimonas ilicis, assembly GCF_039939195.1. NCBI lineage: Bacteria > Pseudomonadati > Pseudomonadota > Alphaproteobacteria > Hyphomicrobiales > Phyllobacteriaceae > Foliimonas > Foliimonas ilicis. Next base: position 62,969 of record NZ_JBDUUH010000009.1, on the reverse strand, counting down.
CCGCATATTGCCTGCCGCGAAGCGTTGTCTGACGCGGCAGCGTCTTCATATGGGTTGCGCGCGATGCGTGAAACCGCTGCCTGCGCCGCGCCCATTGTTCGGCCACCAGCAGCACGAAAACGATGATCAGCATGAGCAGCGCTATCTGTGCGCCCCCTTCAAGACTGCCCCGGTTCAGCCATGTCGAATAGACCGCGAAGGTCATGGTGCGGACGCCCAGATATTCAGCCGCGCCGATGTCGTTGATGGTTTCCATCAGCACCAGTGCCACGCCAGCGACGATTGCCGGGCGGGCGATGGGCAAAAGCACACGCCAGAAAATCCGCGACGGGCGCGCACCCAGCGTGCGCGCGACATCGGCGATGTTGCGCCCCTGCATGAGGAACACGATGCGCGTCGTCAGATAGACGTAAGGATAAAGTACCGAGGAAAGGACGAGTGCTGCTCCACCCGTCGAGCGAATATCGGGAAACCAGTAATCGCGGATCGTCTGAAAGCCGAAAATCTCGCGGATCGTGCTCTGGATCGGGCCGGTATAGTGAAAGAATTCGCCGAAAGCGTAAGCCGCCAGATAGGGCGGGACGGCTAGCGGCAGCACCAAAGCCCACGACAGGAAACGGCGGAACGGAAATTCGAAACTGACAACCAGCCATGCGGTGGTGACACCCACTACTGACGTCATGATCGCGACCATCGCCAGCAGCGCGAGCGTCGTCTGGGTTGCGCCGGGAATGACATGGGCGATCAGATGCGGCCAGTCATCACTCGTGCCGGAGAGCGCGACATAGGCCAGTGACAGAATAGGCAGAAGCACGACCGCGCAGATGGCCATCGCAAGCGCCAGCATGCCGCCGTTTCTATCACGCTTTACGCGCGCGAAAGAGGCTTGGCGGGCCTGACCGGGACCATCTGCTGGGTAAGTTTGGGACATCCAAACCTTTGTTTCGTTTCCCGCAATTCCCGACAAAAGCTGCGGGACACTTTTCCTGGAATTGCTTTGCTCGAATATGCAGAGAGCCGGGCATGCCCGGCTCTCGCTTCAGATTTGCAGGCTGTTAGCTGCCCGCGCCGTCGTCGAAACGAACCTTGTCGACCAGCTCGGAAGCTGCCTTACGCTCCTTGGCGATTTCCACCAGCGGCAGCGTGTCGGACTTCAGCTCGCCGAAAGCCTTGACGGTTTCGGAAGGCTCAAGGCCCGGCTCGACCGGATATTCGTAGTTCTTTTCGGCGTAGATCTGCTGCGCCTCATGGTTCGACAGGAACTGCAGGAGCTTGACCGCATTGTCGTGGTTCGGTGCGTTCTTGGCGATTGCCGCGCCCGAAATGTTGACGTGGGTCAGGCCGTTTTCAAAGGTCGGGAAGATAACGTTGATCGCGTTGCCCCATTCCTTTTCTTCCGGGTCCTTCTCGTTGGTGCGCATCAGGCCGACATAATAGGTGTTGCCGATCGCAATGTCGCATTCGCCAGCGAAGATCGCCTTGGCCTGCGGACGGTCGCCGCCATCGGGCTTGCGAGCGAGATTATCCTTCACGCCATTCAGCCAGGTTTCAGCCTTTTCCGCACCCCAATGCGAGATTGCGGCGCCGATGAGCGCGAGATTGTAATCATGCTGGCCGGAACGAATGCAGATTTTGCCCTTCCATTTCGGGTCGGCCAGATCGGCGTAGGTGATCGCGGTGTCCTTGACGCGATCCTTCGAGGCATAAACAACGCGGGCGCGCTTGGTGAGGCCGAACCAATGGCCTTCCGGGTCGCGGTATTCTGCCGGGATATTGGCGTTGACGACGCTGTCGTCGAGGGCCTGCGTGATGCCCTTTTCCTTGGCAGTCGTCAGGCGGGAGATATCGACCGTCATGATGACGTCTGCCGGCGAGTTCTGGCCTTCTGCCAGAATGCGTTCTTCAAGGCCCTTGTCGAGGAACAGAACCTCGGTCTTGATGCCGGTTTCCTGCGTGAAAGCATCCAGAACCGGCTTGATGAGATCGGGCTGGCGATAGGTGTAGACATTGACCGTGCCGTCTGCGAGGGCGGAGCCTGCAAACAGAGTGGCAAGGGCAAATGCAGCGTATCCGGCCAGTTTCGACCGGGCGTTTCCAATTGTCATGTCTCTCTCCTAGACAGAGTTCAAGGCTCTCTTACGGACTGGCTGACGGGCTTTGCTCGTGAGGCCACTCGTCTATTGCTGGAATGGAGTGAAAAGGTCAAGATAAACAGGTAATGATTTCAATAGTTTAGAATACTTCTAAACTAGCTCATATTGCGGAATTTGCTGGATTAATTGCCGCTATTCGGCAAGTACGCGCGTAGAGGGGAAGGTCACTTCTACGAGAGTGCCCTCGCCCGGCGTCGATGCGATCATAAACCGCGCCCTGTTTGCCTCGACCATTGCCTTGGTGAGCGGCAGGCCGAGCCCGGTGCCATCTCCGCGCGCGCGCTTCAGCGAGTTGATCTGCTTGAAGGGTTTCAGCGCCTGTTCGATCTCAGGCTGCGTCATGCCGATGCCCGTATCGCGCACGCGCATGACGATGTCGCCGGACAGTTCATAGGAGGTCGAAATGATGACCTGCCCGCCTGCCTGCGTATAGCGAATGGCGTTCGACAGGATATTCAGCGCGATCTGGCGCACGCTTCGAAGGTCTGCGACCACATCGGGCAGGCGCGACGAGAAGCTCGACCTTATGATGACGCGTTCGCGGTTTGCCTGCGGCTGCATCATCGCGACGATTTCAAGAAGCGTCTCATTCAGCGAAACCGCCTCATAATCCATTTCCTGCTGACCGGCCTCGATCTTCGATATGTCGAGCAGATCATTGACCAGATCGAGGACATGATTGCCGGAGCGGTTTATGTCGCGCAGATAATCGCGATAGCGATCATTGGCGATTGGCCCGAATTTCTCGTCCATCATCAGCTCCGAAAAGCCGATGATCGCGTTGAGCGGCGTGCGGATTTCATGGCTTACGCGGGCCAGGAAATCCGTCTTCTGCGAGGAGGCACGTTCGGCCTGCGCACGCGACTGCGTCAGCTCTTCCTCGGCACGTTTCCAATGGGTGATGTCGCGCACTACGGCACAATAACCGCGCTGATCCGGCAGCTTGCCAATGGAAAGGAACAGCGGAATGAAGCGTCCTTGCGCTTCACGGCCGATGACTTCGCGACCATCGTTCAGCACGCTGGCCACGCCATGATCGGAAAGTCCGCCAATGTAATCGGTAACGGCGCGCTGGCTTTCGATGGCAAACATCGACACGAAGGGCTTGCCCGCCACATCGTCATTGTCGAAGCCGAACAGCGCTTCCGCCGGCCTGCTGATCGAGCGGATCATGCCATCCGGCGTGATCAGCACCACGCCATCGGTTGCAGTGTCGAGGATCGTGCGCATCTCCGCCAGACGAAGGCGCAATTGCATGGCTTCGGCAGACGGCAGCGAACTGCGCTCTTCCACCTCTTCGGCCTCACCGCTGCGGCGAACGACCAGCATCAAAGCCTTGCCGCCATTCCACGGAACGGAGCGCAGCAGCGCCTCGATGGGAAATTCCTGTCCATCGCGCGTGCGTAGTCCGAGGCTATGGTCGGCAGAAACGTCATCATTGTACGGGTCGGTAAACAGTGCGCCAAGGCCGCCCGCCTCGCTCAGGGCCTCGACCGACGAATAGCCGCTCAGCTCAAGAAATTCGGCATTGGCATAATGAAGCGTGTCACCAGAATGAATGAGAATCGGAACCGGCAATGTGGCCAGTACGGCAAGCTCGGAGGGATTTGTCGAGACGGGCGCTTCTAGTTCGCCCGGCTGCGTCTCTTCGGCTATCTCACGCGGGCTTTCAGCGGCTTCGACATCAGGTTTTGGCGTTTCGGGCGCAGGCGTTTCGGCAACGATCTTCCGTTCGTTTTCAAATGCTGCCTCACTCTCGTCCTGCTGCGGCTCTTCTGCCGGACGGCTCCATGATTTCGACGCGCTGCCTTCGCGTTTCAGCCGCTCGCCTATCTCGCGAAACGCATTGCGTTCGACAGGCGAAAGCCCGCCCTTTTCGCTGACATTCGGGCGATGCTCCGCAAGACGCAGAACACGGTCCGCATCGCGCCGCTCGGCCTGCGGTTCAATGGAAAGAGCAGGCACTTCGCCCTGAAACGGGTCCGCGATCTCCGGCTCCTCGACGGAAGGTTCGTCGAACTCAGCCTGCGGCGCGCTTCCATTGGGAACAAGTGCTGTGCCGATCGCTTCGGGATCGACCACGGCATCCGCAACCCGCGCAACACCGAAGCCGCGAAAGCCCTCGAAATTGCGGTCGCGCCCATAGACCGGAAGTGCAGCCAGATCGACCGGGATGCGCATATTCGTGCCGGCGACCGGCCATTTGATGGTACGGCCCGACCATGTGTCGCGCCCCTCGAGCAGAATTGCGACATCTTCCTTGAGGTCTAGACCGAGGATAGTCGCGACATCGCGGAACCGCCTGCCGATCACATCTGCGGCATGCTCGCCGACAGCATCTGCAAATTCAGGCGAAATGTCGCTGAACCGGCCTTCCGCATCCGTGCGCCATGTGAAGCGCACCGGGCGGTCGGACTTCGGCTTTTCCGCCGGTACCTTGGAAACGGTTTCAGGCTGGGCAGGTTCTTCGCCGGAAAAATCCCCGCCATCATGTTTCGGTTTTTCGCTCAATGTCGGGACGGCAGGCTCAGCCGGAGCCGCCTCGATGGGCTCAGCCATCACGAGCGGAGCAGCCGCGATCTCTTCTTGCGGATCATCCACGACGACGAGGAAATAGAGCGCCGGGTCATCGGTCAGCCTTGCGAGACCGGCCGGAACATTGCCCTTCTTTGCCTTGATGATGCGCTTTGCGAGACGATCGCGTTCATCGCCAGCCTCAGACACCAATTCCTTGATCGTATCGCTTTCTATGCCCAGCGCCGAAAACCCGGCGGACGCGGCCACTGCCTCGCCGTTCGAATCGACAAAGGCAGCGAAATGGCCTTCCTGACTGAAACCGCCAATCGCGCGCACGAATTTCGGATCGGTGGAAGGCACTGCAAGCACGATTGCCTTTTCGCCGTCCGGCAGTTCGACAGCACTTGCGCGGAAGGCGATTGCCTGGCTGTTCATGCCGCGCGCGAGGCGCACCGACAGAGAACGGTCGCGCCCGATTTCGGGAAATCCTGCCGTTGCCCGTATTTGCCGCAATGCAGGCTGCGAAAGCCGCGAGGCCGCGCCGATCGTCGATTCGATGTCGGGATAGCCGAACAGGGTCGCGCCCGGACCATTCGCCCAGAGAATGCGATCCAGATCGATGGACAAGACGACCACGGCCTCACCGGCAGCGAAACGCTCCCGCACGCCGTCGAGTATGGCTACATCGATGAAAGAATAGGCGGATGGCATTCTAAGGCTACGATCCCAGCTTTGGTGCGTTTAGAACTTAACCGTTTATTAATAACAAGCCTGCGGGTGCCCCGTCCAGAAACGAGCGGCAGAAACGCATTAAATCGAAGGGCTTGGTTAATCCGGGAAGCTAAACTTGTGCACTGCAACAAAAATATTGCAATGCACAACAAAATGGTCTATATGTGTTCCATACAGTCAAGAGGCGGCTCAATGAAGACCGCCCTAAGAGAGGATGGAAAATGTCCAAGACCGCAACGAAGAATGCCGAATTCGCAGAAAACGTAGAGTTCCCGACCTTCGACGCTTCGAAGGCCACCGACCAGTTCCGTGCTTTCGCCGAAAAGGGCGTAGAGCAGTCCAAGGAAGCTTATTCGAAGATCAAGACCGGTGCCGAAAGCACCCAGAAGGCCTTCGAGACTTCCTTTGAATCTGCCAAGAGCGCCGGTTCGGAGCTTTCGCTGAAGACCATCGCTGCACTGCGCGTCAACGCCGAAGCCGGCTTCTCGCATCTTGAAGCTCTGGTCGGCGCGAAGTCGCTTTCGGAAGTTTTCGAACTTCAGACCGCCTTCATCCGCAAGGGTTTCGAACAGACGGTCGAGCAGGCCAAGGAATTCCAGACCGTTTCCAGCAAGGCTGCTGAAGACGTCTCGAAGCCGATCAAGGACGTTTTCGAAAAGACGTTCAAGGAATACAAGGCCGCTTAATCAGCGACCTCACAAATACCCTGAAGACAGTATCCTCCTCCCACTGCCTTCAGGGCGAGCGGCCAGCACCTCCTCCCGCTGGCTACAAAAAGGAAAAAGCCGGCACCTCCTCCCGCCGGCTTTTTTCTTGTCCATTTGGCGGCATATCCACACCCCGATAAATGTCTTGACCAAATGGCTTGAAATCTCCGGCAATAGCCCGTATTGACGCTTCGCCAGACTAAGGCTTGCGGTTGTAGCTCAGTTGGTTAGAGCGCCGGATTGTGGATCCGGAGGTCGGTGGTTCAAGCCCACCCAACCGTACCATCTGATTTCAGTAGCAAAATCAGCAGCACAGCAATCGAGGCGAAGCCTCCTCTGCGCAATCCACTTCATGGATACGTCCATCAGACATCGTAATCGCCGGGCTCGCCTCGCGGGTGGTCGCGCGACGGCATCTGCTTGATGTGAGGCAGCAAATCTTTTGCGAACACTTTCTGCAAGCGTCTGAGTTCCGCTATCGGATTGTCATGGTCATCGACCCGGATATCCCAAAGCGGATATTCCTCTTCGGCAACGATGTAGATCGTCGCCGAACGCTCTCCAAGCCTGTCCCCGCCGTCAGTAATCCCGACTGCGAGGGCCTCAATGAGCCCTTCGATCAACGGCATATCCTGCAAATCTTCGAAACGTTTTGCGGATTTATCGACCACGTCGCGGCCGGTCAGACGATTGCCTTGAACACTAAATCCATTTCCTGAAATCGAACCTGCCCAGTCTTTGCATCCATCGCCTGTCCACACGGCGGTTTGCCCCTGTGCGTCGATCACCGCAAACTGCCGGCGCTCCGCCAGCTCGTCGGCTTCACTCAATTCCTTCACGACTTCTTCGGCACTTCGACCATCTTCCAGAAGGCGAATGCCATCGATCCCAAGGTAGGGATTCAACAATCCCTGCGTAGCAACCGCACCAATCCGTGGCGCGGCATGTGTCAGCAATTTTCCCACAGCCGGAACGGCAGTTGCTGCCGCAATCCCGAAATGTCCCGTTTTCTCACACAATGCGATGATTGAAAGTGTCATGAGGCCTCTTGAGTTTGCGCGCGCGATACGCCTGAGACGAAACGGCACTACTCTCTCACAGTTCCCTGCGCTGGACCGAGCTGCGGGTAAACTCCAATCCACCCATTGTGAACCGACGTGCCAGTTGACTGATTTCTTACCCTCTGCAAGATAGCTTCGAGGTTTGGGGGAACATCATGGCACTTTCTACAGAACAGCAGATTCTGATCGAGCAGCGCGTCGCAAACGAAGCGAAATCTACCGGCGCGGCATATCTTCTCTGGGTTTTTCTGGGTGGCCTGGGCGGCCACCGTTTCTATCTCGGACGCACCGGCAGCGGCATCGTCATGGCAGTTCTGTTCATTCTCGGATGGCTGACGCTTGTTCTCGGCGTCGGCATGCTCTTGCTGATAATTGTCGGAATCTGGGCGCTGATCGACGCGTTTCTCATCCCCGGAATGATCCAGCAGCAGAAAGAAAAAGTCCGGCAGGCCCTTGGATTTCGCGCTCTAGCGGGCACCAACTAGTATCAAGACGGCTGTAGCGGTAGGCGTTAGAAAAGCTGGCCCTGCCCGCCCGGATTGCGCGGCTTCGCTGGACGTGGCTGCGGTTTCGGCCGCTCAGAGACAGCATCGCTCGCGCCGCCGATGGCTTGCGCGTCCCCATCTGCAAACTGGATGGTTAGCTCGGCGCCCGGCTTCACTTCCGCCGCGCGCTTGATCAGACTGCCTTCGGCATCTGTTACGAGTGCGAAGCCGCGCTCCAGAATCGAGCGGTGCGAGAGTGTTGCCAGAAGCCGCTCGGCCTGCGTCGAGCGTCCGCGGAACCGCTCCAGCCGAACCGCGATCGAGCGGTCGCCGCGCTGCTGCAGGGCAGCCAGCGAATCCCTTAAAACAATCTGCCTGCGCATAAGTGGTTCAGCCCCAACGCGGCTGGCAGAGCGGGAGAAATGTGCGCGGCGCTCGCGCAGAATGGCGCGCAGACCGGCTTGCGCGCGGGTCATGTCCCGATCGAGCGAGCGGCGCGTCTCGGCGATGCGGCGCGATAGCATTGCCGTCGTCAAGCGTACGCCGTTCAGCCGCGCGCGTTTCTTTTCCGTATTGACCAGCAGTGCGCGGGAAAACCGCGCCGTCGTCTCGTCGAAATGCCTGCGCGGCAAAGCCAGAAGCTGGTCGGCGGATGGCAGCGCGCGGCCAGCGGCGCGCAATGCCTGCGTGCGTTTTTCATGCAATCGCGACATGCAGCCGCGTAGCCGCGCCGAGAGGCTGGAAAGCGTCGCTTCCAGTTCGGCCCGCACCGGCACAGCCATTTCGGCGGCACCAGTCGGCGTCGGCGCGCGCCGGTCGGCAACAAGATCGATCAGCGTCCAGTCCGTCTCGTGGCCGACCGCCGAAATGACCGGGATGTGCGACGCGGCCACGGCGCGCGCCAGCGCCTCGTCGTTGAAGCCCCACAAATCCTCAAGGCTGCCGCCGCCGCGCGCGACGATCAGCACATCCGGCAGCGGGATCGATCCGGCCTGCCCGAGCGCGTTGAAACCATCGACGGCAGCGGCCACTTCCGGCCCGGACGTTTCGCCCTGCACCCGCACCGGCCAGACAAGCACATGAAGCGGAAAACGGTCCTTGATGCGGTGGATGATGTCGCGAATGACAGCGCCGGTCGGCGACGTGACCACGCCGATGACACGCGGCATGAACGGCAGAAGCTGTTTACGCGACGCCTCGAAAAGCCCTTCGGCGGCGAGCTTGCGCTTGCGCTCTTCCAGCAGGGCCATAAGCGCGCCCGCGCCTGCCGGTTCGAGATTGTCGATGACGATCTGGTATTTCGACGAGCCCGGATAGGTCGTCAGCTTGCCGTTGGCGATGACCTCCATGCCCTCTTCGGGGCGAAAGCGCAGCTTGCTCATCGTGCCCTTCCAGATCACGGCTTCCAGCCGCGCCCGGTCGTCCTTCAGCGCGAAATAGGCATGACCCGAAGAATGCGGCCCGCGATAGCCCGAAATCTCGCCGCGCACGCGCACATTGCCGAAAGCGTCTTCGACAGTGCGTTTCAGCGCGCCGGAAATTTCGCTTACGGTGAATTCCGCGGCGTTGGTCTTCGATTCGATGCTCGTATCCGTCATGGTTCGATAGGGCCGCTTCGGGCGTTGAAAATCAAGTGCGCAGCGGGTCTTATCCATCGCCCTTTGCAATGGGTGCATCAGAACATTTGGTTCGACAAGCGCTCAGCACTCGCATTAAGTCCGCCCATGAGCGCCGCTTCAACACCTGACGAACCAGTTCCCGCAAAGCCCGTTCGCCCGGTTGGAAACGACCATGCATTCGAGGCTACCGACTACGGCCTCTACGCGCTGACCGTTCTGACATGGAGCGTTTCCTGGTTCGCGATATCGTTGCAGGTCGGCGTCGTCTCGCCGGAGGTCAATCTGGTCTGGCGCTTCAGCATAGCAACCATCCTGATGTTCGGCTGGGTGATCGTCAGCGGGCGCCAATTGCGCTTCGGGCGCGCCGACCATCTGCGCTTCCTTGGCCTCGGCATGCTGATCTTCTCGACCAATTTCGTCTTTTTCTATCACGGCGCGCTTTATCTGGTCAGCGGGCTGCTATCCGTCGTGTTTTCGCTGGCATCGGTCATCAACATGCTGCTCGGCGCAGTCATCATGCGGGAGCGGCCGTCGCCGCGCATTCTGCTTGGCGGGTTGATCGGCTTTTCCGGTATTGCGTTGATGTTCCTGCCGGAGATTGCAGCGCACGGGCTTTCTGGCGGCACGCTTACCGGGCTGATTTTGTGCATATGCGGAACATTCTGCTTCTGCCTCGGCAATCTCGTTTCAGCATCGGCGCAAAAGCGCGGCCTGCCGCTCATTTCGATGAATGCATGGGCATGCTCTACGGCACGATCTGGTCGGCGCTTCTGGCGTTTCTGATGGGAAAGCCCTTCATCATCGAGCCTACCGTGACCTATCTTGGATCACTGCTGTTCCTGGCAACCGTCTCGACCGTGGCTGCATTCGCAGCCTATCTGACGCTGGTCGGACGCATCGGCGCAGCGCGCGCTGGCTATGCCACCGTCATGTTCCCGATTGCAGCCCTTCTCGTTTCGACCGTGATGGAAGGCTATGTCTGGACACCTTACGCGATTGCCGGCCTGGCCTTCGTCGCAGCAGGCAATGTGCTCGTCATTCGCGGAAAGCGCTAAGAGACCGTTTGATAATTCGCCCTGGCGAGTCATATGGCGTGGTTTTCGAGAACCGGAGCGGAGCGTACATAAAGTACGTGAGCACCGGAAGCGCAGAAAACTGCGTCAGATGGCCGGCAGGGTAGAATTTGCAAGCGGTCTCTTACCAGCCGGGCATGATGTGGCTGGGCTTCAGCCGCCTGCCCTTGATCGCGCCGAGTGCTGCAAAATCGAAAGTGCCCGTATCCTCGACCACCGGCACGGAGATGTTGTCCAGGCTTTCGGAAATATGCCGAGCCAGTGCGTCTACGAGCTCGGGCTGCGAGGTGTGGCCGCGCATGATGCCGATCTTGCAATCGGGTAGGGCGCCGAAACCATCTGCCTCGCCCAGTACACGCATGCCAGGACGCAGCGCGCATTCCGGCAGCACGGAAATCGCCAGACCGGCCATGACTGCGGCGGTGATGACGGTTGCCGACCAGCTTGAAAACAGAATGCGGTATTCGCGGTTCATCTGGTCGAGCTGATCGCAGGCGGCACGCCGCCATATGCAGGTCGGGCGGCCGAAAGCCAGCGGCAGAAGCGGCTGTTCATGCGTCGCGTGGTTTGCCGAGCTGACCCAAAGCAGCGGCTCGCGGCGCACCACCTCCGACTGCCCCTTGGTTCCGTCATGCGTGACCAGAGCAAGGTCCAGATGACCGCGCTTGATGTGCTCGACGAGATTGAATGTAGGCTCGCAGATAACGGTCAACTCGACCCGCGGGTTGGAGCGGGTGAAGCGCGCCATGATTTCGGGCAGGAAGCGGTCGGCATAATCGTCTGGCGTGCCGATCCTGATCGTGCCTTCCAGGCGCCGGTCGTCGAAAGCCGCCAGCGTTTCGCGGTTCAGATGGAGCAGGCGGCGCGCATAGGAAAGCAGCTTCTCGCCCTCCTCGGTGAGCCTGTTCGTGCGGCCATCCTTTTCGAACAGCGGCTTGCCGATGCGATCTTCCAGCCGGCGCATCTGCATGGAGACTGCCGACTGCGTCCGGTGCACGCCTTCAGCGGCGCGTGTGAAGCTGCCTGTATCGGCAATTGCGATGAATGTCTGGAGTTGATCGAGATCGAGAGGAGCGGACATGACGCCATCCATCATTGATGTTGATGCTAAACATTAGAAACATTCGTTGGATTAATCAATCAGCCGATGGCATATTCTGGTTGTTACTAAAAACCCCGGCGAATGCCCTACCGGCAGCGCAACAGCGCTGCGGATGGCTATGCTTTTCAAGGAGAAATGAAATGGCGGCCCTCAATCACGCAATGGCAACCATGCATGGGACGACGCGTCCGGCATTTGCGGCGCGATTTGTAAGCGGCGTCGTGAATTTTCTCCGTGCGATTAAAAATCGACGTCAATTCTACCGGCTTGGCGAAATGTCCGATGCGGAACTTGCTGACATTGGTCTCGTCAGAACCGATCTTCTCGTCGCGCTGCAGTCGCCCTTCGGCACCGATCCGACCGTCAAGCTCGGCGTTTTGGCCGAGGAACGGATCAGCATGATCGAGAATATGGCGCGACGCGTTTCCTGATTTCGCAGGCCATTCCCACGCCGGCTCCCCATTCCGGCCCGGCCTGCGCACTGCCCGGTCCTCTGGACCGGGCATTTTCTTTGCGTGCAAAGTTCTTTTTCGCAATTCCGAACGGAAAACTGCTCACACTTTTCCTGGAATTGCTCTTTAGCGCCGACGATCCATGCCCTTGGTGAACTGATCGAAGATCGATTCCATGCCTTGCTGATAATCGTCGCGCTGCTTGCGTCCGGTGTCGAACATCTGCCCGAACAGATCATCATAAGGGTTCTTTGCCCGCCCGCTCGGACTAGGCTCGCTGCGTGTCTGCGGCTGCGGTTCGGGCGTCGGCTGTGCCCTGCCGCCGCCAAGCATGTCCTCAAAGATTTTTCCCAGCGGATTTTCGCCGTAAGGGCTCTGGCCTTGCGGCTGGCGCTGTGGCGCACCGGGAGTGCCGCCGCCGAACATGTCCTGCAGCATTTTGCCAAACGGATTTTCCGCCGGAGCCGATTGCTGCTGCTGAGGGGCCGCACCGCCACCGCCCTGGCGCATCATCTGTTCTATGATTTCGCCCAGCGGATTGCCGCTGCCGCCGAAACCGCCTGCCTGCGCCTGATTGGTGGATTGCTTGAAAAGCCCGCCCATGATCATCGATGCGATAACCGGCAGCATCTGCTTCAGCACGTCCTGGCCGATGCCGGTTGCCTGCGCAGCCTGCCCGGCAACCGCGCGGCTCAAATCCTTCGAGCCGAAGAGATGGCCGAGAATGCCATTGCCTTCTTCGACACCTGATGGCGAGAAGGCCTTTCCGGCGTCTTCGAAATACTTCGCATGCTGGCCGCTGGCCATCGCAGTGACGAAGGAGCCCATGCCGTATGGATCGGCGGTGTTGCGCCTGAGGCCCTGTGAAAAGGCGGGCAGCAAGGCCTCGACGGCCGATTGCGTTTGTTTCTGAGACAAGCCGAACTGGCGCGACAACGCCTCCAGCCCGTTACCATTCTGTGCATTCGCCAGCATGTCGAACAATGGGAGCATTTTATCCTCGCCTGTAAATTTAGACGAGAAGCCTACTCCAAATGTTTTGTGCTTTCCAGAACGCTGTTGCGCGTTTTCAGGACTGCGTGGCGAGCAAAGCGTCGATGATTTTCTGCTGCGTTTCCGCCTCGATGTAAGGGTGCAAAGGCAGGCTCAGAACGCGCGTCGCGACATGCTCGGCATTGGTGAGCGAGCCGGAAATGCGGCATGCATCCTTGTAGGCCGGCTGGAAATGCAGCGGCACCGGATAGTGGATGGCGGTTGGTATGCCATTGTCGCCAAGCGCCTTCACAACCGCATCGCGGTCCGGTACCTGAACGGTGAACTGCGCCCAGACGCAAGTGCGGTCGCTGCGCACGACCGGCGCAACGACGGCATTCGAACCTGCCAGCATGTCGATGTAGCGCTGGCCCGCTGCGAGGCGCTGCTCCACTTCCCAATCGAAATTGTCGAGCTTTCCGAGCAGCACCGCGCATTGCAGCGTGTCCATGCGTCCACCGACGCCGACGCGCGTATGGTAATAGCGGCGTTCCTGGCCGTGGACGCGAATTTCGCGCATCGCTGTTGCCAGCGCATCGTCATTGGTGAAAATCGCGCCGCCGTCGCCGTAGCAGCCGAGCGGCTTGCTTGGGAAAAAGCTGGTGCAGCCGATCGTCGTCAGGCCGCAGCTTTTGTCGTCGCGGTAGGTTGCGCCGAAGCTCTGCGCCGCGTCGTCGATCACCGGCAGGCCGTGCTTTGCGGCAATCGCGCCGATCTCTTCCATGTCGGCTGGCTGGCCGTAGAGCGAGACGGGCATGATGGCGCGCGTCTTGTCGGTGATTGCCGCTTCGATCAGGCTGGCGTCGATGTTGCAGGTGTCCGGCTCGACATCGACGAAAACCGGCGTCGCGCCGACCAGCGCGATGACTTCGGCAGTCGCCGCAAAAGTAAACGGCGTGGTGATGACTTCATCGCCAGCCTTGATGTCCAGTGCCATCAGCGCGATCAGCAGCGCCTCGGTGCCGGAGGCAACCGTGATGCAATGTTTGACGCCGACATAGGCTGCCAGCCGCTCTTCCAGCTCGCGCACTTCCGCGCCCATAATGTACTGGCCATGGTCCAGCACCTTATGGATGCGCGCGTCGATATTGTCCTTGAGCGCCTTGTATTGCGATTTCAGGTCGATGAATTCGATTTTGCCGGTCATATCCGCCTGCAGCTATCTTCTGTGATTTCGTATTTCAGGCCAGCTTCGCTGGTGACGATGCCGGTGCCTTTCAGGCGCGTGCCCGTTTCGCACATCCAGCCGATGCGCCGCGCCGGAACGCCAGCCATCAATGCATGATCCGGTACGTCGCGGTTGACCACCGCGCCCGCCGCGACAAAGGCGAACCGCCCGATCGTCGCGCCGCAAACGATGGTGCAATTCGCGCCAAGCGTCGCACCCTTTTTCACCAGCGTCGGGCGATACTCATTCTTGCGAATGATGGCCGCCCGCGGATTGTAGACATTGGTGAAGACCATGCTGGGGCCGCAGAACACGTCGTCTTCGAGCGTTACCGCATCGTAGACCGAGACATTGTTCTGGATCTTCACATTGTTGCCGATGACAACATCGTTGCCGACATAGACGCCTTGGCCGAGCGAGCATTTCTCGCCGATCCTGGCCTTTGCGCTGACATGGACCCAATGCCAGACGCGGGTGCCTTCGCCGAGTTCGGCGCCCTCATCGACGATTGCCGTTGGGTGAATGTTGACGCCCATCAATAATCCAGCGGCAGGCTGACCCGCCGTCCGTCGCGCGCCGAAAGATAGGTCGCGATCAGCGTTTCAAGGCTTTTCAGCCCTTCGCGGCCATCCGTTTCCGGCTCAGCCTCGCCCTTCAGCACCTTGATGACATTGTCGTAGTAGAGCGGGTGGCCGAAGCCGTAGACCGATGTCGTCTCATAGCTTGCGCCGGCGAGCTTCTCGTCGTCGGCATGCGGCTCGGAAAATTCCCAATGCTGGATTTCGTTGACGGCAACGCCGCCGACCCGCACGGTGCCTTTTTCACCGATGATGGTGATGCTGCCTTCGAGGTTCTTCGGATAGGTCAGCATCGTGACATTCATCGAACCCATCGCACCCGAACGCCAGCGCACGCTGACGACGCCGGTATCCTCGACTTCGATATTGCGGGCGAGCGTGCCTGTATAAGCCTGCAGGCTTTCGATCGGGCCAATTAGCCAATCCAGAAGATCGACATAATGGCTCGCCTGATTCATGAAGGCGCCGCCATCATATTCCCAGGTGCCGCGCCATGCTGCGCTGTCGTAATATTCCTGCGGGCGCGTCCAGAAGACGTTGATATTGACCATGTAGATGCGGCCGAAACGGCCCTGCTCCACGGCGCGCTTCAACAATTGCAGCGTCGCATTGCGGCGGTTCTGCTTGACCACGAACAGACGCACATTGGCCTCGTCGCAGGCCTTCACCATGCTCAAACCATCGTGCCAGCGCGTCGCCATCGGCTTTTCGGTGATGACGTGGCGGCCAGCAGCCGCAATCGCCTTCGTCTGGTCTGCATGCAGGCCGCTCGGCGTCGTCAGGATGACGGCATCGGCATTGGTCTTTTCGAGAAGGTCGCTGAGATTCGAATGCCCGGCGGCACCCGTCGTCTCGCACCCGGCAGCAACCGCCTTTGGGTCGACATCACAGATGTCTACGACTTCAGCACGGTCGCCATGTTTGGCGATTGCAGCGAAATGGTTTTGCGCGATGCGGCCTGCGCCCACGAGCGCAAAACGGACCTTGCGGCCGGAAACCGGTGAACCAAAATGTCTCATATCAGGCCTTTACGATATTATCGGCTGGGTCGAGATAGCGTCCGCGTGTATCGACCAGAAGTCGCGCATTCGCCTTGATGAGTTCGTAGTCGTAGCTGTCGTGATCGGTCGCCAGCAGCACACAATCATACTTGGCAAGCGATTCCGCCGTCAGATCGACGCTCTGCAGATCGAAATGAACATGGTCGCGCAGCTTCGGGAACACCGGCACATGCGGATCGCTGTAGGCGACCGTCGCGCCGAGCGCCTGAAGCTTTTCCATCAGCACGACGGATGGCGACTCGCGCATGTCGTCGACATTCTTCTTATAGGCGATGCCCAGAACGAGGATCGACGTACCGTTAACCGATTTGCGCGCGCCGTTCAGCGCTTCCGTCAGCTTGGCGACGACATAATCCGGCATGTTGGAGTTCACTTCACCGGCAAGCTCGATGAAGCGTGTGTTCACGCCATATTCGCGCGCTTTCCATGTCAGATAGAACGGGTCGATCGGGATGCAGTGACCGCCGAGACCCGGACCCGGATAATAGGCCACGAAGCCGAACGGCTTGGTTGCAGCCGCGCGAATGACCTCGTGAATGTCGATGCCCATCTTGTCGGCAACGATCTTCATCTCGTTGACCAGACCAATATTGACCGCGCGGTGAATGTTTTCGAGAAGCTTGGTCAGTTCGGCAGCGCGCGTCGAGCTAACCGGAACAACCCGGTCGATGACCTCGCCATAAAGCGCCATGCCTACGTCGAGGCACGCAGGCGTGTAGCCGCCACAAATCTTCGGGATCGTGCTCGTCGTAAACTGCGTGTTGCCCGGATCTTCGCGCTCGGGCGAATAGATAAGGAAGAAATTCTCGCCGACCTTGAACCCGCGCGATTCAACCCGCGGCAGAAGTTCCTCGTCGGTCGTGCCGGGATAGGTCGTGCTTTCCAGCGACAGAACCTGCCCTTCGCGCAAATGCGGAACCAAGGAATCCACCGTATCGATCACGAAGCGCAGATCCGGCTCGCGATGCGAATCGAGCGGCGTCGGCACGCATAGAATCAGCGCATCGGCCTCTGCCGCACGCGCGAAATCGGCGGTGCACTCGAAACCATTGGCGGATGCCTCGGCGATCTTGTTGCCGTCGATATGCTTGATATAGCTTTTGCCTGCTTGCAGCTTTTCGATCTTTTCAGGATCGATATCGAAGCCGAGCACCTTGTAGCCCACTTCACTGAACCGCAGCACGAGCGGCAGGCCGACATAACCAAGGCCCACAATGCCAATCACCGCCTGCTTGTTACGAAATTTCGCAACAATGTCGGTCTTCATATCAGTCGCTTCGGTCAAAACTCGCTCCAGGCGCAATCTCGGACAGCTTTCGGTCCGCGTCGCTTCTATATGTTTTGTATGCCAAACCCGCGCCGCGTTCCTTGCTGGAACAAGGCCGATCTGTCAAGGCGCGGGCTGCGGCCGGACCGCTCCAGAGGCCAGGTTACGGCATCTGCAAATGGCATAAAGTCTTCATCGAATGGTAAGCGTCCCACGCCGGGAACGTCTGGGGCTTATCGGCCTCCTATGCTGATTTTACCTTGCCGAAGGGGCGCAACGGCTAGAAACTGACAAATGTGCCGCTTCGAGACCCAATCCATGCGACGTTTTCCGATTATGAGTCTTGGCCTGCTGGCCGCATCGCTAATCGCCCTGTTCGTCATCGGGCAATGGGCCAAAAGTCTCTGCGCCTTTGGCTTTGGCGGATTTCAATGCAATGATCCGTTGAGCGGCTGGGGCGAGACCATATTGGTGGCCATCCTCGCCTTGACGGTTGTAGCTGTCATTCTGGCGGTTACCGCGAGCTATCAGGTTTTCCGCTGGTGGAGAGGCTCGCCCACCCCTTGTCGGTAAAGTGCTTGCCCAAGGCCGTGCCGGTGCGCCTTTTTGCTGCTCGCCTTTCACAAATTTCACGAAGCTTGTGCCGCAACGGCACTCACCTGGCGCGCCAGCCTTGATCGTGACTGGGCTATATGTAAAAGACTGGCTCCCTTCCACGGAGCGCGCTGACGGCAATGACCGCAATCATCAATATTCTGGGTCGTGAAATTCTGGACAGCCGGGGCAACCCGACGGTCGAGGTGGATGTCATTCTCGAAGACGGCTCGCGTGGTCGCGCCGCCGTGCCATCGGGCGCCTCCACCGGCGTTCACGAGGCAGTTGAGCGCCGCGACGAAGACAAGAGCCGCTATATGGGCAAGGGCGTGCTGAAGGCCGTTCAGGCCGTCAATGGCGAATTGTTCGATGCGATCGGCGGCATGGATGCTGAAGACCAGATCGCAATCGACGAGACGATGATCGAGCTCGACGGCACCGAAAACAAGTCTCGCCTCGGCGCAAACGCGATCCTCGGCGTTTCGCTGGCGGTCGCAAAGGCTGCCGCGGAAGCATCGAACCTGCCGCTTTACCGCTATGTCGGCGGCGCGCATGCCCGCACCCTTCCAGTGCCGATGATGAACATCATCAATGGCGGCGCCCATGCCGACAATCCGATCGACTTCCAGGAATTCATGATCATGCCGGTCGGCGCGCCGACACTTGCCGAAGCCGTGCGCATCGGTTCGGAAGTGTTCCACACGCTGCGCAAGGCGCTGAAGGATGCCGGCCACAACACCAATGTCGGCGACGAGGGCGGCTTTGCGCCGAACCTCAAATCGGCTGACGAGGCGATCGGCTTCGTGCTGCGCGCCATCGAAAAGGCAGGCTACCGGCCGGGCGAAGATATCGCTCTGGCGCTCGATCCCGCCTCCAGCGAGTTCTTCAAGAACAATGTCTACGATTATGAAGGCGAAGGCGTTAAGCGCACCATCGAGCAGCAGGTCGATTATCTGGCCGATCTCGTCAAGCGCTACCCGATCGTCTCGATTGAGGACGGTCTGGCCGAAGACGACATCGAAGGCTGGAAGCTCGCGACCAAGAAGTTCGGCGATAGCTGCCAGCTCGTCGGCGACGATCTCTTCTGCACCAATGTCGTGCGCCTGCGCGAGGGCATCGTGGGCGGCTATGCGAACTCGATCCTCGTCAAGGTCAACCAGATCGGCACGCTGACGGAAGTTCTGGATTCGGTCGAGACGGCGCATAAGGCAGGCTACACCGCAGTCATGTCGCACCGTTCGGGCGAGACCGAGGATTCGACGATTGCCGACCTCGCCGTCGCGGCCAATTGCGGGCAGATCAAGACCGGCTCGCTGTCGCGTTCGGACCGTACCGCCAAGTACAACCAGCTCATCCGCATCGAGGAAGAGCTCGGCTCGCAGGCGCGTTATGGCGGCCGCACTGCATTGAAGCGTTAAGCCGAAAACGCAGTATCTTCAAAGAACGGGCTTTCGGAAAACCGGGAGCCCGTTTTTCTTTATCTTGAATATGGCCAATTGGCATGATATTTAATGACATATGGCAAACTTATCGCAAACTCTGGAAAACCGCGGATCGGTCGATCAGCAGACCGCAGAAAGCGTGGCGGTGAAAGCCTATGCCCGCATTGCGGATTTATGGAAGCTGCGAAACGAGGAGGCTGCCGAGCTTGTCGATGTTTCGCCGCGCACATGGGCGCGCATCAAGGCAGGCAATTGGTCGGGGCGGCTCTCGCGCGACCAGATGCTGCGCATCAGCGGCGTCGTCGGCCTCTACAAGGCACTGCATCTTTATTTCAGCGACAGGCTGGCGGATGATTGGGTGCAGCTTCCGAACGCGGGCGCGAATTTCGGCGGACACAGGCCGTTGGCGCGCATGATCGACGGCGGGCTGCCTGCAATCATGCAGACGCGCGATTATGTCGATGCGCTGCGGGGCGGCGTATGAGCCTGCCCGTCACGGCGATTGCCGAGCCGGCAACGGTGCGCCTTATCTCGACCGCCTATTACAAACCTCCTGTGCTGAAAGCGCTGGTCGATGACGACCAGGAATTGCAGCTACTGGAAGAAATCGAGGGCCTGACCAATCGCAGACTGATCGCCGAACGCAGCGGCGTCGGTTCGCTCGACGCGCGCGAGACCGTCTTTCGCGCATGGGGCCGCACCTATATCAACGCCGCCTTCGCCTACACGCGGCCGGAGGGTAACCGCTTCAACAGCGGCGACCGCGGCGCGTGGTATGCAGCCTTCGATGAAGCGACCGCGCTTGCCGAGGTCGGATTTCATCGCACGCGCGAACTGGCGAACATCAATCGCTTCGAGGATGAAGCCGTCTATCAGGCACTGCTCGCGGGCTTCATCGGTGATTTTCACGATCTGCGGAAAGTCACGCCGAAGCCTGCATGTCTTGGTCCCGATACAGCGATTTCTTATCCCGAAGGGCAATCGCTGGCGCGCGCTCTACGAGCCGAGAATGCGCGCGGGCTTATCTATCCGTCTGCGCGCCGCAAGCGCGGCATCTGTCTCGTCGCATTTGAACCGCATGTCGTGCAGAATGTGCGTCCCGCCGCGCGGTGGAAGCTCGTCTGGAACGGCAGTCCGGCCTACACGATCACGACCGTCTAGGCCGTTCCAGTAGCACAATCGGCGCGTCATTGAATGTTGCCATCTCTCTGTGAAAATAGCCGTTCTTTTCGGCCACCCGCATTGATGCGCCATGTTCCGGCCGGATTATGCAGACGGTTTTCTCCCCGCTCAGTTCCGCATCGCTCCATGCGACCAGTGCTGCGACGATCTCGGTGGCCGCGCCCTTGCCATGGATGGCCGGCGCAAGAACCCAGCCGATTTCCGGCAGACCCTCGATTGAAGGCGTCATGGCGCGCTTCATGTCCTGAAAGCCAACCGTTCCGGCAAATTTCCCGCTCATCTTGTCTTCGACAGCCCAATAGCCGAAACCCAGAAACTTCCAAAGATCGCCATTGCGCAAAAAGCGCAGCCAGCTTTCATCGCGGCTGCGCGGTCCGCCGTGAATGAAGCGTGTCACGACCGGATCGGCCCAAAGCTCCGCAAAAGCTTCGAAATCGCCATGTTCATGCGCACGCAATATGAAGCGCGCTGTTTCGAGGGTCGGGGCTTTGTCGTGCATGAGATAATCCGATTCCATTCAAATAATGCCCATTAACACGGCTTGAGAAAAACTGGCATTCGTCAAGAAACTGCGCGAGATTGGAACGCGGAATTTTCGGGGGACGATTTTCATGGCCGATCTTATTCTCGCAATCCTGCATCACATTCTGGTCTTCGCGCTGGCGGGCATTCTGGGGGCTGAGATGGTTCTGATGAAGCCGGGCCTTGGCGGAAAGAACCTCGCCGTGCTCGCCCGCATAGATGCGGTTTACGGTGGTCTTGCCGCTGCAATTATCGTCATTGGCGCATGCCGCGTGGTCTATGGTCTGAAGGGCTGGGAGTTTTACGTCTACAATTCGACCTTCTGGGCAAAGATGATCGCCTTTGCCGCCATCGGCCTGCTGTCGATTGCCCCGACGATGCGCATTCTGCGCTGGCGCAAGGCGGCGACTGACACGGCCTACATGGTGCCGGACAAGGAGATTGCCGGGGCGCGCGCATTCCTTCGTGCTGAAATGTTAGCCCTTGTGCTCATCCTTGTATTCGCAGCCGCGATGGCGCGCGGCTACTGATTACTGCGAAGCCGCGACCGCGATCTCGTCGATAGGCGCGATTTCCACGAGCGGTGCGGGGATGTCGGTCGTCTTTTCCGCAGCCTTGCAAATATCTGCGATCACACACATCGGACACTCCGGCTTGCGCGCCTTGCAGACATAGCGGCCGTGCAGAATCAGCCAGTGATGCGCATGGCGCATGAATTCCGCAGGAATGATGCGAACAAGTTCGTCCTCGACCTGTTCGGGGGTTGTTCCGGGTGCCAGGCCGATGCGGTTTCCGATGCGCAGAATATGTGTATCGACCGCCATTGTCGGCTGACCGAAGGCCATGTTGAGCACGACATTCGCAGTCTTTCGCCCCACCCCCGGCAGTTTCACCAGCGCATCGAGATTGCCCGGCACCTCGCCCGCGTAATCGTCGATCAAAGCCTGCGAAAGAGCGATGACGTTCTTAGCCTTGTTGCGCCAAAGGCCGATTGTGCGGATGAAGTCGCCGACCTTGGCCTCGCCGAGCGCCAGCATTTTTTCCGGCGTATCGGCGACCTTGAACAGCCCGCGCGTCGCCTTGTTGACGCCGATATCGGTCGCCTGCGCGGAAAGCACGACGGCGACCAGAAGCGTGAAGGCGTTCACATGCTCCAATTCGCCCTTGGGCTCCGGGCGCTGTACTTCGAAACGCCGGAAAATCTCATGCACTTCCGCCCGCGTATAGCGGGATCGAGGTGCGCGCCGCGCGGCAGGCTTCGCACGCAGTTTTGACTTGGGATTTTTCATGCGCCTTCTATAATCACTCACCATGAGCGAGACAAACGCCATAGCCGCACCTGACGAGCCCTTTTTTCATGCGCTTTTGACGCCGTACCGGTCGCTCGGGCGCAAGGGCTTCCTCATTCTCATGGGCGCGCTGACCTTCGGCTGGATCGTCACCGGCACGATCTTTCTGGCTAATGGCGCTTGGCCGATTTTCGGCTTCTTCGGGCTGGACGTGCTGCTTCTCTACATCGCGTTCAGGGCAAATTACCGCGCCGCCCGCGCCCGCGAAGAAGTCTTCCTCTCCCGCACCAGCCTCGACATCCGCAAGACTGCCCCTTCGGGCAAATCCGTGCAGCATCACTTCAATCCGTTCTGGTCGCGCTTTTCGGTCGCCCGGCACACGGAGATCGGCATCACGTCGATGGAAGTCACATCGCGCGGGCATGAAGCCGTCAGCATCGGCGGGTTCCTGAATCCGGATGATCGCGAGAGTTTTGCCAAGGCATTTTCAAGGGCACTGGCGACTGCAAAGGGACGGTAGGGACTGCGTCCAATACCCTCCCCATACCTCTTAGCTCTGGCCACGCTCCAGGCAATCGCGCTATAGGCAAGCGTCAGATTTTGCAGCGCGTGAGGCTTTCGTGATTACAGTCATCGGTTCCATCAATCTCGATCTCATCGCGACCGTCGAGCGCATACCGCAAGGCGGCGAAACCGTTCCCGGCCACGAATTCAAGACATCGCCTGGCGGCAAAGGTGCCAACCAGGCGCTGGCTGCTGCCCGCGCTGGCGCACAGGTGCGTATGGTGGGTGCGGTCGGCAAGGATTCCTTCGCTGCCGACGCGCTTGAACTGCTCAAGCAGGCGGGCATCGATCTTTCATCCGTGCGCGAAACGCATGCGGCAACCGGCATCGCCTCAATCATGGTGGCAGATGACGGGGAAAACGTCATCGCGGTCGTGCCCGGCGCGAATGGCACGGTTCTGCCCGGCGATGTAAAGAACGCGCAGCTTGCAAAGGGCCAGATCGTCCTTCTGCAGCATGAAATCCCGCTGGAAAGCGTTGAAGCCGCTCTGAATGCAGCCCGCGAGGCAGGCGCTATCTCGATCCTCAACACCGCGCCCGCCCGCAAGGATGCCACGGCACTGATTTCGCAGGCCGACTATGTCGTCGCCAACGAGACGGAGTTCGACATCTATGCCGACGCATTGTCGCTGAAAGGCGCAGACCGCAAGGCGCGCATGGCAGCCTTCACGGCTTCCACAGGCCGCATCGTCGTGGTGACGCTGGGCGGTGAAGGCGTTCTGGCTTCGACACCGGATGGCCTGTTCAGCGTGGCTGCATTGCCCATCACGCCTGTCGACACGGTGGGCGCGGGCGACACGTTCTGCGGCTACCTCGCAGCCGGTCTGGCCGCGGGCAAGGGCCTTGAAGACGCTCTCACTTTCGCGGCGGCGGCAGGCTCGCTTGCCTGCCTGAAGCCCGGCGCACAGCCGGCCATACCGCTCGCAAAAGACGTGGAAGACGCGCTGAAAGCTTAGTTCAGCCGTCCCAACCGCTCGGTCAGCAGCGCGAAGAAGCCGTCATGGTCGATCTCGCGCATGACCTGCGCGTTTTTCGGGCGCTTGGTGACACCCCACCAGTCGACCACAGTCATGCCCATTGTGAGTTCCGAACCGATCTCGACCGTGACATTGCAAAGCCTGCCCTTGAAAAGCTCTGGCTTCAGCAAATAGGCGATGACACATGGGTCGTGCAGCGGCCCGCCATCGGACCCATATTTTTCAACATCGAAGCGCTCGAAGAACTCCAGCATTTCCGCCGTTGCGGTGCCAACCTTGTTGCCGAGCGCGCGGATCGCCGCGACACGCGGCGCGGTCGTCAGCGCCTTGTGCGTCACGTCCAACGGCATCATGACGATCGGCACGCCGGATTTCAGCACCACGTCCGCCGCATGCGGATCGACGAATATGTTGAATTCGGCGGCAGGCGTGATGTTTCCGCCTTCGAAAAATCCGCCGCCCATCAGCACGATCTGCTTGATGCGCGGCGCGATTTTCGGCTCGCGCAGCAGCGCCAGAGCGATGTTGGTCAGCGGTCCGAGCGGGCATAGCGTCACCGTGCCTGCCTCATGCGCCAACAATGTCTCGACGATGAAATCGACGGCATATTGCGGCTGGAGCTTCATCTGCGGTTCCGGCAGATCAGGACCGTCGAGGCCGGTCTTGCCATGCACTTCTTCCGCCGTCACCAGTTCGCGCAGCAACGGCCGAACGGCACCCGAATAGACCTTGATGTCAGTCTTTCCGGCCAGTTCGCAAATCTTCAGCGCATTATTTTCCGTCAGTTTCAGCGGCACATTGCCTGCAACTGCCGTGATGCCCAGAATTTCGAGCTCGGGGCTTGCAAGCGCAAGCAATATGGCGACCGCGTCGTCCTGGCCGGGGTCGGTGTCGATGATTATTTTCTGCGCTTCAGCCATGCTTTTTCCCGTGTTTCCCGCTCTTGCTGTAAAGACTTGAACTTGCCGTTCCAACCGACCATATCAACAGACATGGGAAAGATGCCATCCGGGTCTGTCCCTAAGTCGCTCTCAGAGGACACGTAAATGAGCCGTATGACGACCTTTTCGAGCCCGCTTCTACTTGGGTTCGACGCAATGGAAAAGACCTTGGAACGCCTGGCGAAATCCGGCGATTCCTATCCTCCGTACAATATCGAACGGCTGCGCGGAAACGAAGGCAATACGGAAAAGCTGCGCATTACGCTGGCCGTTGCCGGTTTTGCCGAAAGCGACCTCGAAGTGACCATCGAGGAAAACCAGCTCGTCGTGCGCGGACGCCAGAATGACGACACGGAACGCGAGTTTCTGCATCGCGGCATCGCCGCAAGGCAGTTCCAGCGAACCTTCGTGCTGGCGGACGGAATGCGGGTGACTTCGGCCGATTTGAAGAACGGACTTCTGTCCGTCGAACTCGACCGGCCGGAATCGGAAAGACTGGTACGAAAAATAAACATTTCGGTGAAAGACTGAAAAAGTCCCACCGGAACAAACAGCTCTATGGTGGGTTGGTCTCAAGGACGCCCCGCAGAAGGAGGCTCAGATGACACATAACGAAGCACATGAATTTACCCTGTCCGATCTCGCCCATCTTGGCGAGGGAACCGTCGCTTATCTGCGCGAAATGGATAGCGACGATCTCCAGGTGAAATTCCCTGGCCTGCCGGAAATCGAGTCCGGCACGCGCCTTTGGGCTCTTTTCGCTGCGGATGGACGTCCGATCCTCTTGTCGGATGAACGTGACCGCGCCCTTGCCGGGGCGATGGAAAACGATCTGACACCGGTCGCCATCCACTAAACCAGTTTGCAGCGGGCACCTCAAAAGGGTGCCCGTATTTGCGAAACGTTCATTCCTATGGCTTTTAAGTCGGTTTATCCGGCAAAGCGCGGCTGAGGCTGCGCGCTATAGCGAGTGTATGTTTCGATGACAAAAAGCACGACCAATACGAAACCGTGCATTGCGGTTCTCTTCGGCGGACGCTCTGCCGAACATGATGTTTCCGTGCTTTCGGCAACCAATGTCGTGCCCGCCATCGATCCTCAAAAATACGATGTACTGCCCGTTTTCGTCACGAAAAACGGCGAATGGCTTTTAAGCGCCTATGAAAACGGCGCTTTGCTGAAGCCGGAGAGCGGAACCTCCGTTTCGCTGATCCCCGGCGGCAAAGGCCGGATGCTGACAATCCCCGCTGACGGCGGTGCCTGCGGCCAGTTGCAGATCGACATGCTTTTCCCGGTGCTTCACGGCCCGCATGGCGAGGATGGGTCGGTGCAGGGGTTGGCCGAGGTGGCGCGCGTGCCGCTGGTTGGCTGCGGGATTTTGGGCTCCGCGACGGCAAACGACAAGGACATCACCAAGCGCCTGCTAACTGAGGCAGGCGTGCCCAACGCACTTTCGGTCGTCATTCATTCCGACACGGTGCCGAGCTATGCCGAATTGAAGGAGAAGCTCGGCCTGCCGATCTTCGTAAAACCTGCCCGGCAGGGCTCCTCCGTCGGTGTCAGCAAAATCACTGGCGAAGAAGGATATGAAGCCGCACTCACTGAAGGCTTCAAGCATGACCGCAAGCTGCTTGCGGAAGAATTCATTCAAGGCCGC
Source organism: Foliimonas ilicis (assembly GCF_039939195.1). Taxonomy (NCBI): domain Bacteria; kingdom Pseudomonadati; phylum Pseudomonadota; class Alphaproteobacteria; order Hyphomicrobiales; family Phyllobacteriaceae; genus Foliimonas; species Foliimonas ilicis. The sequence goes on along the minus strand of NZ_JBDUUH010000009.1, from coordinate 36,794 downwards.
GAGATCGAATTCAGCGTTCTGGAAAAGGCGAATGGCGAATTGTTCGTTTCGCGACCGGGCGAGATCGTCTCGGCCTCGACACATGCATTCTACAGCTATGACGCAAAATATATCGATGCGGATGGTGCCGTTCTGAAAGTTCCGGCGGAGCTTCCGGGCGATGTCGAAGACGCAATGCGCAGCGTGGCCGCAAAGGCGTTCAGGGCAATCGGCTGCGACGGCATGGCCCGCGTCGATTTTTTCCTGAGGCCCGACATGCGATTCCTCATCAACGAGATCAACACGATACCGGGCTTCACCAATATCAGCATGTACTCCAAAGCGATGGAAGCAAGCGGCGTATCCTATGCCGGGATCATCGACCTGCTTGTGGAGCACGCATTGGCCAGAGCTGCGCGATAGATCGCTTCATGCAAAAGCCGCCCGTGATCGCTCATGGGCGGCTTTTGATGTTGTCGCTTTGCTTACGCTGCGTTTGAGGCAGGCGCTTCCGAAAGCAGTGCATGGATTGCAGACGCATCACGCGTGCCGCGCACCTTGGCAACCGTATCGCTGTCACGCAGGACGCGCGCGATCCGCGACAATGCCTTCAGATGGTCCGCTCCCGCACCTTCCGGTGCCAGAAGCAGGAAGACGAGATCGACCGGCTGATCGTCCAGCGCCTCGAAATCGACCGGCGATTCCAGCCGCGCGAACACGCCGACGATCTGCTTCACGCCGGAGAGTTTGCCGTGCGGAATGGCGATGCCATTGCCGACGCCGGTGGAGCCGAGCCGTTCGCGCTGCAATATCGTATCGAAGATTTCCCGCTCTGGAATTCCTGTCACGGCGGCGGCCCGTTCGGCCAACATCTGCAGGAGTTGTTTTTTTGAGTTTGCCTTCAAGGCCGGCAGAATTGCCTGCGCCTCGATCAGATCACTAAGATCCATTTCTAAATCCTCTGCTTTGCCAGTGCCGCCGCCGGTCCTCCCGCCCGCGGCTCTGTCAGGAAGCGCTACCCTTTAGCGGTTTTTGCCGTTGAAGGGTCGATCCAACCTATATTTCCGTCCGAGCGACGGTAGACGATGTTGACGGAGTCATTACCGGCATTGCGAAACACGAAGACAGGGCTGTCTTTCGTATCCAGTTCCATCACTGCCGAGGCCACAGACATGGTCTTGAGCGCGACGGTCGACTCGGCAACGATCGCCGGTGCGTAATCTTCCGCAACCTCATCCTCGTCATCGCCAACAGCCGCCATGACGGTATAGGCGATGTCGGTCAGTGCGCCATTGGCGCCCGAGCCATGCGACTTCAGCTTTCTCTTGTAGCGGCGAAGGCGCTTTTCAAAGCGCTCTGCGGCTGCGTCGAAAGCGGGTATCGCGTCCTGTCCCTGGCCTGTTGCCTGCAACGCCATGCCCGTATCGAGATAGATCATGCAGTCGGCAGAGAAACGCGAGCCCTCTTTTACGACGGTGACGTGGCCCGAAAAACCGCCGTCGAAATACTTGTCTACGGCTTCCCCGATACGCCCTTCGATGCGCGTTCTAAACGCATCGCCGATGTCCATATGCTTTCCCGATATGCGAAGACTCATCTGAAAACTGACCTTTCTGTACAGATTCAAACCTGTCCGAGTTTATACCGGTGACCGGCGCGCACAAGCTTCACGGCGTATTTCTCGCCGATTTTAGTGTTGAACTTTCAGCTTAGTCACAGCCGTCTCCCCGACGACGTTCAGCATCTGGATTTCAAAATCCATCCCATGCGGGCGGGCTTCTAGTCACTTCACGAACGCTTGTCAATGAACGCACGGGACAGCCGGAGGTTCACCCCGCGGCAATGGCAACTGCACGCTTTTCGCGCCGGCGCTGCACCGAAGAGGGAATGTTCATTCCTTCCCGATACTTGGCGACCGTTCGGCGTGCGATATCGACGCCGCCTTTCTTGAGAATATCCACAATCGCGTCGTCCGACAGAACGTCGCTTTGCGCTTCCTGCTCGATCATTTCGCGGATGCGATCGCGCACCGCCGTCGAGGAATGCGCGTCTGCGCCCTCCATTCCGGCGATCGAGGCCGTGAAAAAATAGCGCAGTTCGAACACGCCGCGCGGCGTCAACATATATTTATTTGCAGTGACGCGGCTGACGGTCGATTCATGCATGCCGATCGCATCGGCCACGGTGCGAAGGTTGAGCGGGCGCAGATGCCTGATACCATGCATCAGGAACGCATCCTGTTGTTTGACGATTTCGGTCGCCACTTTGAGAATCGTTCTGGCGCGCTGATCGAGGCTTCGCGTCAGCCAGTTCGCATTCTGCATGCACTCCGCCAGGAAAGCCTTTTCGGCCTGATTTTTGACCGCGCCGGAAACCGTGGTGAAATAAACCTGATCGACCAGCACTTTGGGAAGCGCGCTGGCGTTCAGTTCGATCGCCCATCCGCCCTCATTCGTGGCGCGAACTTCGACATCCGCCGTCACGGATTCTGCGACACCGCCTGAAAACGCCGAGCCGGGGCGCGGGTCGAGCGCACGAATCTCGGCCAGCATGTCGAGCAGATCTTCTTCATCCACCCCGCAAATCCGTTTCAGGCTGACGAAATCCCGCCGCGCCAGAAGGTCCAGATTATCGACAAGCGCACGCATCGCCGGATCGAAACGGTTGCGGCGCACAAGCTGCAGGGAAATGCATTCTGCAAGATCGCGGGCGAAAATTCCTGCCGGATCAAGCGCTTGGCATTTTACGAGGACTTTCTCGACCAGACCCGTATCGACACCCAGCCTTTCAGCCGCATCCTCCAGAGAGCTGCGGAAATAGCCCGCATCGTCGAGCGAATCCATGAGGTCGATGGCAATCAATCGTTCAAGCCGATCAAGCGTCAGAAAGGCGATCTGGGCGCCGACATGGTCGCGCAGCGTTTCTGCCGCAGCCGCCATGTCCTCCATCTCGAAATCACCGAACCCGTTGCCGGACTGGCCTGCCGATTTCCACTGCGCGGTCAGATCCGGGCCAAGACGCTCCGAGACGCCCGGATCGTCGGGAAAGACATTTTCCAGCGACGTATCGAACCGCTCTGACATGGTTTCGGCACTGAGCGTGTTGTCTGTTTCGAACCAGTCGGCATCCGCGCCCGGCTCAGAGATCGGCTCTTTTGCCGTGTGTTCGAGGATCGGTTCGTCACGCGTATCGACGCGTTCGACAAGCGGATTGCGCTCGATTTCTTCCTCGACGAAGCGCTCCAGCTCCATATGCGTCATCTGCAGCAGCTTGATCGACTGCATGAGCTGGGGCGTCATCACAAGCGATTGCGATTGCCGAAGCTGAAGTTTTGCCGCGAGCGACATACCGGTACGACACCCCGTAACTCTACACCGCGCTCCGTCGCGCGGAACGCATTTTTCTTTGCGCTAATACAAACTGGCCCAGCTTTTGCTTGTCAAGCAAAACGCTTAAAAATTGCGCAAAACGGTGACGATTTGACGGGAAAGATCGCGGTTTTTCGGCCAGCTTGGCGAAAACTGCGTGAACGAAGGCCTAAAGCGTAAAGCCTTCGCCAAGATAAAGACGGCGCACATCCGGGTTGGCCACCACTTCGTCGGCGCGCCCATGGGTCAGCACCTGACCGGCATGGATGATATAGGCGCGATCGATGAGGCCGAGCGTTTCACGCACATTGTGGTCGGTGATCAGCACGCCGATGCCGCGCTTGGTCAGGTGACGCACAAGCTCCTGAATGTCGGCCACGGCAATCGGATCGATACCCGCGAAAGGCTCGTCCAGAAGCATGTAGTTCGGACGGCTGGCCAATGCGCGCGCAATTTCGAGACGCCGGCGCTCGCCGCCCGAAAGCGCGATGGAAGGCGCTTTGCGCAGATGCGAAATATGAAATTCGTCGAGCAGCGCGTCGAGATTGCGATCCCGCTCCTTGCGGCTCGGCTCGACCACTTCCAGCACGGCGCGGATGTTCTGTTCGACGGAAAGGCCGCGAAAGATCGATGCTTCCTGCGGCAGATAGCCGATGCCGAGGCGGGCGCGGCGGTACATCGGCATCGACGTGACGTCGAAACCGTCGATCTCGATCGTGCCCTGATCGACAGGCACGAGACCCGTAACCATGTAGAAGCAGGTTGTCTTGCCCGCGCCGTTCGGCCCAAGCAGGCCCACGGCCTCGCCAGCGCGAACGCCGAGCGAAACACCGCTGACCACCTGCCGGCCCTTATAGCTTTTCGTCAGGCCGCGCGCGATGAGCGTCCCCTTGAATTCGGACTTGGTCGTACCCTGCACGGCGGGAGCTGGCGGCGTACGTCCGAAGGGGCGCGACAAACGCGCCATGAAACGGTTGCGGTCGGACATTACTGATTCTGATTCTGACTTCCGGACTGGTTCTGGCTTCCGGGCGTGATCGACATCATGACGCGACCCGAACCCTGTTCGGTGCCCTTCTTGCAGCCATCGACCTGAGCTTCGCCGGATTGCATCTGCACCGTCAGCTTGCAGCCAACGAGCACGTTCGGCCCATCGGAAAGTACGACTTCCTTGCCGGTCATGACCAGAACTTCGGTCTTCATGTCGAATGTGCCGCGGTCGCCGGTTGCAACCTGCGTGTTCGACTTGACGTAAACCTTGTCATCGACTTCCAGGCGCTCGATGTTCGAGGAACCGGTCGTCGCAGAGCCGCCATCCTTTGCGTAAAAGACGGTCATCTTGCCAGCCTTCAGCAGCGTTGGCCCCTGATTGACCGTCACATTTCCGCTGAACACGGCCATGTTCTTCGATTCATGGACTTCGAGCTTGTCGCTTTCGATCTGGATGGGGTCCTTGCCGGAGAGGCTCAGACCCGAAAGGCGGCTTTCGGCAGTACCTTGCGCCAGAAGAGCACCGGCAGAGCCAGCGAGCAAGGCCAGCCCCAAAGCCGTTGCCAGAACCGGACGAAACTCAAATCCCCGCATCAAGAGCCTCCATCAGCCGCGGCTTCATCCTGCGCAGCTTTTGCCCGTGCAGGGTCTATATTCATACGAACCTTGTTCTCGAATACTAAAACCTTGCCGTTTTCAAGCACGCTCATCGAATCGGACGTTATTTTGGTGCCGTTGAGCGTAATATCGACCGCGTCACTCGTCTTGAGATCGCCCTTGGCGATGTCAAGAAAAGCCGACTGGAGCTTGGCGACCATGCCCTCGGTTGTGGTGACGGTGATCGGGCTGGTGATGTCGAGCGTGTTGGTGTTGCGGTCGAACACGCCGCGCGTTGCATCGATCGTCGCGATATTATCGGCGCTGATCGGCAGCTTGGCGTCGATGCCCTCGAGTTCGATGACACCTTCGTTCTGGAAATCCTGAATGGCGCGCAGCGCCTTCATGGAATAGGGCAGATTGTCCTTGGTCAAACCGTCCAAATTGGGATTGGCCATGACCAGCCGGCCATCGGATATGGTTCCGCCTTCCGCATGCACCGCCATGGAAGACGGCGTCGAGAAATAGGAAACCGACACGAAGGCAACCGCCATGATGACAGCGGACACCGGCAATATGAATTTGAGAACCTTCACCGAGCGCGAATGACGCGCCGCGCGCGCGAAAGCGTCCGCGCGTTCGGGCGTTTCAGCCTCGACGGGGGTAATGCTCAGACCAGAATGGTCATTACCGCCTGAAGCCATCCGGTTCCGGTGGCGTTTAATCAGCCTCAATTTTCAGCCTTCCTACCGCTGGCAAAAAGCCAGACGGTCCAACTCGACCAGATCGCCCCGACAAGGCGTCTTGAACCCTCTCAAAGCCACGAAATTGTGGCCATTCGGTTTCCGTAGCCAAAAAAGCGGAAGCTTCGCATCGCGAATATCGGCCGCTCATTTTTCATTAACTATAAAGCTACCCAGCCCCGACCGTCGTTTTGCGACGGCGACATATACGCGCCCCGCAAATCATATACTCGAAAATCGGGCCTTTGTCGCTATATGGTGTGGCCGGCAGCAAATTTCAGCCTATAGGCGCATCTTAGTTAAAATTGCGTCTAAAGGCGCAGCATATGCTTAATATCAAACGGGTGGCCCTCGGCCTCAGCTTGCGTTAAAAGCGATCGCCTGCGCCCCTATACGAGGATAGACATGGCATCCAGAGCCGACGATCTCATCGACCGCCGACATTTGCGGCGCAAGCTCACCTTTTGGCGTATTGCAGCTATTCTTTTCGTGGCGATCGGTATTCTCGGCGTCTCGGCATGGCTCTACCGGGCCGATGTCGGCGGCAGCTCGGTAAACCACATCGCCAAGGTCAAGATCGAGGGCACGATCCTCGACGATCAGGATCTGCTCGACCGGCTGAAGGACATTCGCGAATCCTCCTCCGTCAAAGGCGTCATCGTCGCGATCAACTCACCGGGCGGAACAACTGCCGGTGGCGAAGCGATCTTCGATGCCGTTCGCGAACTGGCAGGCGAAAAGCCGGTCGTCGCACAAGTTGGCACGCTTGCCGCATCGGCAGGCTACATGATCGCCAGCGCCACCGACCATATCGTCGCGCGGCAGTCCTCCATCGTCGGTTCGATCGGCGTTCTGGTGCAGTTTCCCAACTTCACCGGCCTGATGGAAAAGGTCGGCATCACGCTGGATGAAATCAAATCCTCGCCGCTCAAGGCCGAACCGTCGCCCTTCAACCCGACGACCGACGAAGAACGCGCCATGATCCGCTCTCTGATCATGGACAGCTATGAGTGGTTCGTCGGTCTGATCGTGGATCGCCGCGGCATGTCGCGCGCCGAAGTGCTCGCCCTTGCGGACGGCTCGATCTTTACCGGGCGTCAGGCGCTGGCGAACAAGCTCATCGACGAACTGGGCGGCGAAAAGGAAGCTGTGGCCTGGCTCGAAGGCAAGGGCGTTGCGAAAGACCTCAAAGTGGTCGAATGGAAGCCCAAGGAAAAGGGCGCCTACAGCATGTTTTTCGGAAGCTCGCTCCTGAACGCGGTCGCCGAGAGGCTTGGCTTTCCCGGACAGGGTGCCGATCTTTTGAAGGGGCTGGGCGCGGATCGCATATTCCTTGACGGTCTCGTATCGGTCTGGCAACCTCTGGGAAGCTCGTCAGGGCGACTGAAAAGCGAATAAAAACATTTACATAATCTTGCCGCTCCTATCACGGGAACATCGCTCATGATCAAATCGGAACTCGTGCAGCTCATCGCTACGCGCAACCCGCATCTCTTTCTGCGGGACGTCGAGAATATCGTAAATGCCATTTTTGAAGAGATCACCGACGCGCTTGCCGAGGGAAACCGGGTCGAATTGCGTGGTTTCGGCGCATTTTCGGTGAAAAACCGCCCTGCCCGCACCGGCCGCAACCCGCGCACGGGCGCTTCCGTCGATGTCGAGGAAAAATGGGTGCCGTTCTTCAAGACCGGCAAGGAGCTGCGCGAAAAGCTCAACAAGTAATGTCCATTCGCCAGACAATGGCGGCGGGCTGATACCCGGAAAGTTTCATGTTCAATCGTTTCCTACTGATCGTCGTTTTCGTGCCGCTGGCAATCGTGCTGATCGCGCTCGCCGTCGCGAACCGCGCATCGGTGCCGTTCACGCTCGATCCGTTCAATCCCGGAAATCCGGCGCTGACGCTGCAAATGCCGCTATTCGTGCTTTTGTTCGCTGCAATCGTTGTCGGGCTGCTCATCGGCAGCATGGCGACGTGGTTCAAGCAGGGGCGCTACCGCAAGGCGGCGCGCCAGCGCGGGCTGGAAGCGCAATATGCCGAGCAGCAGGCCGCCGCAAAAACCTCGCACGGCCAGTCGCTGGTCAAAACAGCCTCGTAACGGACGGATACCGCACATGCTGACGATTTCTGCGGCGGAAGTCGATGGCGCGCTGACTTTTCCCGATCTGGTGGAAACGCTCCGCAACGCCTTTCGCGACGGTGCAGTGCAGCCTGTTCGCCATCATCATGCGGTTTCACGGCCCGACGGTGCCGATTCAACGCTGCTCCTGATGCCTGCATGGAGCGATTTCAACACATCCGGCACGTCCGCCGACGGCCATATCGGCATCAAGATCGTCACCGTTTCGCCCGACAACAACAAGCGCGAGAAGCCCGCCGTGATGGGCGTCTATCTGCTGCTCGACGGCACGACCGGCGAGCCTTGCGCGCTGATCGACGGCCAGCGCCTGACGCAATGGCGCACGGCTTGCGCTTCCGCGCTGGCCGCAAGCTATCTCGCCCGCGAAAACGCATCGCGCCTGCTCATACTTGGCGCAGGCGCGCTTTCGCCATTTCTCGCCAAGGCACACTCCGCGGTGCGCCCGATCAAGACGGTGCGTATCTGGAACCGGACGCCGGAAAATGCGGAGAAAGTCGCGGAAGGCCTGCGCGCCGAAGGCTTCGATGCTGAAGCCGTTACCGATCTCGACGCGGAACTCGCCGAGGCGGACATAGTTTCATCTGCAACTATCTCCAACGATCCGTTGATCAAAGGCGCTCTGTTGAAGCCGGGCATCCATGTCGATCTCGTCGGCGGTTTCACGCCCGATATGCGCGAGACGGATGACGAGGCAATCCGCCGCGCCCGCGTCTATGTCGACACCCATGCCGGTGCGACGAAGGAAGCAGGCGACATCGTTCAGCCGCTGGCATCCGGCGCTTTGACCAAAGAGACGATCATCGCCGATCTGCACGAACTGACGCGCGGCGAAAAGCCGGGACGCAAGGACGCGCATGAGATCACGCTGTTCAAATCGGTGGGCGCAGCGCTTGAAGATCTGGCGGCGGGCATTGCAGTCTACCGCAAGCTTTCCGCCTGATTGTTGCGCCTTCCCCTGCCCTGTGGCAGAAGCGCCTTCAGGAGCAATTCCAGGAAAAGTGTGTAGCGGTTTTCCGTCCGGAATTGCGTGAGATAGAGTTTGCCGGAGACGATCCTTCTTGAAACCCTCGCGTGACAAACGCCGCGACAGGCACGACGACCGCACGCCGCAAAGGCCGAGCGAGCCCGCTTCGCCGCCGCGCGTTCTGCGCCGCCGCGAAGGCGCGCTGCCAGCCGAAAAATTGCCGCTCATTCTCGAAGTGCTGCCCAATGCCGATTACGCGCTGATCGACAGCGGAAACGGCGAAAAGCTGGAGCGATACGGTCCTTATCTGATCGTCAGGCCGGAAGGTCAGGCCATCTGGCAAAAATCCCTGCCCGCGAAGAACTGGGAACAGGTCGATGCCATGTTTACCGGCGATACGGACGAGGAAGGCATGGGCCGCTGGCGCTTTCCCAAGGCAGCGCTCGGCGAAACATGGCCGATGCTGCATGACGGAATTTCCTATCACGGCCGTTTCACTTCTTTCCGCCATGTCGGCGTTTTCCCCGAACAGGCGTCGCACTGGGAACATATGGCGAAGCTCATCGAAGGTGCCAAGCGCCCGGTGAAGGTGCTCAACCTGTTCGGCTATACCGGCCTCGCCTCGCTGGTCGCAGCGCGCGCAGGTGCTGAAGTCACCCATGTCGATGCCTCGAAAAAGGCGATCGGCTGGGCCCGCGAGAACCAGCTTTTGGCCGGGCTTGGCGACAAGCCGATCCGCTGGATTTGCGAAGACGCCATGAAATTCGCCGAACGCGAAGAGCGTCGCGGCAGTCAATACGACATCATCCTTTTCGATCCGCCTGCCTATGGGCGCGGGCCGAAAGGCGAAGTCTGGCAGCTTTTCGAGCATCTGCCTGCACTGACCGACATTTGCCGCTCGATCCTGACGCCGAAGCCGTTGGCCGTCGTGCTGACCGCCTATTCCATCCGCGCATCCTTCTTCGCGATTCATGCGCTGATGCGCGATACGTTTGCGGGCATGGGCGGGCGCATCGAATCCGGCGAACTCATCATCCGCGAGGAATCAGCGGGCCGCGCGCTTTCCACCTCGCTTTTCTCACGCTGGGTCGCGCAATGAGCGAACATCGCACCGTCGCACCCGGACAGGTGAAAGAGGTGACGAGCCTCGCCAATCCGCTGGTGAAGGACATCAAATCGCTGGCGCTCAAGAAATTCCGCGACCAGCAGAACGCCTTCATGGCCGAAGGCCTGAAACTCGTCATCGACGCGCTCGATCTCGGTTGGTCCATCAAGACGCTGGTCTTCGCGAAAGCCGGTCGCGGCAATCCGGCTGTCGAGAAGGTCGCAGCGCGCACGGTGGCGCTCGGCGGCACGGTTCTCGAAGTCAGCGAAAAGGTGCTGGCCGCGATCACGCGACGCGAAAACCCGCAAATGGTCGTCGGCGTGTTTTCGCAGCGTACGCTTCCCCTGAAAGATGTTCGCCCGGCCCTAGGCGACGTCTGGGTGGCGCTCGACCGCGTGCGCGACCCCGGCAATCTCGGCACGGTGATCCGCACGATCGATGCGGTCGGCGCGAAAGGCGTCATTCTGGTCGGGGAGACGACCGACCCATTTTCCATCGAGACGGTGCGCGCGACGATGGGGTCGATCTTCGCCGTGCCGGTTGCCAAGGTCAGCGTCGAGTCATTCCTCGCCTGGCGCGCCAATTTTCACGGCATTGTCGCCGGAACCCATCTCAAGGGTGCCGTGGATTACCGCTCGGTCGATTTCAGCGGCAAGCCGGTTCTGCTGATGATGGGCAATGAACAGCAGGGCCTGCCCGACAATCTCGCGGAAAGCTGCGACCGTCTGCTGCGCATTCCGCAGGCAGGGCGCGCGGATTCGCTCAACCTCGCGGTTGCGACCGGCGTGATGCTGTTCGAGATCAGGCGCGGCGACCTCAAGCTCGACGCGGAGACCGCATGAAGTTCAAATCGCTCTTCGCCTATCTCATATTGATCGCGGCTGCCGTCGGCCTCGATCAGTGGATCAAGTTTCTGGTCGAGACGCATCTTGTCATGCATGAGAAGGTCGATGTCGTGCCGTTTCTGGCGCTCTATCGCACCTTCAACACCGGCGTCGCCTTCTCGATGTTCTCATCGGTCGGCGACAAGGGCCTCGTCATCGTGTCGGTATTGGTCATCGCCTTCGTGCTTTACCTCGCAAGTCAGACCGCCCCGCGGCAGATATTGTCGCGCATAGGCTTTTCGCTGGTCATTGGCGGGGCGCTCGGCAATCTCATCGACCGTTCGACCTATGGCCACGTAGTCGACTACATATTGTTCCATACGTCGACATGGTCGTTTGCCGTGTTCAATCTGGCCGATGTCTTCATATCGATCGGTGCCGGTCTGGTCGTGTTGGACGAACTTCTCGGCTGGCTGCGCGAGCGGGCTGCAAAAAAGCAATCGCCGACCGAATAGTGCTGCAAAATCGGTAAAATTCGAACAAATCCCCGCAATAATCCCTAATGGCTCCGTGCTATTGATCCTTTCATGATCAAACCGACGGGCCTTAGCGACGCCGACCTGCTTGAAGACGATATTGACGAGGAGCACGCAGAGCCCTTGCCTGCGCAGGCCATGCCGGCGTCTATCGTCCCGAAACCTGCTGACAAGGAGTGGCCGCGCTGGGTGTTTGCCGCCACCATCGCCGTGTTCGTTCTGGCTGCGATTTCCTACCTGACCGGTGCGGCACACATCGTCACAATCGGCATTCTGTGCATCGGCATGACATGTTTCGCGCTGTTTCTGCGTGGCCTGAAAACACATCGCAAGACGGCTGAACTCTCCAATGACAATGCAGTGCGCAGCCGCGTCGAAATCGAGCGCCTTGCCGACCGCATCTGGGAGTTGCGCGAAAGCGAGGAGCAGTTCCTTGGGCTGATCGACGCGCTGGGCGATGTCGTCGTGCATCGCAACCGCGAGGGCCGGATCGTCTACGCCAACAAGGTGTTTGCCGAACTGATCGGCGTGGACCGCGGCGAGTTCACCGGCAAGACGTTGCGCGAACTTGGCATCGATGTCGGGCTTGTGCCGGATGCGGCTTTTCTCGATGCCGAATGCCTGAGCTCCGCCGATGTCGCTATTCGTACGCCGAACGGCATGCGCTGGTTCTCATGGATCGAGCTTTCCGTGCGCGACGATTCCGAAAACGCCATATGCCACCGCGCAATCGCCCGCGACATCACCGCTCGCAAACGCGCGGAAACCGCACTGATTACCGCACGCGAGCGCGCCGAACATGCGAGCCAGGCGAAGTCACGCTTCCTTGCCACGGTCAGCCACGAAATCCGCACGCCGATGAATGGCATTCTGGGTATGGCGAAACTTCTTGCCGACACCAACCTTTCGCAGGAACAGCGCTCCTATGTCGGCGCTGTCTCGACCTCGGTCGGCGCGCTTCTGGCGCTGATCGAGGATTTGCTCGACTATTCGAAGATCGAGGCGGGGCGCTTCCTGCTCGACCCGCAGGCGATGTCGCCGCGCGCGCTTCTCGACAATGTCGTGGAACTCATGGCTTCGCGCGCCTATGGAAAATCCATCGGCATTGCCGGCTATGTAGCACCTGACGTGCCGCAAACGATCACGGCCGACCCCGGACGCATGCGTCAGGTTCTGCTCAATCTGGTCGGCAACGCCATCAAATTCACCGAGGAGGGCGGCGTTCTGGTCAGCCTGTCGATGGCCAGCGACGAGACCGGCGCAAGGGTGCTGAGTTTTGCCGTCGCCGATACGGGAATAGGCCTTCGCGAAAAGGATATGGCGCGCATCTTCGAGGAGTTCGAGCAGGCCGACGACACATCGACGCGCATCTATCCCGGTGCCGGGCTTGGCCTTGCCATTTCGCGCCGCCTCGCACGCTCGATGGGCGGATCGCTGGAAGTCAGCACCGAGCATGGACACGGCTCGACCTTCACCTTCGCCATTCCCGCGGAAACCGTGACGCCAGGCGATGAAACGCGTATCGCTGCGCTCAGCAGCCGGAAGGTTGTAATACTGTCCAGGAACATGCCCGAAGCGGAGGCCCTGGCGCTGATGGTGCGCGCGCATGGCGGCGAAGCTTTCGTCTGCGCGACGCCAGAGCAGGCTCTTTCCGATGTTCCCGGCTGCGACACGATCATCGTCGATGCAGCGATGGAAGACATAGACGGGCGCACGCTGTCCGGCCTCAGGCAGAACGGCCTTTCGGCGCAGGAGGCGATCATCCTCATCGCGCCGAACGAGCGCGGCATGCTCGGCGAATTGCGCGCGCATGGCTATCCGCGCTTTCTGGCAAGACCTGCGCGCGGCGAAACGTTGATGCGCCTGCTCTTGACCACGACGCCTGCACAAGCCGCGATCTCGGAAATTGCCCCTCCAAATACCCCCCATCAAAAAGATGCTGCCCTGCCGCTATCCGTGCTCATTGCGGAAGACAATGAAATCAACGCACTTCTGGCCCGCAAGACGCTGGAAAAGGCAGGGCATTCCGTCGAGGTCGTCACCAATGGCAAGGCCGCGGTCGAAGCCGTGACCGCACCGGATTCGGCACAACGCTACGATATCGTGCTGATGGATCTGCACATGCCTGTCATGGACGGCCTCGATGCGATCTCGATGATCAGGCGGCATGAGGAGCAGCAGGGTTCGCCGCCGGTTCCGATCATGGTGCTTTCGGCCGATGGTCTTGAGCAGACCCGCCATTCCGTTCTGGCGCATGGGGCAAGCGGTTTCGTCACCAAGCCGCTCGATCCGGCGGCACTCGTGCTGGCCGTAGAACAACACGCCGCGATCTGAACAAGAGATTAGCCGGCTTCGTCCGATGCTTTCCCGGAACTTGTTTGCCGCATTCCTGCAGGCTAAAGTCACAATATTGTTGCAGAGTGCGCTTATCCAAGCGCCACGAAAGACGGCTCGAAGGAGAATCGCGATGCGAACGGGCTTAGACAATCGTGTGGCTGTTTTGAACACGCGGGACGTGGCAATCCCTGACGATACCTTGCCGATGGCAACGCCTCTGGGCAGCATCGGCACGCTTGAAGTCAGGCTGGCACGCAACGAGGCGGAGATTGCCGCCGCACAGGAAGTCCGCTACCGGGTTTTCTATGAAGAGCTCGGCGCGCTGGCCCCTTCGCAAACTGCCGAGGATCGTCGCGACAGTGACCGCTTCGACGGCGTGTGCGACCATCTTCTGGTTTTCGATACGTCCCTGCCCGGCCCGTCGCATCGCCGCATCGTCGGCACATATCGCCTGCTCAGGCAGGAAATGGCAGAAAGCACCGGCGGCTTTTATTCCGAAGACGAATTCGAACTGGGCAAGCTGATCGCGCGGCATCCGACGCATCGCTTTCTCGAACTCGGCCGCTCCTGCGTGCTTCCCGAATATCGCTCGAAACGCACCATCGAAGTTCTATGGCAAGGCATCTGGGCCTATGTCTGCCGCTACCGCATCAGCGTTTTGACCGGCTGCGCCTCGTTTCAGGGCACTGTGCCTGCCGCGCATGCCGAAGCGCTTTCCTATCTGGCGCAGAATTACCGCGCCGCGCCCGCATGGGACGTGAAGGCGGTCGCCTCGCGCTACTACAACACCGACCTTATGCCTGCCGAGGCGATCAACCCGAAGGCGGCACTTTCGGGCCTGCCAACGCTCATCAAGGGCTATCTGCGGGTCGGTGCGCGCATTGGCGATGGCTGTGTCATCGACCATGATTTCGGCACTGTGGATGTCTGCATCATCCTGCCCATCAGCCAGATCGGCGCGCGCTATCTGAACTATTATGGCGGTTCGGAACGCTACAACTCTTAGATCAAGGAATATCCTCAGGACGCCTGCCCGGCCTGCTTTTGTAGGTCGGGAAGGTCCAGCCGAATTTCAGCGCGCCGCCACGCACGGCCAATGCCGCCAGAAATGCCAGAACCGCAACGCCCTGCGGCGGGAAACCAGCCATATCGGCCAGCGTGAACACGACCGAGCCCACCAAAGCCGCTGTGACATAGACTTCCGGTCGCAGAAGAACCGAGGGTTCGCCTGCCAGAAGGTCGCGCAGCACGCCGCCGAATGTTGCCGTCAAGACACCGGTGACGATTGCGACGGAGGGTGAGCCGGTCGCAGCCAATCCCTTGCTCGCACCCAGAACGCAGAAGGCTGCAAGGCCAATCGCATCCAGCCACAAAAGCAGCTTGTATCTGCTCTCGACCAGATGGGCGGTGAAGAAAGTTACAATTGCAACTATTACACAAATCCAGAGATAGTCAGGATTCTGAACCCAGAATACGGGCAGTCCAAGGATGAGGTCTCGAAACGTGCCGCCGCCGATAGCGGTGACGGATGCGAGAAAAAGAAAGCCGATAAGATCGAGCTGTTTGCGCGATGCAGCCAACGCGCCGGTCGCCGCGAACACGGCAACGCCGGCATAATCCAGAAGCATCAGCAAATTCATCGGCAAAGTCCCGCGCAGCAATTTGCGCGACGATAAACCGTCCGGCCTAAAACATCATGTGTAAAAAGCCGTCAGCGCGGCGCGATGGCTTCCGCCGCTTCGCATTCCGGGAACCAACCTCCGCCGGAGCGGCAATCTTCCAACACCTTGCGATGCTCTTGCGGATGCGCCTCGAAATAAGCGACATCCCGCGCGTTCATAAAACCCACAATCAGCAAAGCCATATAGGCAATGATCACGGTGAGGATTATTCCGGCAGCCCAAAGCAATGGGCGTTTCAGGCCGCCGGTCACAAGGCTCAAGCGTCTTTTTCAGCCTGTTCGTTGATCGGGCCGGGCTCTGCGGGCGCATCGCTTGGCACATGCTTCGGGCCGCCCTTGGAGACGCCGACCATGGCAGGACGCAGCACGCGCTCTCCGATCGAGTAACCCGGCTGAACGACCTGCACAACCGTATTGGCGGGAACTTCAGTGTTGGGAACCTCGAACATCGCCTGATGGAAATTCGGGTCGAATTTCTCACCCTCCGGGGCAAGCCTTTTGACGCCATGGCGCTCAAGCGCGGAAAGCATTGCGCGCTCCGTCATCTCGACGCCTTCGATCAGGCCCTTGAAGCCTGCATCGTCGGAAGCCCTCACCTCGGCCGGGATGGCTTCGAGGGCGCGGTTCAGATTGTCGGAAACGGAAAGCATGTCGCGGGCGAAATTGGCGACCGAATAGGAACGGGCATCCTGAAGCTCGCGCGCCGTGCGGCGGCGCAGGTTTTCCATCTCGGCGGCCGCGCGCAGCGCCTTGTCCTTCAACTCTTCGTTTTCCTTGAGAAGCCGGACCAGCGCTTCGTAATCGCCGCTCACCGCTTCATCGCCGGTTTCGGTACCGATCTCGGCTTCCATGCCCTCATCGAGGTCGTGTTCGTCTTTTGCCTGATCGCTCATCGCTATTTCCCGTTATTTCAGTGGTTCGGAAGTTGCGCCCGATATCGAGGTTCGGGCGGCAAAAATCAAGGGGCAGCGGCCAATCGGACGCTTGCCGAAGGTACGAACAGTTTAATTAAAACTTTACCGTAATTGCAGACCCTGACTTGCAGCTTTAGTCGAACAGGGGAACCATCGCACTGCAACAGGAGTTCCTTCAGCAACGAACGGATCAAATGTTATGAGTAGAAACGAACAGTATAAAGATAGACTTTCAGCCGAAATAAGGCGGCAGGCCAGCGGCGAAGGCATGCAACGTTTTTTGCGCAGCCTCCCTGCATTCAGCGCAGAGAGTACTCTTCCTGACCGTTTCAACGATCTGCTCGAAAAACTTAGCGACGCCGAAAAGCATGGCAAACGCGTTCGCCAGTAAATCAGTGCGCCAGTAAATCCGCGGATCAGTTCGGAGCGCGCAGACGCCGCCACGAATAATTCGCGGTCTTTTCGGATTGCTTGGCAGTCGGCTGATATTGCTGAGCTATTCCGCCGACGCGGCCTTCTTCAAGGCGCTTCAGCAGAACCGGGTTCGAAATCTCGAATTCGTCGAAACCGACACGCAGCATATGCGGAAGCTGGTCTACCAGCACGTCGCCAACCGCCCGCACCGCACCTTCGAAGCCATGCCGGCTCCGCAAAAGCTCAGCCTTCGAATAGCTCCGCCCATCGCTGTAGACAGGAAAAGCAAGCGCCACCAGTGAAAGCGTGTCGAGATGGCTGACGATTTCGTCAAGTTGCTCGCCCGGCTGAAGCACAACGCCAAGCCGGTCCTTCGAATTGCGCCGCGTGTCGTCGTCCAGGGCCAGAAACTCGGCCAGAGGCAGAATGATCCTGCTGTTGCCCGCAAGCGCATCAGCCGTTTCGGCAAGGTTCCACTCATCCTCACGGAAGCCGGTTTCCGCCCAAAGGCGCGTCGTCTTTTCAGGCGACTGTTCTGTCATTGTAAATTTCACCCTGGAGGTTGAGATTTTCACGCTTTCAAGCATTTTTCGCGCCTAAAATCTCACTGTTTTTTCGAAAAAACTTCATTTTCAAATGCGCGAGCGGCCGGATTCGAGCGTTTTGTCGAGCCCTTCCAGATGAATGCCGCATTCCGTCTTGGCCTGTCCGACCCAGCGACCGCTGCGCGCATCTTCGCCCGGCTTGACCGGCTGCGTGCACGGAAAGCAGCCAATCGACAGATAGCCATAGGCGACCAGCGGATTTTCGCGCAGGGCGTTCGCCTTCATATAGTCGCCAAGTTCGGTCGACGACCATTTCGCGAGCGGATTGATGCGAACACGCGGACCGACCGCCTCGAAGGCTGGAAGCGCCTGACGGGTCGCTGCCTGAAAGCGCTTGCGCCCGGTGAACCACGCGCTGAACGGCTCGACACCGCGCGCCATCGGCTCGACCTTGCGGATGGCGCAGCAGGCTTCCGTGTCGGTCTGGTGCAGAACGCCCTTGGGATCGAGTGTCGCCAGTGCCGCGGCTTCCGGCTCGACCACGCGAATATCGCTCAGGCCGAAATCCTCGGCCAGCGCATCGCGGTAACTCAGCGTTTCTTCGAAATGCTTGCCCGTATCGAGGAAAATGATCGGCAAAGCAGCATCAATTTGCGCAATCATGTGCAACAGCACAGCCGAATCCGCGCCGAATGACGAAACGGCGGCGATTTCACCGGAAAACTGGCGCAGAACGGCTTCCTCGATTATGCGCTGCGGGTCGAGATTCCCGTAACGCGCATCGAGGTCAGCCGCGAATGCCGCAATCTCTGTCTCAGGCAGCTTTTGCTTCGCCACCATAAAGCGCCTCCTTGAACGGCGCGGTGCCGACCCGGCGATAAGCGTCCAGGAAGGTTTCGGACTTGTCGCGTCGCACGGTCAGATAAGTCTCGACGACGGTTTCGATCGCATCGGTGATTTCTTCCGGGCCGAAGCCGCGACCGACGATTTCGCCGATCGACGTGTTCTCGTCACCCGAACCGCCAAGCGTGACCTGATAAAGCTCGGTGCCTTTTTTCTCTACGCCCAGAATGCCGATATGGCCGACATGATGGTGTCCGCAGGCATTGATGCAGCCGGAAATCTTCAGCTTCAATTCGCCAATGTCGCGCTGACGCTCCAGCGAGGCGAAGCGCTCCGAAATTTCCTGCGCGACCGAAATCGAACGGGCATTCGCAAGTGCGCAATAATCGAGGCCGGGGCAGGCGATGATGTCGGTGATGAGCCCCGAATTGGCGGTCGCCAGTTCGGCCTCAGCCAGCGCATCGTAAACGGCCTTCAGATCGGCCCGCGCGACATGCGGCAGAACCAGGTTCTGCTCATGCGTCACGCGGATTTCGTCAAAGCCGTAACGCTCGGCAATGTCGGCCACGACTTCCATCTGCGTATCGGTCGCATCACCCGGCGCCTCACCTGTGCCTTTCAGCGAAATGGTGACAGAAGCATAATCGGGATTGCGATGGGTGATGACGTTCTGGTCGAGCCATTCCGAGAAGCTGCGCGAATCCAGCCTTGCAAGCTTGATCACCTCGTCGCCTTCCGGGCGCGCTGCCAGCGGCGGTAACGCGAAATAGGCCTCAATAGCGCGAATATCGGCTTCCGGCAGTTTCAGATCGCCATCCTTCAGCGCCTGCCATTCGGCATCGATCTGGCGCTTCAATTCCTCGGTTCCCGTCTCATGGACGAGAATCTTGATGCGCGCCTTATATTTGTTGTCGCGACGGCCATGCAGATTGTAAACGCGCATGACGGCAGTCGTGTAGGAAAGCAGGTGCTCTTCCGGCAGGAAGTCCTGAATTTTCTTGGCGATCATGGGCGTGCGGCCCTGTCCGCCGCCGACATAGACGGCAAAGCCCAGCTCGCCCTTTTCGTTCTTCTTCAGATGAAGACCGATGTCGTGAACCTGAATTGCGGCACGGTCGCGCTCTGCGCCCGTCACCGCGATCTTGAACTTGCGCGGCAGATAGGAAAATTCCGGGTGCACCGACGACCACTGGCGAAGGATTTCCGCATAGGGGCGCGGATCGGCAACTTCATCGGCAGCGGCCCCGGCGAAATGATCTGCCGTGACGTTGCGAATGCAATTTCCCGATGTCTGGATCGCATGCATTTCGACGCTTGCCAGATCGGCAAGGATCGCCGGAATGTCGGACAGCGACGGCCAATTGTACTGGATGTTCTGGCGCGTCGTGAAATGCCCGTAGCCCTTGTCATATTTGCGGGCGATATGCGCCAAAATGCGAAGCTGCGCCGAGTTCAGCGTGCCATAGGGGATCGCGACGCGCAGCATGTAGGCGTGAAGCTGCAAATAAACGCCGTTCATCAGCCGCAGCGGCTTGAACTGGTCTTCGGTGATTTCGCCGGCAAGACGCCGCTCCACCTGATCGGTGAATTCCGCGACGCGGGCATTTACGAAATCGTGGTCGAACTCATCGTAACGATACATTGTCGTCTTCCTTAGGCTGGCTGTCCGGCCTGTGGCCGTGCCTGCTTGCCCAGATCCGGGCGGTTCGTCGGGCCTGACGCCCTGATCTGTTCGCGGAGCCGGTTCGGCACAATCCTGCCATCGACGAGCTGCACGTCGATGATCGCCAGATCGACAACCAGATTGTTCTGCGCGGCGCGCTTGCCGACACGGTCCAGCCGTTCTTCCTCGGCCTTGTCGTTCACCAGTTCGGCCTGATCGATCGTCTCGGCCCACACATCGTTTCCGGCGTACCAGACGGCCTCGCCATCGGTCAGGCGGTTTGCGGTCAGTATCTTCATGCCTGCAATTCCATGTTGTTGAGGGCGACCGAAGAGCGGCGCTTTGCCGTCAGTGGTTCGGAGCGCTCGAAATTTGCGCCTGCGACCGCATCGCCGATGATCGTCATGACCGGGCCGGTCAAATCTTCACGGGCTTCCAGCGAGGGAAGATCGGCCAGCGTTCCGTGGAAACGCCGCCGGTTTGGAAGGCTGGCATTCTCGACCACGGCAACCGCCGTATCCGGCGAAAGGCCAGCCGCGACGAGGCGCGATGCGACATCGGCAGCGACCGTGCGGCCCATATAGACGGCAACGGTTGCGCCCGAAATAGCAAGCTTTGCCCAATCGGGAAGCGACTTGCCCTTGAGATCATGCCCGGTCGTGAAGACCATCGAGGAGGTTACGCCGCGCAGCGTCAAAGGCAGTTCGAAATCGGCAGCGGCAGCGAATGCGGCGGTGACGCCCGGCACGACCTCGTAAGAAACGCCCGCATCGCGCAGCGCCTGCATCTCCTCGCCCGCACGGCCAAACACCAGCGGATCGCCCGATTTGAGGCGCACGACGCGCTTGCCCTCGCGGCCAAGGCGCACCAGAAGCGCGTTGATCTCGGCCTGGCTTTTCGAGTGGCAACCCTTGCGCTTGCCGACCGATAGACGTTCGGCATCGCGGCGGCCCATGGCAACGACCGCTTCCGGCACCAGCGCGTCATAGACGATCGCATCGGCGTCCATCAGATGGCGCTGGGCGCGCAGCGTCAGCAAATCTTCCGCGCCCGGACCAGCGCCGACAAGCGCGATATACCCATGTCCATTCGTGTCTTCGCGGAGCAGGCGCGTTGCGGACTGACGTGCCTCGTCGATCCGACCTGCCTCGACCGAACGTGCGGTCTCACCGCCGAAGAACTGGCTCCAGAACCGGCGACGCACCGCGCCGCGCGGCAGCGTATGTTCGACCGCATCGCGAAACGATGCGGCAAGCGAGGCGAGAGAACCGAGCGACGGCGAGAACATCTGGTCGATGCGGGCACGAACCATCTGCGCCAGAACGGGGCCGGCACCTTCCGTTCCGATAGCGATTGCCAGCGGCGCGCGGTTGACAAGGGCGGGGGTGAAGAAGTCGCAGAGTTCGGGACGATCGACGGCATTTACCGGAATGCCAAGCGCGCGCGCATCTACCGAGACCTGCCGGTCGAAAGCCTCTTCTCCGGTCGCAGCAAATATGAGCGTTGCGCCTTGCAGATGGGCGCTGTTGTAAGCTTCACGAATGAGCGTGACACCATTTTGCGCGATCCACTCAGCGAAGTCATGCTCGACCTCTTCAGCGATGACGGAAATCGTCACCTCGGACTGGGACATAAGCCGCGCCTTGGCGAACGCTTCGTCACCGCCGCCGATGATGGTCACACCTCGGCCCTCGACCCGCATGAAGACGGGGAACGCTTTTAGCCTGGCGACCTGCTGGAGCATGAAAACGAGCTTTCTGAAAAGAGGCCCATTTTTACGCCTGTGCCGCCTTGATCAGAAGGAATGCAGTGGCGCGTCTCACGTACGGACGCGATTCCTTTTTTGTCGCTTCAGGCGCCGGAGAAAAATTATTCTCAAAGTTAGAAATATACGGATTCCGACTGTTCGCTGGGCCTGTTTGCAGATCAGGCTTTCTGCACTTTACGATCGGGCAGAAAAATCCAATGGAAACAGTGATTTTTCCGCTATCGCCAGATGGTTTCGCCACCACTCAATTGCGCATGCCGCATGCTTCGGGCGAACCGGCCAAGGAGTGCCAAAGGCATTAAAATTCCAAATTCCACAAATTTAGTAGAATTAAGCCCGATGATAAAACCGTGACCGTTTGCGCAGGAACAAGCATTGAGACGAGGCGTTGGCCATGAGGGTGGTTAGAGCTCGCAGTAATCTACAGGAGACCAAGATGCAGAATGTGAAACTCAAACATGGCACATGGGTCATGGTCGCGGATGGTGAAAAAGCGCTGTTCCTTCGCAACGAGGGCGACATGCAATATCCCAATCTGGAAGTCATTCGCGTTTTGCATGAGGACAATCCTTCGACGCAGGAACAAGGCACGGATCGTCCCGGTCGCTTCAATGACGGGCCGGGCGTGCATCGCAGTGCCGTTGAGGAAACCGATTGGCACCGTCTGTCCAAGGAACGTTTCGCGGAAGAGATCACGCAGCGCCTCTACAAACTCGCGCATAAGGGCGATTTCGACAACATCGTGCTTGTCGCACCGCCGCTGGTGCTGGGCGAAATGCGCAAGAAGCTCCACAAAATGGTCGAGGATCGGGTGATTGCCGAAATCCCGAAGACCCTGACGAACCACGCTCTGCCGGAGATCGAAAGCATCCTGCAGGCGGCTTGATCACGCAAACCGGCGTTAAAAAGGCGCGGCATCCAGCCGCGCCTTTTTACTATGTGAATGCAGGGGCACAAAAATCGGAAATATCGCCATGAAGGCTTGCACATAAGGTCACACGCCAACCATATTGGCAGGGCATCGTTCGGTGCCCTCCTCCGCAATCGCCTTGAAGAAAATCACCCTTAATGCCGCACGATACGCCCCTCATCGCTACAATCGTCGCAGGCCTGGGACTGGCCTTCGTGTTCGGGGCTCTCGCAAATCGTTTTCGCATTCCGCCGCTTGTCGGCTACCTCGTGGCAGGCGTGCTCGTCGGCCCGAATACGCCCGGTTTCGTTGCCGATCAGGCGCTGGCGCTGCAGCTTGCCGAAATCGGCGTCATCCTGCTGATGTTCGGTGTCGGCCTGCATTTTTCGCTGAAAGATTTGCTTTCGGTAAAAGCAATCGCAGTTCCGGGCGCCATCGCGCAGATCGCGTTTGCGACCGTGCTCGGCGTCGGGCTTTCCTGGCTTCTGGGCTGGACGCTGGGTGCCGGTCTGGTCTTCGGCCTCGCATTGTCGGTTGCCAGTACGGTCGTGCTGTTGCGCGCCTTGCAGGAACGCCGCCTCATTGAAACGGAACGCGGGCGCATCGCGGTCGGCTGGCTGATCGTCGAAGATCTGGCGATGGTTCTGGCGCTGGTTCTTCTGCCCGCACTTGCGGGCGTCCTCGGCGGCAATGAGCAGGCACCGGCTGCATCGAGCAACCTTTTGTCACTCCAGTTCGATCTCGGCCTGTGGGGCGTCGTCGGCGTCACGCTCTTCAAAGTCGTCGCCTTCGTGGCGGTGATGCTGTTGTTCGGGCGGCGCATCATTCCGTGGATCCTGCACTATGTTGCCCATACGGGCTCGCGCGAATTGTTCCGCCTAGCGGTGCTGGCAATCGCGCTCGGCGTCGCTTTCGGTGCGGCACATCTCTTCGGCGTTTCGCTGGCGCTCGGCGCGTTCTTCGCCGGCATGATCATGAGCGAATCCGAGCTCAGCCATCAGGCGGCAGAAGAATCCCTGCCGCTGCGCGATGCATTCTCGGTTCTCTTCTTTGTGTCGGTCGGCATGCTGTTCGATCCGATGAGCCTGCTCCAGAACACCGCGCCGGTGCTGGCCACGCTGTTCATCATCGTCATCGGCAAATCGGTGATCGCCTTCCTGATCGTGATCGCCTTCGGCTATCCTGTCGCCACCGCGCTCATCATTTCGGCCAGTCTGGCGCAGATCGGCGAATTCTCATTCATCCTTGCCGAACTTGGTGTCTCGTTCAATCTTCTGTCGGCGCAGGGGCGCGATCTCATTCTGGCGGGCGCAATCCTCTCCATCGTGCTCAATCCGGCAGTCTTTGCCGCGGCTGACAGATTGAGACCCTATCTCGAAAGGAAGATGGGCAAGGAGCCGCTACCAGCCGAACCCAAGCCCATGGCACCGGCGACGGAAGTCGGCGCGTTTGCCACTCAGGCTTCCACCAAGGTCAGTGACGACGAGGCCCCGCCCGCGACCAAGCTTACCGGCCATACGATTCTTGTCGGTTATGGGCGCGTCGGCACGCTGGTCGGCAAAGCGCTGAAGCAGGCCGGAATGCCATTTCTGGTGGTCGAGGATTCCGTGAAGACGCTGGCACGGCTACAGGCCGATGGCGTCGAAAGCCTGTCCGGCAATGCGGTGCGACCCGAAGTATTCGAGGCTGCAAATCCGAAAGGCGCGCGGCGGCTGATTATCGCCATTCCGAACGCATTCGAAGCCGGACGCATCATCCAGCGCGCCCGGACCATCAACCCGGACATAAGAATAGTCGGGCGCGCGCATTCGGACGCGGAAGTCGATCATCTGACCGGGCTTGGCGCGGATACAGTAATCATGGGCGAACGCGAAATCGCGCGCGGCATGATGGAAGCGGTTCTGGATGAGAAATCAGACGGGCAGAAATTGGCCGAAAGCCTGCCGCAGAAGCCGCCTTCGCCAACGCCTGCTTAGAGCGGTTCATTGAGACGCTAGCGGGACAACACCCCCCTCTGCCCTGCCGGGCATCTCCCCCTCAAGGGTGGAGATTACTCTGTCATAAAAGTGCGGCACCAATCGCTAACGTTGCAAAATGAAAGCGGAGAAATGTGTCAGCCAATCTCCACCCTTGAGGGGGAGATGCCCGGCAGGGCAGAGGGGGGTGCCTCGCGATTCCATCAAACAGGAATGGCTAAACGTGCTGGCCGCCATTGATGTGGATTTCACTGCCCGTCACATAGGACGACTGCGAAGAACACAGGAAGAAGATGATGTCGGCGACTTCCGCCGTCGAGCCGAGGCGGCGCAGCGGGATGGTCTCGACGATCTTGTCCGTGCCGGGTGACAGGATGGCGGTGTCGATTTCACCCGGCGCAATTGCATTTACGCGGATACCGTGCGGACCGAAATCGGCCGCCATTTCGCGGGTCAGCGAGCCGAGGGCGGCCTTCGACGTCGCATAGGCGGTGCCTGCGAAGGGATGGACGCGCGTTCCGGCAATCGATGTCACGTTGACGACCGAACCCTTGGCCGCCGAGAGTTCCTTGAACAGGCCGCGCGCCAGCATGATCGGCGCGAAGAAATTCACCTGAAACACATCGCGCCAGACATGCATGGGCGTGTCGATGGAGTTCATCCGGCCATTGTCTTTGAGCTTCGGCGAAATGCCCGCATTGTTGACCAGCGCGTGAAGCTCGCCGCCCTGTGCTTCCAGCCGATGGCGGATTTCGGATACGGCGATGCCGACATCTTCCTGATCGGCCAGATCGACCTTGATGTGGTCATCGGCACCAGCGGGCCATGGGCAATCCTGCGAGAAAGCCTGCCGCGAGCAGGTGATGACGCGCCAGCCCTCGCGCGAAAAGCGCTTGACCGTCGCATGCCCGATCCCCCGGCTCGCACCGGTCAGAACGATGGTTTTTCTTGGCTCGGTATTGCTCATGCGAATATCTCCAGACCGCTATGTAGACCATAGCTACGATGCTGGCGAGTAACGGGCGCTTGCGACATAAAGCGCATCCGGCTCTTCAGTCCCTGTTTTCGTGAGACATACTCTGGTGACGGGCGCCGTCAGTTTCCCATGATGATGTCGAGGATCGACGTCTGCCGGCGCACCGGCTGCCCGCCGACATCTGCCTGCGGCACCGGCCTGTTGACCGAGGCAGTTGGCGCATCGCCACCTTGGGGGACGAAGCCGCCGCCCATCTCGACCGTCTCCACCGGCTGCGAAGCAACCGGCTCGCCAGCAGGCACGCCGCCCGGAGGCGGCGGCGCATCCGGGAACTGCGCCATAGGCATGGATTCAGGGATGCTGTCGTCGATCTGCGGAATGGACTTCCAATCGCCCGGAAGCGGTGCAGGCGGCAAGCCTTCATGCGCCGCCACCATGAAATCGTGCCAGGCCTGCGCAGGCAACGCGCCGCCGGTTACCCGTTTCATGGGCTTGCCATCGTCATTGCCGAACCAGACAGTCGTGGTGAGGTTGGCCGTATAGCCGACGAACCACGCATCGCGCGAATTCTGGCTGGTTCCGGTCTTGCCTGCGGATGGCCAGTTGAAAGCCGCCTTGCGCGCCGTTCCGGTTTCGACGGTTCCCGCCATCATCGCATTCATCATGCCGACGATTTCAGGCCGCAACACGCGCGGCCCACCGCCACCCGTATATTCGTAAAGCACTTCGCCCGCTGTCGTGGTGACGCGCTGCACGAAATGCACTTCGGGCCGGTAGCCGCCATTGGCGAAAGGCACATAGGCCGCGGTTAGTTCGAGCGGCGTCACTTCCGATGTGCCGAGCGCCAGCGATGCATTGTCTTGCAATGGCGATTCGATGCCCATGCGATGCGCCACCTCGATCACGGTCGGCGCACCGACTTCCATGACGAGCTGTGCTGCAACCGAGTTCAGCGATTTCGCAAGCGCGGTTGCCAGCGTCACTTCACCGAAATACTTTCCGCCGTAGTTTGCGGGCGTCCATTTGCCTATCTTGATGGGCGCGTCATTGCGCAAGCTGTCGGGCGTGCGGCCTTGTTCCATCGCGGCCAGATAGACGAAGGGCTTGAATGCCGAGCCGGGCTGGCGGCGTGCTTCGGAAGCGCGATCAAACTGGCTGGTCGCATAATCTGCGCCGCCGACCATGGCGCGCACCGCGCCGGAATTGTCGATGGAGACCAGTGCGCCCTGGCTGACATCCAGCTTTGTGCCATTCTCGTCGATCAGCTTGCGGATAGACTTTTCGGCAATGCTTTGAAGGTTCAGGTCGATGGTCGTATCGACGACGATGTCGCTGCGCACTTCGCCGATGAGGTTGGGCAATTCTTCCATGATGCGGTCGGCGACATAATGTTCCGAACCTGTCCAGAAGGCAGCGGCGCGGGTTGCCGGTGCGCTCATTGCGCCGGTCAGCTCCTGATCGCCGATCATGTTTTCCTGTCGCATCGCGCCCAGAACGAGCTGCGCACGCGCTTCGGCAGCAGCAGGATCGCGCGCCGGCGAAAGCCGCGACGGCGCCTTGAGCAAACCTGCAAGCAGAGCGGCCTCGGACAGCGTTACATCACGCGCGGACTTGCCGAAATAACGGCGCGACGCGGCCTCTACGCCATAGGCACCCGATCCGAAATAGACCCGGTTCAGGTACATTTCGAGGATCTGGTCCTTGGTGTGTTCGTGCTCCAGCCAGAACGCCAGCAGCAATTCCTGCACCTTGCGCTCGATGGTGCGGTCGGGCTTCAGGAAAAGGTTTTTGGCCAATTGCTGCGTCAGCGTCGAGCCGCCCTGATTGAAACGCCCTTGCGTCAGATTTCCGAGCACGGCGCGTCCGAGACCCATCGGATCGACGCCGAAATGTGAGTAGAAGCGCCGGTCTTCGATGGCCATGACGGCCTGCGGAATATAGGGCGACATTTCATGCAGGCCGACGGCCTCGCCGCCGGTCATGCCGCGATTGGCGACCAGACTTCCATCGACGGAGACGATCTTGACGTTCGGCGGGCGGTCGGGAATGGACCAGCTCGTCGCGGAAGGCATCTGCGCGCCGTAATAGATGGCGATACCGACACCGGCGATGCCCGCCCATATCGCCAGCACGAAAGACCAGTAAATCAGGCGACCGAAAATACCGAACATGCCGCGGCGCTGCTTCTTCGCCTTGGGCGCGCGGCGTCTGCGGCCGCGCGGTTCGTCGTCTTCGATCTGAGGTTCCTTGCGGCGCGTGCCAGCCTTGCGCTTGGCATTGCCTGGCACAACACGATCGTCTTCGCTGACCGAAAACCCGCCCGAGCGACGATCGTCTTCTTCCGGACCGCCGAAGGTCGGCTCTATGCGTGTGCCATCTCTCTTAGCCATAAGGCCCCTGGTTCAATTGCCGCCAGCTCCCGGTTTAAGGCTAAATGCGGCGATTTAAGGGGGCGTTAAGCCGGTTCAAGAAAGAAACGCATGGTGTCGGGTCTTTACCACATGCCCGCTACAGCTCCGTTCAATGCGATCCAGTCCGCAGCCTCAAATGCCGTGGGCATCAGTGAATCTATCAGGTAATGATGCAGGTACGCGGCCAATCACTGCAACGCCGATTTGCACAGCCGGATGTGGTTACGGCAACAACCGCCAGGCAGATAAGGATAGTAAGAGCCTTCATAATATCTCCTGCAAATTAATCTCTTTCTTTGCCTTAACGAACACCAACATGAACCGTCCAAAGGCAGAATAATACATTTGCCAGCTATGTCAGTTTCTTACAACAGGCTGATCGCTATTGGCAAAGCTGCTCATGCATCACGAACGATGATCGTTTTGGTCGCCCATTCCAAGGCCGCCACCCATACCGCCTCCGCCCATTCCACCGCCCATGCCACCACCTCCGCCGCCGCCACCACGAGAACCTGTGCCACCGCGCTCGCTCTTGGCGCGCCCGCCGGAAGCTGAAGGACGTGTCGGCCCTTGCATCGGAATCGCTATGTCTGAGGGGATCGGGGCGAGATCGAGTGCTTCGCGGATGAAATTGCGCAGCGAAACCACGAGTTCATGTATCTGCACGGGACGCCCGGCGACCAGTTCCCGCACGGCGCGCTCGGCCAGACGAACTTGTTCCTCGGTCCCAAGCAGGAGAATATCCGACAGCGCCGCTTCAACGGCATCGCGAATGCGTCTCGGGCGATCCGATCCTTCGCCGCTGTCGGCAACCGGCTCCGTGTCCGAAGCCTCGCCTTCGATGATCGGCACATCGCGGCGGCGTATATCGCGCAAATGTCTCGGATCGACGGTCAGATCACCGGTGAACGACCCGCCCAGCGTTTTGTAAGCGGCCATCAATGTCCGCAGGCGCTCATTGATCTGGCGGTTCGCCCGCTCGCGCCGCTGCTGGATCGTGACCATCATCAAAAGCCGGATACCGATGCTGATAAGCGTGAAAAGCGCCAGGCCGATCAGCGTTGTAAGGAGGCCCTGCCATGAGCTGAAATCAAAGTTGCGCAAGAACACCCCTCCTGAAGCTTCCGGCGACAGTGTTGGATTTACCGGGCACAGGCAAGATGAGGTGTTGCGAAATCAAGCTTTGCAGCAAAATCGGCTGCTCACACTCAGCATTTTCCTGATTGCGTCAGAGCGTGAAACTCCAGCAGCTCCGCCTTCCAGGATTGCGCGATATCCTGAATGGACGGAGCATCTTTGGACCCTTCGTCGCCGGTAACGTCCTTTATGAAACGAACGCCCGAAAAATTAAAATTCGCGCTTGAGCCGTATTTTTGCGGTTCGGGCCAAGCGTCCAGAACACACCGAACCATGTCGTCCCTCGGAGCTTCCCAACTATGTCGCACCAAAATGTTCGAGCATTTGCCGTCGTTTTCGCAAAGCATGAGCTCGGCGGTATATGGCAGAGCCTGACCGTCAGGTGCCTCGATCGAGCCTTCAACATTTTTGCCATCGACCTGTTCGGCACTGCCTACGCTGCGGAAAGCCTCCAGAGTCGAGGGCGCATCATACAAACCCGGAGTGAAAACCTGAGCAAAACTCAAACCGCTTCCGGCCATTAGAAAAACGCCCGTCAACGCTGTAACCATCTTGTTCATTTCAAACCTCCCATATTATTCAAAGAGCTCCTGCAACTCGCAATTTTCACGGCCTTATCGATCGACGCGCCAGTCGTCCCGCTCAGGCGAGATAAAGCACCGTCAGCGTCACGCTCGTTATTACTAGGGTCAGACGAAGATAGAGGATTTGATCTGTCATTGCGCTCGTAAATGGCCGGAAAGCGCGACTTGTTCCCAACTCTGAGTTGTGGCGCAATAAAACTTACGTAACGTCGCCTCATGCAATGTGACTTGCGGCAGGCAATTGCGCGTGCTGCGGGAACTTTGCTGCTGCATATCCGTTTTAAACCGTCGATTTTTAACGGATCAGGATTTGAAAATGAACAATCGCATCATTCTTGCAGCCGCTGCCGCGACCATGTTTTTCAGCGCTCATGCCTATGCGCAGACATCGGACAGACCCGTTCCGCCGCAGGATGGCATGAAGCTCTCCGAGATCATTGCCAAGATCGAAGCCCGCGACAAATTCCAGTACATCAAGGAAATCGAGTGGGATAGCGATGGCTATTATCAGGTGGATTACTACACCACCGACAAGGCCAAGGTGGAAATGAAGCTCAACCCGGTGACCGGCGAGCCTCAATAGTTTCCGAAACGCCGGATCCGGCTTTCAGGAACCAAACCGGCATAGGTCTGTTTACGCTTCAAATATCTTTTCAAACGCCGAGCGGCTCACATGAAAATTGCGCGCATCGTTTATTCGTTCCTTGCGAAACCATGGTTCGCACATTGGCCCTCTGAGCCGGCCGATTTCAGACCTTACAGGAGACGGTCATGATCAGACTTATATTTCTCGGACTTGCCGGCTGGGCCGCCAGCCGCATCATCGAAGAAAACAGCGCGCCGCCTATCGTGCGGAAAGTCCGCCAGGCGACGCAACCGGCACGTGCTGCCGCATCGCGCGCGGCTTCCAGCGTGAAGCGCGCAGCCGCATCAACGGGCCGCGCACGCAAGCCTGCTACGAAAGCACGCTAAATACTCTTATTTATGCATGTCTTTTTCCCAAAACCGGTTTCCACTTTTGGGAGACATGCTTTTAGCTGTGGGCGAAGATGTCCGTTTCTTCCCAGCCCATCAGATCGAGCTTCGAGCGCGTCGGCAGGAAGCGGAAACATGCCTCTGCTTCCTTTTCACGATCCTCACGCGCCAGCCTCGTCTTGAGCACATCGCGCAAACGATGAAGATAAAGCACGTCTGAAGCGGCGTATTCGAGCTGTTCGGGCGTCAGCGTTTCGGCTGCCCAATCGGACGATTGCTGCACCTTCGACAGGCTGACCCCCAACAGTTCCGAACAGATGTCCTTGAGGCCGTGGCGATCTGTGTAGGTACGGGTCAGTCGCGAGGCGATCTTCGTGCAGAAGACCGGCTCCGGCATTGCGCCGAATGCGTTGTAGAGCACCGCAAGGTCGAACCGACCGAAATGGAACAGCTTCGTGATTTTGCTGTTCTCAAGGATTTTCACCAGGTTCGGCGCTTCCTTCTGACCCTTGGCGATCTGGATCACATCGGCGCTGCCGTCGCCCGGCGAGATTTGCACCACGCACAAACGGTCGCGGTGCGGGTTCAACCCCAGCGTCTCCGTGTCGATTGCAACGGCATCGACATTGTAGTGATCGAGATTGGGCAAATCGTTCTTGTGAAAGCGGATCGTCATAATCATCTCCGAAGGGGCTGTCTCGTCCTCGCCCCTTCAACCAGAAAAATCAACAGCCAGCCGATATTTAGCGGCTGAGCGCGTCCAGAATGCGTGCCCAGGAACGCTGGCCCTTGTGGAACGACGTCAGATCGTACTTCTCATTCGGCGAATGGATACGGTCGTCCGACAGGCCAAAACCGACCAGCAGCGATTCCATGCCGAGGTAATTCTGGAAATCGCCGACAATCGGGATCGAGCCGCCCATTGCGATCATCACGGCTTGCTTCGACCATTCATCCGACAGCGCATCCTTTGCCTTGTGCAGGAACGGAGATTCATAGGAAAGCTGGATTGCAGGTGAACCGCCATGCGGGTGAAACTCGACCGAGCAATCGGCCGGAATACGGTCCTTCACGAATTGCTGGAACGCAGCGCGGATTTTGTCCGGGTCCTGCTTGTGCACCAGCCGGAACGAGATTTTTGCCGATGCTTCGGCGGCAATCACCGTCTTGAAGCCCGCGCCGGTGTAGCCGCCATTGATGCCGTTGAACTCGGCAGTCGGGCGCGCCCAGACGAGTTCGAGAACCGAACGGCCTTTTTCACCCGAAGGGATGGAAAGTCCGACCTCCCCCAGGAAATTCTCGGCCGTTTCGCCAAGCCCTTCCCATGATTTCAGGATTTGCGACGGGGTTTCCTCGACGCCGTCATAGAAGCCGGGGATCGTCACGCGGCCATTTTCGTCATGAATATCGGCCAGTATCTTTGAAAGTATGCGGATCGGGTTTGCGGCAGCGCCGCCGAATTCGCCCGAATGAAGATCGCGGTCGGCAGCCTTTACGACGATTTCCTCACCGACCAGCCCGCGAAGGCCAACGCAGATCGCAGGCGTTTCGCGGTCCCACATGCCGGTGTCGCAGACCAGCGCGAAATCGGCCTTCAACTCATCCTTGTTGGCTTCGAGGAAAGGTTTCAGCGAGAACGAGCCGGACTCTTCCTCGCCTTCGAACAGGATCGTCACCTTGCAAGGCAGCTTGCCGTTCACTTCCTTGAAGGCGCGGCAGGCTTCGACGAAGAGCATGAGCTGGCCCTTGTCGTCCGAAGAACCGCGCCCGGTGATAACCTTGCGGCCCGGCTCGATTTCCTTGACCGAGGGGTCGAACGGATCGCGCTCCCACAAATTCAGCGGATCGACGGGCTGCACATCGTAGTGACCATAGATCAGGACATGCGGCGCATCAGGTGACGGGCCTTCATGATGGGCAACCACCATCGGGTGGCCGGGCGTTTTGCGCGTGCTCGCCTCGAAGCCGATCGTCTTCAAATCCTCGACCAGCCATTCCGCCGCCTTCTGGCAATCGCCCGCGAATTGCGGGTCCGTCGAAATGGATTTGATGCGCAGCAGCTCGAACAGACGCTCGATGGAGGCATCGAGATTCTTGTCGAGATGATCGAGGACAGGAGAGATTGCAGACATGATCGAACCTTTCGAATCTTTGACGGCACCCTAAAGCGATGCACATCGAACGAAAAGCCGTCATTCTGTGGGCCAGATAGAGAAATGCCGCCGTGGTGGAGGGGGAACCACGGCGGCCTTACTCTAAACGATGCGGCAGCCCGGAGAGGGGGATGAGGCTGCCGCACTGTCCGGTATAGGCGGGGGACGGGCCTTACTCCGGACTCGGCGTTAATTGCCGATACACTGTATTTGGAAGCTTGAAGATGGCTATTCAAGGGCATGAAAATTACACTTTTGTAACAAACCCGTGACCCGCGCGCGACGGCATGAAATGTCAGCTTCCTGTGGCGGATGACTGTGCAGAGCCCTCTTTGCAATGGACAGCCAAAGGCGCTCGCGGTAGGGCTTCTAGCCATGAAAAAAGGCGATCATCTCTTCCTCGTGGACGGCTCGGGATATATTTTCCGCGCCTATCACGCCCTGCCCCCGCTGACGCGCAAATCCGACGGCTTGCCGGTCGGCGCCGTCTCCGGCTTCTGCAATATGCTCTGGAAGCTGATACAGAACGCACGCGACACGGAAGTCGGCGTTACGCCTACGCATTTCGCGGTCATCTTCGACTATTCCTCGAAGACATTCCGCAACGAGCTTTACCCCGAATACAAGGCGAACCGCTCGGCACCGCCGGAAGATCTCGTGCCGCAATTCGGGCTGATCCGTCAGGCGACGCGCGCCTTCGACCTGCCCTGCATCGAGATGGAAGGTTTCGAGGCCGACGATCTGATCGCCACCTATGCGCGGCTTGCCTGCGAGGCGGGCGGCGATACGACGATCATCTCTTCCGACAAGGATCTGATGCAGCTCGTCGGCGAAACCGTCTCCATGTACGACCCGATGAAGGATCGCGAAATCCGCGTTCCCGAAGTCATCGAAAAATGGGGCGTGCCGCCTGAGAAGATGATCGATTTGCAGGCGCTGACCGGCGATTCCGTCGACAATGTGCCGGGCGTGCCGGGTATCGGCCCGAAGACCGCAGCGCAATTGCTGGAAGTTTTCGGCGATCTCGATACGCTCTTGGAACGCGCCTCCGAGATCAAACAGGACAAGCGCCGCGAATCCATCATTTCCAATGCCGAAAAGGCGCGTATCTCGCGCGAACTCGTACGCCTTAAACTGGATGTGCCGGTTACCGACGGCCTCGATGATTTTACCTTGCAGCCGCCGAACGGGCCGAAGCTCATCTCCTTCCTGAAGGCGATGGAATTCACCTCGCTGACGCGCCGCGTGGCCGAGGCAACCGGCTCGGACGCTGCCGAGATAGAGGCGACTTCGATTAAGGTCGAGCGGGCGGAAGATGTAC
Organism: Foliimonas ilicis; assembly: GCF_039939195.1. Classification (NCBI taxonomy): domain Bacteria; kingdom Pseudomonadati; phylum Pseudomonadota; class Alphaproteobacteria; order Hyphomicrobiales; family Phyllobacteriaceae; genus Foliimonas; species Foliimonas ilicis. Next base: position 2,942 of record NZ_JBDUUH010000009.1, on the reverse strand, counting down.
ATGGGCCGGATGTTGGCTCTGGCCCCTCATCCCCTGCCGGACCTTCTCCCCGTAAACAGGGAGAAGGAGGAAGCTCCAACGCTGACGCCCCCCTCTCCCCGTCCTCACGGGGAGAGGGTAAGGGTGAGGGGCATTTTACCCCCGAAAGCTTCGCCGCGCAGCGCGCGGAAGCCGCCGCCTCCGCCAAATTCGACACCAGCACCTATGTCTGCATTCGCGATACGCGCACGCTTGCCGAATGGATCGCCGATGCGATGCAGACCGGCTATGTCGCATTCGACACGGAAACGACCTCGCTCGATCCCATGCAGGCCGAACTCGTCGGCTTCTCGATGGCAACGCGTCCGGGCCACGCCGCCTATGTGCCGCTGATCCACAAATCCGGCACCGGCGACCTGCTCGGCGGCGGGATGGTCGAGAACCAGATTCCCGTTCGCGACGCCCTGGCTCTCATCAAGCCGCTGATGGAAGACCGCTCGGTTCTGAAAATCCTTCAGAACGTCAAGTACGACATGGTCATCTTGAACCGGCACGGCATCGACATCACGCCTTACGACGACACGATGCTGATGTCCTATGTGCTCGACGCCGGCACCGGCGCGCACAATATGGACACGCTGTCGGAGCGCTGGCTCGGCCATAACACCATCCCCTTCAAGGAAGTGACCGGCACTGGCAAGAGTTCAGTGACCTTCGATTTCGTGCCGCTGGACAAGGCGACCGCCTATGCCGGCGAAGATGCCGATGTGACGCTGCGTTTCTGGAACGTTTTGAAGCCACGGCTTGCCGCCAAGGGCCTCGTCTCGGTCTATGAGCGGCTGGAGCGTCCGCTGGTATCCGTGCTGGCCAAGATGGAGCAGCGCGGCATTTCGGTGGACCGCCAAATACTGAGCCGCCTGTCGGGCGAGCTTGCGCAGCGCGCAGCCGCCTTCGAGAGCGAAATATTCGAGCTGGCAGGCGAACGCTTCACCATCGGCTCGCCCAAGCAGCTCGGCGACATATTGTTCGGGCGCATGGGGCTTCCCGGCGGCTCGAAGACCAAGACCGGCCAATGGTCCACTTCCGCACAAGTGCTGGAAGATCTGGCCGCAGAAGGCCATGAACTGCCGCGCAAGATCGTAGACTGGCGCCAGCTCACCAAGCTGAAATCCACCTACACGGATGCGTTGCCGGGATACATCCACCCGGAGACGAAGCGCGTCCACACATCCTACGCGCTTGCCGCGACGACCACCGGGCGGCTTTCCTCATCGGAACCCAATCTGCAGAACATCCCAATCCGCACCGCCGAAGGCCGCAAAATCCGCACGGCCTTCATCGCGGACAAGGGCAACAAGCTGATCTCCGCCGACTACAGCCAGATCGAGCTGCGCGTGCTTGCCCATGTCGCCGACATTCCGCAATTGCGGCAGGCATTCGCCGATGGCATCGACATTCACGCGATGACAGCATCGGAAATGTTCAACGTGCCGGTCGAAGGCATGCCTTCGGAAGTGCGTCGCCGCGCCAAGGCGATCAATTTCGGTATCATCTACGGCATTTCCGCCTTCGGCCTTGCCAACCAATTGTCGATCGGCCGCGAAGAGGCGGGCGATTACATCAAGCGCTATTTCGAGCGCTTCCCCGGCATCAAGGATTATATGGACGGCACCAAGGCGTTCGCGCGCGAGAAGGGCTATGTCGAGACGATCTTCGGGCGCCGCGCGCATTACCCGGAAATCCGCTCGTCCAATCCGCAGGTGCGCGCCTTCAACGAACGCGCCGCAATCAATGCGCCGATTCAAGGGTCGGCCGCAGACATCATCCGCCGCGCCATGGTGCGCATGGATGCCGCGCTCGAAGCCTCCAGCCTCACGGCACGCATGCTGCTTCAGGTGCATGACGAATTGATTTTCGAGGCCGCCGACGCGGAAGTCGAGCGCACATTGCCCGTCATCAGGCAGGTGATGGAGGATGCGGCAATGCCCGCCGTTTCCCTCATCGTGCCGCTACAGGTCGATGCCCGCGCCGCCGACAATTGGGACGAAGCGCACTAACTCCGCTTCAACCCTTCAAGAAAAGCGGGTCAGTCGCGCACTGCAGCCCGGGGAGCAACAGCAATCCACCACCATATTCACTCCAGCACGCCCGGCCCTATCCATTATTGGGTTGGTCGCAACAAGGCGGCTCCGGCAATTGTTTTCCTGCATGGCGCAACCATGGACAGCGAGACTTTTGACGCGCAGATCGCCCATTTCGCGCGCGACTATCGCATCCTCGTCTGGGATGCGCCTGGACATGGCCGCTCGCAACCGCTGCATGGGCGCTTCACCATCGGTGCGGCGACAAGCGAATTGATCGCCATACTGGACAAGGAAGACATCACGCGCGCGGTTTTTGTCGGGCAATCGATGGGCGGGCTGATCGCGCAATTCGTGCTGCGGCTGAGGCCCGATCTCGTTGCCGGGATAGTTGCCATCGGCAGCCCGTTCGGCGCGCGAAGCAGAAGCATTATCGACAAGGTCGGCATGCTAGCCAGCCGCATTATTCTGCGGCTCATTCCGGCCCGCATGCTCTATCGCCTCATCGGGCGCGGCATCTCTGCCGACCCTGCCGTGCAGGCCTATGGCGAACAGGCTGCGGCCAAAATTCCCAAGGAGCAGGCGGTGCGCATCTGGGAAGCCGTTCTGGAAGGGCTCGTGCCGGATGCGCGCGAACGTTTCGACGTGCCTATACTGGTCACGCATGGCGAGAACGACAATATCGGCACCGTAAAAGCCGATGCAGCCGCTTGGGCCGCGCGTGATGCAAAAGCCAGCCTCTCGAAAATCGAGCGCGCCGGCCATGTCGCCAATCAGGACCAGCCGGACGCGTTCAACGCGCTTCTGGGCAAATTCCTTCGCGAGACTTTTTAGGGCGCTTCATTTTAGATAGAATCACGAGGCGCCCCCCTCTGTCCTGCC
>NZ_JBDUUH010000008.1:0-252618 GCF_039939195.1 Foliimonas ilicis | reverse complement strand
GGCAGGACAGAGGGGGGGCGCCTCGCGATTCCATCAAAACAGGAACCACTCTAGCGTTGCGAAGCACCCAATAGCTGGCTTTGTTCTTCGGAGGGCAATCGAATTGCCGCCGAAATCCCGACAATTAACCACTGATTTTTTCGTCTCTGAGTCTTCGCCTGCCGTACAACGATCCCCTTGCGTATAATTAGTTGTATGATACAACTTTATGACTCAATGCGGATTTCGTGAACGAGGCAGATATGTCGGCTGAAACCTTGCACTCGAACGAGCAGACTGCACATGCCCGAATGGCCGGGCGCGTATGCCTTATCACCGGCGGGGGCAGCGGTATCGGCCGGGCGACGGCGCTTAAAATGGCAGAAGAAGGTGCTGCGGCAGTGGTTATCGCAGGTCGCCGTTCCGAAGAGGGCGATGCGGTGGTTGAAGCCTGTACTGCCGCTGGAGCCGAGAGCCTGTTTATCCGTACCGACGTAACCAATGACGACGATGTCGAGCATATGGTGCGAAAAACCGTGGAGCGGTTCGGCCGGCTGGATGTCGCGTTCAACAATGCCGGTTATCAGGAACGGCCCGCTCCATTGGAAACACAAAGCACTGAAATATTCGACGCGGTGTTCGATACCAATGTGCGTTCGGTGTTCGTGTGCCTGAAGCAGCAACTGGCTGTCATGCTGCCGCAGGGCAGCGGGCGTATCATCATCAACACATCCGTCAGCGGTATCCGCAATCCCAACCCCGGCTTCGCGCTCTACTCGGCCTCGAAGGCCGCCACGATCTCGCTGATGCGCTCCGCTGCGATGACATACGCTTCGCGCGGCGTGCGCATCAATGCGATTGCGCCTGGCCGGGTGGTGACGGACATGATGAAGCTGGCGGCTGCGGGCGTCGGAGGGCTGGATGCCGTAGCCGCCGGGCTGCCGCTGCGGCGCATGGGCGAACCCGAAGAAGTGGCGGAAGCGGTGGTGTGGCTGGCATCCGAGCAGTCCGCCTTTGTCGTCGGCCATGTGCTGGCGGCAGATGGCGGCTTTCTCGCCGCCTGATTATCAATAGGTCGTGCGGCGCTCTTCGGAGGGCGGGCGGCCGAATTGCAACCGGTAGCTCTGGGCAAAGTAGGAATGCGATGTGAAGCCGGTGGCGATCGCGACGTCCAGGATCGGCATATTCGTCTGGCGCAGCAATTCGCGGGCGCGCTCCAGTCTCAGCCGCATGTAATAGCGGCCAGGTGTCATGTTCAGATGGCGCAGGAACAGTCGCTCCACCTGCCGCACCGACAGGCCCGCGGATTTCGCAAGCTGCACGGCGGAAAACGGCTCGTCCAGATTGTCGGCCATGAGCTCAACGATCTTGCGCAGCTTTTCGGATTTTCCGGTCAGGTCGCGCTCCGGCCCAACACGCTGGCGGTCGCCTGCCGAGCGGATGCGCTCATGCTGGAACTGGTTCGCAACGCCGTTGGCGATGTTGGAACCAAGGTCGATCCTGACGATTTCCAGCATAAGGTCGATGGAGGTCGTGCCGCCCGCGCAGGTGTAGCGTTTGCGATCTATCTCGAAGACGCTGCCGGTGCATTCGATCTCCGGGAAACGCTCCTTGAAGCCCGCGCGGTTTTCCCAATGGATGGTGCAGCGATGCCCGTCCAATTGACCGGCTTCCGCCAGAACGAAGGCTCCGACCGAAAGCGCGCCAAGCGCGCCGCCACGCCTGCCCCAATTGCGCAAGGCGGACAGAACCTTGCTCTTGCCCTGAAATTCGGTCGTCAGTCCGACGCATATGAAAACGATGTCGGCAGGCGGAAGGTCGGCAACGCTGTAGTCGATCTTCAAAGGCAGGCCGTTCGAGGCCATGACGGATTCGCCATCGGCCGAAACGGTCGTCCAGCCATAGAAATCATGGCCGAGCAACCTGTTGGCAGAGCGAAACGTGTCGATGGCCGCAGCCAACGAAAACATCGAAAATTTATCGACCAGCAGGAACGCAAACTGCCGGCCACCTTGCGAAGCATCAGACATGGTCTGCATATCTACCGGAACGGAAGACTTCGGCAAGGCCTGCACCTCTGGGTTGCTGGAATTTCAACAATGCTGCGGCAAAGCGCCTAGAATTTCGGGCGTTCCAGACCTGCAACTCTGTACGCTGAAACCAGCGTGTTCGCCATCAGCATCGCAATCGTCATCGGCCCGACACCACCGGGAACCGGCGTGATCGCGCCTGCAATTTTCTCCGCTTCCGCAAAGGCGACATCGCCGACGAGGCGCGTTTTGCCCTCGCCTTTTTCGGGTGCCGCGATCCGGTTGATGCCGACATCGATAACCGTCGCGCCGGGCTTGACCCAATCTCCCTTGATCATTTCCGGGCGACCGACTGCAGCGACCAGAATGTCCGCCGTGCGGGCGAGCGCGCCCAGATCCTTGGTACGGCTATGGGCGATCGTTACCGTACAATTCGCGGCAAGCAGGAGATTGGCCATCGGCTTTCCGACGATGTTCGAACGCCCGACCACGACAGCATTGAGGCCCGACAAATCCTTGCCGTGAACCCGCTCGATGAGCAGCATCGAGCCTGCCGGGGTGCAAGGCACGAAAGCGGTTTCGGTCTCACCGGTGCCGAGTTTGCCGACATTGATGAAATGAAATCCATCGACATCCTTTTCCGGCGCTATCGTCTGGATGATGCGACCGGCATCGACATGTTCGGGCAAAGGCAATTGCACCAGAATGCCATGGATAGCTGGGTCTGCATTCAGCTTTTCGACCAGATCGACCAGTTCCTGCTCCGGCGTGTCGGCGGAAAGCGTGTGCTGGACCGAGTGAAATCCGCATTCCTTGGCCCGCTTGCCCTTGGAAGCGACATAGACCTGACTTGCGGGATCCTCACCGACGATCACAACTGCCAGTCCCGGCTTGATCGAACCTTTTTCGGCAAGATTGGCGGTCAGTTGCTTTACGGTCTTGATCACGTCTTCCGCGACTGCCTTCCCGTCGATAATCTTCGCCATATGCAATCCTCGTCAGTTCGCGTTACGTCGGCATTGTCATTAAATTTCGGGCAGGCAATCCCGTGAGAACGCCGTTCCATGCCGTAAACTCGAAACAGCGCCAATAGTCCCTGCCCGAAACGGAGACGTTTCGCGAGATTTCTCGTGCGGTTTTCGCGAAAAATTTATCGGCGCGCCTAGAAATAGCGCTTGCGGGCGCGGCGTTCGGAAAGATCGTGCACGGCCTGACGGAATTCGCGAAGCTCCTCGCGAATCTCGTCGATCGAAGATTGCGAGGGCTGCGGCTCTTCATAATGTGCCGCGTAACGCTGCTCAGGCATTGGCTCTCGCGGCGGCGCATAGCGCTCATCGTAATTCGGATCGCGCCGGGAAACCGGCGCTGGCCGGTCGGTTGCACGGCGGCCTTCCCCTAAAGGCTGGGACGTGGCCTTGCGCTTCGGGCGGTCGGCATTGTCGCGCAGTCCTTCATAAGCGCCACGCAATGCACCGATACCTACACCGGCCATCAAGCCCAGCAGCATTCCGGCAATCGAAATCACCCCGCGCGAAGGCCCGGTTGCGGTCAAGGGCGGGAAGGCTTTCGAGATGACGTTCATATTCGCCAGATTGAGATCTTTCTGCTCGCCGGTTTCGCGGGCGCGAAGCAAATATCCTTCATAGACGGCACGTTTGGCGTTCACTTCGCGCTCGAGTTCGCGCAGCGTCACCAATTCGTCGCTCAAACTGCCCTGACGCACCTTGAGCTGCGCAAGGCGCGAAGCGAGTTCCTGTTCAAGCTGTACCCCGCGGCGAAGCTCGACCTGCGTCGATGACATGATGCGGCGCAACTCGCCGTTGATCTGTTCGCGCGCGCCTGCAAGCTGCGAATCCGCGGCAAGGCGCTGCGGGTGACGAGGTCCAAGCCGAACCGCAAGCCGGTCGGATTCCTGCTTCAGCATCGCATATTGCGAGCGCAGTTCGGTCATGGCGCTGGAAGACAATTGTTCGGGCAGCGCCCCGTTCAAAACGGCATCCGCATTGACCTGCCCTGCGGACGAAGCTTTCGCGTTCAGTTCGAATGTCCGCGCACGCGCCGCTGAAAGCTGATCGTTGAGTTTCAGGATTTCATCATCCGTAATCAGCCTGCCCGATGCGTCGATGATGTCGTTTTCGGCTTTGAACGCCTCGACCTTGCGCTCTGCCTGCTCGACACCGGCGCGCAATTCATCGAGGCGCGAGGTCAATTCGGTCGCGGCGCGGCCTGCCGTATCGGCCTGCAATTCACCATAGGTCTGCAGGAAAACATTGGTCATCGTATTGGCGATGAGGGCGGATTTTTCCGGTTCCAGCGTCTTGGCGGCGACGGTGATAACGAACGTTCTGCCGCCGCGCTCGACGGTGAGGCTTTTCGCCAGATTGCCAACCGCAAGCGCCCGGCGATTGTCGGCCTCGCTGGCGCCATCGGGCCGCGAAAAGATTGCGCGCGCCATCGATAATATTTCGCCGACCCCGCCCGGAACGGCACGCCCGTTGAATTCCGGGTCGTCCTGGAGGTTCAACTGGTCCACGACCCTGTTCAAAACAGTGCCCGAGGTCAGCACGCGCACCTGATTTTCAACGACGGCAAGCGCTGCCTCGCCCGAAAGCCCGGTCTGCGTCAGGTCACGGTCGGTGAGTTTCAGATCGCGCGGATCGACCAGAAGTTCGGCGGCGGCCTCGTATTTCTTCGGCGTAGACAGCGCAATCATCACACCGAGCAAAGCGCCGAGCAGCGTCATGGCGATGATCAGATAGCGCGACTTTACGACGCCACCGATGATCTTCATCGGGTCGATCAGCGGCTTCCAGCGCTGGTCGTCATCATCCGCAGCATCCTGCTGCCGGTCGGTGTGCCTGTGATCGCCCGCAAAGCGGCGGTCCTGCTGTTCATGGCGTGCGGGCGGTTCATCTTCGCGTGGCGCAGCCTGCGTATAGGCTGATTCAGGCGTGGGCTCCGCCTGCTTCTCGCTTCGGGAAAACATCGAAGCGAAGCGTTCAGACAGGCTCGCGCGCGGCTCTTTTTCTTCGAAAACCGGCTCTGACGCGCGACGTGTTTCACGAGGCGGACTGGCCCGGCGCGGCGGCGTATCGTCCTGCCGATGATCGACCGGAACCGAAAGAAGCGAGCCGGGCCGTCTGGCCACGGTTTCGCGCGGCTGCTCATCCTCGACGCCCAAAGCGAGCAGCGAGCGCTTGTCTCCCGGTCGTTTGTCGGATTCGAACATTGCGGGCTTCGTTCTTTCGGGCAAAAACGGAATCGATCTGCGGAATACTAAGCCAAACTAAAGAAACATGGGAAACAAAGCGTTAATATCACAACCCATGGCCGGTTGATCCCGGTTGTATTTCCGACGTCATCGGCCTGCCGGCTCCGGCGGAACCGGCCATTAAGCATTGCCTGCTAGAACGTCTGAAAACCGCAAGCAGATCAACAGGATGGCGAGAAGCAGCCCATTGACGAGACTGACAGCGCTGATTTCCACACAGCGCAAGCTTCTGCACGACTATTTTTCGGCAGTCAGCGGCGCGGCCGGGCGTCTCGTCTTTTCGCTGGTTTACTTCGTCGCGCTCGCCAATACTTTGTCCATCGCGGATTTCGGCCTGTTCGCCACGGCTTCGGCGGCGGGCGTTCTTTTGTCGCGCATTCTCTCCTTCGGCTTCATATCGGCGCTCTACCGTACGGCAACGATCCGTCCAAGGCTGATCGGCACATTCACCGCAGGCTTTCTGCTGCTCGCGATCCTGTCTCTGCCCCTGCTGATTTTGGCGTCGCTGCTGGTTCACCGGCTGTTCTTCTCGCATGAGCTGGCACTGTTCGTTTTCGCCTTGATCGTCTTTGCCGAGGCATTGCTCTGGCGCCCCATGGAAGTCGTGCTGATCGTCAATAACGGCCTCGGCCGTTTCGGGCGTGCAGCGACCATGACCATACTCGGCTCGATCATAAGAGCCTCTGCGGCGATGCTGTTCGTGTTCTGGCCGACAAGAACGCTGGAAGTCTGGGCCGAATTCTACATCGGCGCGAATGCCGTCTGCCTGCTCGTGGCGCTGATGTTCTTCTATCCGCGCCAGCGACTTCGCCTGCGCACACCGCTTTACTGGCGACGGCTGATGGACTCGATCTATGTCGCCGGTGCCGAAATCCTGTTCTACCTGCAAATGGAATTCGACAAGCTGCTGGTTCTGGCAATCGGCGGGCCGCATCTCGCGGGTATCTATGCGATCATCATGCGACTGGTGGATTTGACTGCAATTCCGATCCGCACCTTCTCCATGATGCTCGTGCAGCGCATGATGCGCGCCCCACAATTGCTGGAGAAATTCAAGATCAAAGCAATGATCGAGAGCGGGATTTTCCTCGTTTCCTCGGCTGCATTCATTACGCTAGCAGTCATCCTGCATTTCTTCCCGACGCTTCTCGGCGCGAATGTTTCGCAGGCTGCCCCATTGCTCATGCTGGCGCTGCTGGTGCCGGGATTGCGCAATCTCGTCGAGTATCAGGCAGAGTTGCTTTTCGCCCGCGGCCAGACACTTCTGCGCGCCGGAAACCTTGCATTTCTCGCGGCCATGAAGGGCGTTCTGCTCTCCATCCTGCTCTATCGCGGGTTTGACGAGGCGGGGCTGATCATGGCGCTGAACTGGATGTTCGTGATCCTCTATGCCGGCTCCGCGCTGCTGACCTATTCCGCGCTGCGCCGTCCGGCGAAGCCGATCTGATCAGAGCTTCTTGATCAACCCGCGCAGCCGCTCGACGTCCATGCCGAGAAAAGATTGCATGCCGACGGCGACCTGCTCCGGCGACATACCCGCGACGAAGGCACGGAATTCATCGTCGCTCGGCGACTTGCCGTACCAAAGCACCCGGCAGAATTCCTCGGATGCGTGGAAGTGATGGGCACCGCCCTGCACCTCGTCCACGAAGCGTCCATAGAGCACGCATTCGGAGAATTTCCGTGCCGAGCCGATGACTTCGACCCAATGTTTTGAGTGCAAATCCTCGATGTGCCTGCACATATCGATCACACTCTCGCTGCGCCATGCGATCAGCGTCGAGATGTAGCCATGCGCGGCCTGCGCGTGGCCCGGAATACCGAGCGCGCGGCCCGCATTGCGATACCAGTCGCGATGATCGGCTTGGACGCCTTCAAAAAGCTCTCCGTCCTTGCGGAAGAGCCTGACATCGTCGCCGCGCGAAAAGACCGCGCAATCGAACGCTTTGAGAAAGACCATATCCGAATCGCAATAGATCAGGATTTTTTCCGGTACATGCGCGGCAATCGCGATGCGCCGAAGCTGTTGCACATGCCAGCCGCGCATGGGCTGCGTTCGCATGCTCAGCCAGATACGCCTGCGAAACAGGCTCGACGGATCGCTTATCGCATGAAGCCAGCCCGGCAGCAGATCGCGCTCGTCGATAATCTTGCGGCGCGGCCCTTCAAGTTGGCGGAACAGGGCGACATCGCGATGCTCGACCAGAATGTAGTGATGCGACCAACCTTCGACATGGCGGTCCATCGTCTCGCAAAGCAGCCTGCAGCGCTCCAGATCCGGCGCATAACTTGCCGTTACGATGGCGCAAGCGACCGTCACGATACCTTCGCGCCTTGCGAAAGCTTCTGTCCGATGACGCGCGCCAGAAACAGCGGGTTGCCGAGAATATAGCGCCGCCACAGTCGGCCGGGTTCCAGCGCCAGGCGGAATACCCATTCGAGCCTGAGCTGTCGCACCCAGCCCGGCGCGCGCGGCACGGCGCCGCTCAAGAAATCGAGCAGCGCACCTACCGCGATCGGCAAGGTGCAATGGCGCTCATCGAGGTTGCTGGCGATCCACAATTCCTGACGCGGCACGCCCATTGCCACCAGCAGAATGTCTGGTCGCAAATCCTCGATGGATTTCAGGATTTCCGGCTCCTCTCCGGGCGAAAAGAAGCCATCGTGAATCACGGTGAATGTGTGTTGCGGCGCCAGCGCCAGCAGCTTTTTTGCGGCTTCATCCGCATTTTGCCGTGTCGCGCCGATCAGGCCGACATGTAACGATTGCGGAACGGCGCGCAGGAAAACCGGAACAAAATCCGTGCCATTCAGATTTGCCGGAAACGGCGCGCCATAGAGAATTTTCGCGGCAATATCGACTCCGATGCCATCGGCAAGGACGAGAAATTTTTTCAGCGCTTCGGCAAAAGCCGGATCGGTATGCGCAAGATTGGCATTATGCGCATTGAGAAAACTTACCTTGGTGAAGTCGCGACCGGCCAGCTTCAGCTTGAGCAGGTCGATCGCCGCCTCCCATTCAAGGCTCGCGACCGGAATGCCCAGTATGGTCTTTGTCTCGACGGTCGTGGCAATGAGAGTCTGATTGTTCATGTGGCGACACTTTCGTCGCCGGAGCGGATTTTGTCGAGGCCCGCACGAATCCCCGCATCCAGCGCCCGGCGCTGGTTGTCGTAGAAATCCGAGCCATCGACATCCGCCATCTCGCCCCTCGCGAATTTCACCAGCGCGCGCGCAAATTCCACCGGCTCATCCGTCACGATACAATTTTCAGGCAGATGATCGATACCGCGAAGCGAGTTTTTTGTCGCGACCGATGGCAGACCGAGTTCGAACGTCTCGATAGTTTTCAATTGAACGCCCGTACCGGCGGTGCTGATGAGCGGAATAACCGCCGCGCCGCGCACGAATTCCTGGGCATCGGGAACGCGCCCGACGAATTTGACGCCCGGATGATCCGATGTCACGCCTGACGGCATATGTCCTGCAATGCGGATGCGGAAATCGGCGGGCAGAAGCGGCACGATCTTTTCCAGAAACCATTCCAGCCCGATGCGGTTCGGCTGCCATGTCCAGGTGCCGATCAAAGCCGCGTCACAGTCAATTCGGCGCGCTTCGAGCTTTGGCGGCGGAACTGTCTGCGTAACCAGGGGCAATGCTGCGGATTTGTCCGCACTTGCCACGCCAAGCGCTGTGCGATCCTCCTCGGCCAGCGTGAATACGAATTTCGCGCGGTCGCAGAGCCGTTTTTCTATCGTCTTCAAAAGGCGCGCTTCACGGCGAAACAGGAAACGCTGAAAGCCACCCTGTGCGGCTTCCGCATTTTCCGCCGCCGAGCGATGCTCAACATTGTGCGCAACAAAAATCGAGGGGTTGTCCGCCAGAACTTTTTCAAACGCTGCTGCAAACTGAACCGAATTCAGCACATAACCGTCAAAAGGACCGGCTTTTTCAATCGCATTGCGTACCGTTTCGTCATTTACGGTCCGCAGCTTTGCCGAGGCAAAGGTCAGGCCCGACAGAACGGCTTTGGCGAGCCAGCGGATTTTCTGCAGCGGCGACGCACTTTCCGTCCGCACATCGATTTCGCCGAGCAGGATGGTTTTTTGCGGATTGGACGGCGCGTTGCCCGGCCAGGCAAAGCCCATAACGGTCACGTCCGCACCGGCGCGCAGCAACGCATCGATGATGATCGCGTTGGCGATCTCATAGCCCGAACCCGAATTACCGTCGGGCACGATCGAGGTGGCAAACAACAGGCGCATTGGTTTCCCTTGCGCGCTACATACCAAAAGGCAATGAATTCAAGATTAAATCCTGGCTGCGGGCAAAGATAACGCGCGGCATTCGGCAGAACTGTTTAACGAAGCCTTATCGACAAGCCGCTAAATCTCCTTGGCGATCCATGGAAGCAAGCATGAATTCCACGCCGACAGACAATTCGATTTCCCTTGCCGGCCGCTCGCCCGATCTTGCGCCGGAGACGATCGATGCCGTTGTGACGGTGCCGACATTTCGCCGTCCCGAACAGCTTCTGGCCACCCTGAATTCGCTTCAGAACCAGAAGACCGCGCGGCGTTTTGCCGTGATCGTCATGGAAAACGAGGACGAAAAGCGCGAAGGTGCGGCGGCCGCACTCCCGGTTTTCGAACGCTCCGCGCTGTCGGGGATGGTTATCATCGCGCATGAACGCGGCAATTGCAGCGCCTACAATGCGGGCTGGCAGACGGCGGTCCTGCACTTCCCGAACTTTCGTCACCTGCTGGTGATCGACGATGACGAACTCGCCGATGAGCTATGGCTGGAACGAATGTGCACGACAGCCGAGACGCTGGGCGCGGATATTGTAGGCGGGCCGCAAATTCCGGTTTTTGCCGAAAAATCTCACGAAAAATGGGCCACGCATCCCGTTTTCGCGCCGCCCTACACGGAAAGCGGGATAGTTCGCGCGCTTTATTCGTCGGGAAATCTGCTGATCGGCCGTCATGTGCTGAACGCGATGGGTGCGCCCTATCTCGATCTGCGGTTCAATTTCATGGGCGGCGGCGATTCCGATTTCTTGAGCCGCTCGTCCCAAAAGGGCTTTAAGCTCGCTTGGTGCACTGAGGCTCCGGTCTATGAAACAGTGCCTGCGCGCCGCGTCGAGGCGGACTGGATACGCGCCAGATCGCTGCGCAACGGCGTGATTTCGACGCTGGTCGAAAAGAAGCGCCGTGCCGGCACGCCTTTCGCCGGTATGCGGGTTTTTCTGAAAAGCCTGGCGCTGCTTGCGGCCTCGCCAGTTCGCGCCGTGATGCGTCTTGCGCGAACGGGTTCCTTGACGAACGCGCTTTATCCCATCTACGTGGCTTTGGGCCGTGTGCTGGCCGAATTCGGATATGCCAATGAGCAATACCGCCAGCCTGAAAAGAACTGAACGCCGATCCGTCTTCAGCGTTTTCTCACGCTCAGCCGTTGCGACCGCGATCGCCACGATACTGCTTACCGTGGTCATGATTTCGTTTCGCCCGTTCCAGCCGATGGGCGCGCTTTCCACCGGCGGCGATGTCGTAAACCAGCTCGGTTTCGGTTCGCTCGGTATCCTCTCCATCTTCGCGCTCGCCTCCTATGCCGACCGGCGCGTTCTGCCCGCGCTTATCAGTCTGCCCTGGCTGATTATGCTCGGCTTTTTCGTGCTTTCCGCGCTCAACACGCCTGACCCGTCAGGCTCTCTGCGCGCGGTCGCCTTCACGCTGATCGGCATGCTGGCAATGACTGCCGTTCTCGTCGTGCCGCGCGATGCAGACTCATTTTCGACGGTCATCGCCACATCCGGCTTTATCGTGCTGACCCTCTGTTATTTCGGGCTGGCCGCCTTCCCGAACGAGGCGATCCACACGACGGCTGGCACGGAACCGCAGCATGCGGGGCTGTGGCGCGGCGTGTTCACGCATAAGAACATCGCGGGGCCGATCATGGCCTGCCTGAGCTTTGGCGGGCTTTATCTTTTCCGCCGCGGCTGGCGTATTTCTGGTTCGCTACTTTTCCTGATGGCCATGTTTTTCATGGTCCATACGGGTTCGAAAACGACCGCCGCGCTCGTGCCGGTGTCCATTCTCGTCGTCGCCCTGCCGGGCATCTGCGGCGTGCGGATACTGACGCCAATCGTCTTCTCGCTCGCCTTGATCGTTACCGCGCTGGCCACACTGGGCAGCGTGTTCATCGAACCCATGAAGGAATTCGCGCTCGCCAATTTCTCAGACCCGACCTTTACCGGGCGTACGACGATCTGGGAGTTTGCGGGCGATTTCATCGCGCGGCGTCCATGGATGGGCTACGGGCTGGAGAATTTCTGGGGCTCGCCGCTGCTTCTTTCCATGCCGCAGCCCTTCGACCGGCCATGGGACGTGCGCAATATCGTGCATGGCCATAATGGCTATCTCGACATTGCCGTTGCGATGGGCATACCCGCACTTCTCACCGCAATCGTCACCTTTCTCATCGTTCCCCAGCGCGATTTCATGAGCATTCCGATGCGCAAGGAGAATGTCTATCTCGGTGATTTCTTCATGATGATCCTGCTTTTCACCGCGCTCAACGCGTTTCTGGAAAGCTTTTTCTTCCGCCGCGCCGATCCCGTCTGGCTGTTTTTCGTCTTCAGCATATTCGGCCTGCGCCTTGCCGCGCGCTTTCCCATAAAGGCCCGACAGCCAGCCTGATCTCTTGCGATTGCGCAGATATGCAGCCATTCTTGAATATTGATCAGGATGGAGGAAATCCTTTGCGTGGCGTGTTTTCACGGCGCTTTGTGCTGAAGGCTTCGCTTGGCGTGGGCCTGCTTGGCTTTGTGCCGAAAAGCTTCGCCCAGCAGGACACGGAGCGCGCGCCGATCGATGCGACATTCCTCTTCACCAACGACATTCACGCCTGCCGAATGGGCGAAGGCCTCAGCCCTAAATGCGAAGAGGAAGGCAAGACGGATGCGAATTTGCTTCGTCACATCACCGCGCTGAACGGCCTTCCCGACCAGCAATGGCCCGCGATGATCGATGGCAAGCCGAGCAACCTCGTTAATGCCGGAAAAAGCATCCAACGGCCGCTCGGTCTGGTGATCGGCGGCGACATGACCGACGATGGCGGCGGACAGGTTGCGCAGCCCGGCGAAGGCACGCAGCTCATGCAATTCAGCCGCCGCTATCAGCAAGGAACCGGGCCGGACCACATCCACTTTCCCGTCTATGAGGGACTTGGCAATCACGATCTCGACCAAGACGGCCCGCCGCCGCATCAGGATTGGTATCGCCGCGAAATGCGCGATTATGTCGAGATCAATCATCGGCCGAGCGTGTTTTTCAAACCGCCGATCCCGGCCACGAATTACGACGTCGATTCCGACAATTATTCGTGGGATTGGGGCGGGCTGCATCTCATCCAGTTGCAGCGTTTCGGCGGCGATACGCGCAAGGACGCGATAAGCGGCCTCGACTGGCTCAAGCAGGATCTGAAGGATTATGCCGGGGATGGGCGACCGGTGATCCTTTTCCAGCATTATGGCTGGGACGATTTCTCCATCGAGCGCTGGAATACGACGACCCACACATTCGACCATCAGGGCGACGGCGCGCCGCATTGGTGGAGCCCGGAGGAGCAGCAGGCGCTGCTCGCCGCCTTGCAGGGCTACAATATTATCGGCATTTGCCACGGGCACGAACACCCGACGCCCATGGTCTACCAGCATGAAGGTTTCGATGTTTTCAAACCCAAGGCGGCCTTCATGGGCGGCTTCGCGATGATCCACATTGGCAGCGACACGATGGATGTCGTGCTGGGCGAAGCGGGCGACGACAAGGGCAGCGTGACCTTCACCAACGCCTTCACCAAAAAGATTGCGCGCGGCTGACCCTTCCCCGGCGTTCCGCCAAGGTCTATTCAAGCTCCAAATGGAGACTGGCTATATGAGTTTGAAAGTTGTGCTCGCCGGATGCGGCAATATGGGTTTTGCGATGCTTGCCGGCTGGCTCAAAGCCGGTAGTCTCAAGCCATCCGAAGTGCTTGTTGTGGAGCCGAACGCGGAGTTGCGCGCGCGCGCCGAGAAGCTTGGCTGCGCAGTCGGCGCGGATGCGTCCAGCCTTTCCGGTGAACCGCTTCTGGTCGTGCTTGCCGTCAAACCGCAAGTCATCCGCGATGTGACGCAGAGCTATGCTGCTCTCGGCAATGGTTCCACGACATTCGTCAGCGTCGCGGCAGGCACGCCGGTTTCGACTTTCTCGGAGATTCTGGGAAACAAAACCCCGATCATCCGCGTCATGCCGAACACGCCAGCGGCAATCGGCAAGGGCATGATGGTCGGCTTCACGAACGGCCATGTGAAGGACACGACCAGAAAATTCGTCGAGGAACTTCTGGCCACAAGCGGCGAAGTCGCCTTCATTGAAGACGAAGCGTTGATGGATGCCGTAACCGCCGTTTCCGGCTCCGGCCCCGCCTATATTTTCCACTTCATCGAATGCCTGACGGCGGCTGGCGAAAAGGCCGGATTGCCGAGCGAGACCGCCAAGCTGCTGGCTATGCAGACTGTTTATGGGGCAGCTTCTCTTGCCGCCGAAAGCGATGAAGAACCCGCCACTTTGCGCAAGCAGGTGACGAGCCCGAATGGCACAACGGCTGCGGCGCTTGAGGTTTTGATGGGCGGTGATCGGCTGAAAAATCTGGTGACGGAGGCGGTGGAGGCTGCGCGGTTGAGGTCGGTGGAGTTGGGGAAGTAGGATAAGCCGAGTTCCTTCGCGCCCCCCTCTGTCCTGCCGGACATCTCCCCCACGGGTGGGGAGATTAGCAGTTCCTACGCGGCGCTAAACATCTACCGCGGAAGATTGGCGAAATCAGAAATGAAGGCTGATCTCCCCACCTGTGGGGGAGATGTCCGGCAGGACAGAGGGGGGCAACGTAGAGCAAATCCGCCAAATAACGGCGCTCTAAAACTCACCCCGCCGCGATCATCTCATCCTGAAGCTTACGCAGCGCCGTCAACCTCGACGTCTGGTCCGGCTCGGCATTCGCATAGGTAATCAGCTCGCCCTTCTTAACGGCAGCCTTCACCTTGCCACCCTCGAGCAAGCCCACCGGCACTGCCGACTGCGCGCGGGCGTCACCAACCGTCATCGTCCACGACCGGTAGCACGTCTCGCCGATCTCATCGAAGACCTCGCCCGCCGCCAGATCGCGTTTTGCCAACGCGCAGACTTCGGCGACGGGGCGCGACAGCGGCACCATGTCGGCCTTGCCATGCAGCACCATGCGCGCTGCCGTCAGCGGCACTTCAAGCGATGTCAGATGGTACGGGCGGAAGAAGCTGTAATACGGCCCCTTGCCGATATGCAGATCGTCCATGCGCTCGATGATGCGTGGATGCGAGGCTTCTACAATCACGAAAACGCCGGGCGCGACGCCCTTGCCGATCGTGTAATCGACCACGCCCTTGCGGGTGAGCACGCCGCCATCCTCGCGCGGGATCAGCACTTTCACCAAATCGTCGCGGTCGGCCTTCGGCCCATGCATGCCCGGCACGTCGGGAATCAATCCGGTCGCGTTGGCGATTGCCGCCATTTCGACCATGGTTTTCGACCCGTCGACGAATTCGACCAGCATGCGCGGGTTCATGTTCCGCCGCAGCGCTTCTTCGCGATAATCGTCGGGCACGGCGTCCCAGTTCAGCGCGTTGTTCTTGCCTTTGCCGGCAGAGACGATGTCGAGACCGAGCGCGGAAACGAACTCGATAAGCTCCATGCAGCTCGACGGCTCATCACCCGCGCCGACCGAATAAAGCACGCCCAGCCGGTCGGCTTCTTTCTTCAGGTAAGCGCCGATGGTCACGTCCGCCTCGACATTCATCATGACGAGGTGCTTGCCGTGCTCCATCGCCATCAGGTCGAAATCGGCTGCAACGCCCGGCTTGCCGGTGGCGTCGATCACGACTTCGATCAGCGGGTTGGTGACCAGCAATTCGTTGGAGGTGATGGCGATCTTGCCGCTCTCGATTGCCTCGGTGACTTTAGAGGCGGTATCGGCCTCGCGCGCCTTTGCATCGTCGCCATAGGCAATGCGGATCGCATCGCGCGCCGTGTGCGGACGCCGGGTCGAGATCGCGCTGACCTCGACGCCATGCATCAGCATCGTCTGCGTAACCAGATCGGTTCCCATCTCACCGGAGCCGATCACGCCTATGCGCACCGGCTTTCCAGCCTCGGCCCTTGCGGCCAGATCTCGCGCAATGCCGGTCAGCGCTATCCTGCTCATCTGAACTCCAGACCCTGAATTCGAACCGGCGGAGATAGGCCGAAACCGGGCGGCAATGTCAATGCCGCAGGGCCACTTCGCACTCAGGAAGCCTGTGCGGAGTTCTTTCCCTTCAGGATATGTTCCCATGAAAGCGCGTCTTTCACGATGGAATCAAGATCGTCATGCTGCGGCGCCCAGCCCAGCTCGCCGCGCGCCAGATCGGAATTGGCAATGACCGAGGCCGCATCGCCCGGACGCCTGCCGCCCATGCGCACGTCGAAATCATGGCCATGCACGCGCTTCACACTCTCGATGACTTCGAGAACCGAATAGCCATGGCTGTAGCCGCAATTGGCCACAAGACTTTCGCCGCCATCGCGAAGACGCTTCAGCGCCAGCCAATGCGCGGCGGCCAGATCGCTGACATGGATATAATCGCGTACGCAGGTGCCGTCCGGCGTCGGATAATCGTCGCCGAAGACCTGCATGGAATTTCGTTTGCCGAGTGCCGTCTCGCTCGCGACCTTGATCAGATGCGTCGCGCCCGGCGTGGATTGGCCGGTGCGACCTTTCGGGTCGGCGCCCGCCACGTTGAAATAACGCAGCGCCGTGTAGCGGAAA
Source organism: Foliimonas ilicis (assembly GCF_039939195.1). Taxonomy (NCBI): domain Bacteria; kingdom Pseudomonadati; phylum Pseudomonadota; class Alphaproteobacteria; order Hyphomicrobiales; family Phyllobacteriaceae; genus Foliimonas; species Foliimonas ilicis. The sequence continues at coordinate 236,463 of NZ_JBDUUH010000008.1, read as the reverse complement.
TCGGGATGCGCAATGGCCGCATCGCGCAGCATCCATTCCGTCATCAGCTTGGAAAGGCCGTATGGCGATTCGGGTGCCAGCCGCGCATCCTCGCGCACCGGCTCAAGGCCCGCCGCGCCATAAACCGCGGCAGTCGAGGAAAAGATGAAGTTCGGAACTTTTTCGCGAATGGCCGTCTCGATCAGCGCGCGGCTCTTGCAGGTGTTGTTCTCATAATAGCCGAGCGGATCGGAAACCGATTCCGGCACGACGATGGAGCCTGCGAAATGAATGATCGCGTTGACGGAGTGCTCGCGAATGATCGCAGAGACTTGCTCATTGTCCGCCACGTCGCCAACGATCAGCTTGGCCTCCGGTGCCACTGCCCATTCGAAACCGGTGGACAGCCGGTCGAGCACCACGACACTTTCGCCCTGATCGAGCAATTCCCAGACCATGTGGCTGCCGATATAGCCCGCGCCGCCCGTTACAAGAACCGTCATTGGAAACCTTTCGTGTTTGCACTCTTGGCTTTTTGAAACACTATTGAGAAAATACGAAGAATCCGAGCTATCAAAAGATATGGCCGTATATTTCAATGTTTACCCCGCATTCGGGGGCTGTCGCTCCTCCAAGAGGCGTGGCATTTTGACCGTCGGGGGGGCATAGACGCACAAAGGGTCACTTATTATTATCCGGCCAAAATCGGGATATAAGTAAGAATGAACTACCAGCGTTTCTTCGAAGAGGCCGTTGAACAGGTCCACGCCGAACGCCGCTACCGAGTTTTCGCTGATCTGGAGCGAATTGTCGGTTCCTTTCCGCGCGCCATCTGGAGATCGGAAGGCCGCGCAGAGGAAATCACCGTCTGGTGCTCCAATGATTATCTCGGCATGGGCCAGCACCCCGATGTCATCGGCGCGATGACGGAGGCCGCAGGCCGCATGGGCTCCGGTGCTGGCGGCACGCGCAACATTTCCGGCACCAGCAATCCGCTCGTTCAACTAGAGCAGGAACTGGCCGATCTGCACGGCAAGGAATCGGGACTGGTCTTCACCTCCGGTTTCGTTTCCAACGAAGCTTCTATCTCGACCATCGCCAAGCTTCTGCCGAACTGCCTCATTCTTTCCGACGAGCTCAACCATTCCTCGATGATCGAGGGCGTGCGCCGCTCCGGCGCGGAAAAGAAGATTTTCCGGCACAATGACGTCGCCCATCTTGAAAGCCTGCTGCAGCAGGCAGGCCGCGAACGCGCCAAGCTGATCGTCTTCGAAAGCGTCTATTCGATGGATGGCGACATCGCGCCGATCAGGCAAATCGCCGATCTGGCCGACAAATACAACGCAATGACCTATATCGACGAGGTCCACGCTGTCGGCATGTACGGCCCGCGCGGCGGCGGCATCACCGAGCGCGAAGGCCTGGCAGACCGCATCGACATCATCGAAGGCACGCTTGCCAAGGCGTATGGCACGCTGGGCGGCTATATCACCGGCTCATCCACGATCATCGACGCCGTGCGCTCCTACGCGCCGGGCTTCATCTTCACGACTGCCCTGCCACCGGCAATCGCTGCCGCTGCAACTGCCTCGATCCGTCATTTGAAGACCTCGCAGAGCGAACGCGACGCGCAGCAGAGCCAGGCAGCGCGCACCAAGGACGTGCTTTCGTCGGCAGGGCTTCCGGTCATGCCGTCCGAGACGCATATCGTGCCGGTTCTGGTCGGCGATCCCGAGCTTTGCAAAATGGCCAGCGACCGCCTGCTCGGTGTTCACGGCATCTACATCCAGCCGATCAACTACCCGACCGTGCCGCGCGGCACGGAGCGTCTGCGCATCACGCCGACGCCTTTCCATGATGACGCGCTGATCGAAACGCTGCGCGAAGCGCTGGTGGAAACATGGGATGCGCTTGGCATTCCCTACAACACGACCGGCAAACCGGCGGTTGCGAAAACGGATCGTATTATTCCGTTGCTGGTGCCTAAGTCGGGCGGGTGAGCTAGCCTTTCACGGTAGCGTTCCGTCCAGCACCCCTCTCTGTCCTGCCGGACATCTCTCCCACAAGGGGAGAGAATAGCTGGCCGCTATCGTTGGCGGATGGATGACGATGATCAGCGAAAATCGACCTGAAGTCTAATCTCTCCCCTTGTGGGAGAGATGTCCGGCAGGACAGAGAGGGGTGTTGGACGGAGCGCTGCCTAACCCAATCACACCCTACTCGCCCACTCCGCAAGCCTGCCCGCCGCTTCCTCGATCTGATCCAGCCTGCGATGGAAGCACAGCCTGAAATAGGCCTCGCCGCCTTTGCCAAATGCCGTTCCCGGCGCCAATCCCACATTCGCTTTATCAACGATCTCGAATGCTGCCTTCCGGGAATCCTTCACGCCGTCCACCGAGAAAAACAGATAGAATGCGCCCTGCGGCACGCTGAATTGCGCGCGGCCGGTATCCGCCAAAGCGCCGCAGATTATGTCGCGCGCCTGTCTGGCCCGCTCGATCTGCGAAACGAGAAATTCCTCGCCGTGATCCAACGCAGCTATCGCCCCGCGCTGCATGAACTGCGCCACACCCGATGTGGAATATTGCACCAGATTCTCAAATGTCTGCTGCAGCGACGGATGTACTTTCAGCCAGCCGATGCGCCAGCCCGTCATTGCCCAATTCTTGGAAAACGTATTCACGAAGATGATGCGATCCTCGTCTTCCATAATGTCGATGAAGGACGGCGCGCGCCCGGCATCGTAGTAGAACAGCGAATAAATCTCATCGGCCACGATCCAGAGATTCTTGCGGCGCGCCAGGTCGAGCAGACCCTGCAGCGTTTCGCGGTCGGCGGTCCAGCCGGTCGGATTGGACGGCGTGTTCACGAAGATCGCACGCGTATTTTCCGTAATCGCAGCCTCGACCTTTTCGACGTCGAGCGTCCAGCCATTGTCGGATTGGTCCAATTCGACGGCAATGGGCTTTGTGCCTGCAATGCCTGCTGCGCCCGCGAAATTCGGCCAGGCTGGCGAGAAATAGATGACTTCGCTGCCGGCACCCGCAGTCGCCTGAAGCGCAAGCTGGATAGCCTGCATGCCGCCACCCGTCACGATGAATTCTTCGGCCGAAAAACTCTTGCCGAAATGACGTTGATGATAGCGCGCGAGTGCATCGCGAAGATCGGGGATGCCGCGCTGATAGGTGTAGAAGGTTTCGCCGCCAGCCAGCGCCCGCGAGGCGGCATCTGCAATGAAATCCGGGGTCGGAAGATCGCCCTCGCCCGCCCAGAGCGGGATCAGGCCTTCACGGTTGCGGCCGTAATTTGCCACCGCAACGATGCCGCTTTCCGGCGCAAGACGCGCCTCAAAGCGCAAATTTTCAAACAAAGTCATTTAAATCCCACCCAAAAATGGCAAAACCCGACCGAAACAGCCGGGTCTTGCAGTGTTTGCATCCGCTTTTAGCGCTTTGCGAGAAGATCGCGGATTTCCGTCAAAAGTGCGACATCTGCCGGAGGCGCGGAAGGCTCGACAGGTTTCTGAGCGATCAGGCGGCGGCGCATGGTGTTCACGCCCTTGACCATCAGGAAGATGATCCAGGCGAGGATCACGAAGTTGATCGCCACGGTGATGAAGCTGCCGTAAGCGAGCACCGCGCCCTGCGTCTTCGCTTCCGCCAGCGACGTTGCCGTAACCGTCGAAGACAGCGCAAAAAAGTAGTTGTTGAAGTCCAATCCGCCGAAAATCGCGCCGACGATTGGCATCATGATGTCGTTGACCAGCGAGTCGACGATCTTGCCGAACGCCGCGCCGATAATGACGCCGACGGCAAGGTCCATGACGTTGCCTCTGGAGATAAATTCCTGAAACTCTTTAAGCATAGAAAGACCCTCTCCTTCTGATGATCGTCCCCCGTCAGGCCGAATATTCAGCCTGCCTCGACTCACCATATCAAAAAGTCGCGCAATCAAAACGGGAAAACATCGCGTTACGAACTGCTATTACCTTCGGATCATAGACATGGCGTCCAAGCTGTGATTGCATTTTTCGCACGCAGGGAGGGATGAACGCCGGGTGCAGGGTCTTTTTATCGTCTTCATAGCCGTCGCCTATGTGACGCTGCTGTTTGCCATTGCAAGCATCGGCGACCGTGTCAGCGCGCGCGGAGATGCGGCACGGCCCAGGCCCTATATCTACGCGTTCAGCCTGGCGATCTATTGTACGTCCTGGACATTCTTCGGCTCGGTCGGGCTGGCAGCAGAGCGCGGGCCCGAATTCCTCGGTATTTATATTGGCCCGGTTCTGGTCTTCCTGTTCTGCTTTCCGCTGCTTCGTCGCATCGTGAAACTCGCCAAGGCCGAAAAGATCACCTCCATCGCCGATTTTCTCGGCGCGCGCTACGGCAAGAGCTTTGCGGTCGCTTCCATCGCGACGCTCATCGCGACAGTCGGCGCGGTCCCCTATATCGCCTTGCAGCTAAGGGCGATTTCCGGGTCGGTCAGCCTGATGGTCGAACATTACAGCGGCTCACCGCTTTCCTTCGATCCTTTCGTCAGCGACATTTCACTGGTCGTGGCGATGCTTCTGGCGCTGTTTGCCGTCTTGTTCGGTACGCGCCACGCCGATGCTACGGAGCATCAGGACGGGCTGGTTCTGGCGGTCGCCATCGAATCCATCGTCAAGCTTGCGGCGTTTCTCGCGGTCGGCCTCGCGGTGACGTTTTTCCTGTTCGGCGGGTTTGGCGAGATGGTCGATACGCTTGCTGCCAATCCGCAGGTGCAGGCGGCGATGCAGGGCCAGACATCGCTTGGTACATGGCTGGTTCTGACCGTCATCAGCGGTTTTGCGATCATCATGCTGCCGCGCCAGTTCTACGTACTGATCGTCGAAAACCGCCACGAAAGCGAATTGCGCACCGCGACATGGGTGTTTCCGCTCTATCTCGTCGCGATCAATCTGTTCGTGCTGCCCATCGCCTTTGCCGGGCTGGTGCAGGTCGGCGACCGGACGAGCAGCGATCTCTACGTGCTTTCGCTTCCGCTGCTGAACGGGCAGGATCTGCTTGCAATGGCCGCCTTCATCGGCGGGCTTTCGGCGGCAACGGCAATGGTCATCGTTGCCAGCGTGGCACTGTCGATCATGATTTCCAACGATCTGGTCATTCCGCTTTTCGTGCGGCGTCTTCTGCGCAATCGCGCCTCAAAAGACGAAGATTGGTCGACGCTGATCCTCAATGTCCGCCGCGCGTCGATCTTCATTATCCTGTTCGCGGCGTTTCTCTACTACCGCGAAAGCACCAACAATGCGCGGCTGTCAGCCATCGGCCTGATGTCCTTTGCGGCAATCGCGCAGTTCGCCCCGGCCTTCATCGGCGGGCTTATCTGGCGCGGCGCGAATGCGCGCGGTGCCGCACTTGGCATGACGGCGGGCATTCTGGTCTGGGCTTACACGCTGCTCATCCCCTCACTGGTTCCGCCCGGCACGCAATTCGTAACCGAAGGCCCGTTCGGCATAAGCGCGCTGATACCGCAGGCGCTGTTCGGCACGATCGGCGAACCGCTCAACCACGGCGTTTTGTGGAGTCTCTCCATGAACATGCTGTTTTATATTTTCGGCTCACTGTCGCGCGCCGCAAAGCCGCTGGAGCGCATTCAGGCGGCGATTTTCGTGCCGCGCGACGCAAGCCCGATGCCGAGTCTCAAGCGCTTCCGCACAGCTATCACCGTCAACGATCTGAAAGACACGATCTCGCGCTATCTCGGCGTCGAGCGCACCGAGCGCTCCTTCCAGACTTTTGAGACCGAAAACAATCTGGCGCTGGTCGGCACAGAGCAGGCCAGCATGGATGTCATCCGCTTTTCCGAGCAACTTCTGGCCAGCGCCGTCGGCTCGTCCTCGGCGCGGCTCGTGCTTTCCCTGCTATTCCAGCGCCATGACAGCGCCTCGAAAGATGCATTCCGGCTTCTCGACGACGCAACCGAAGCGCTGCAGCACAATCGCGATCTGTTGCAGATCGCGCTCGACCAGATGGAACAGGGCATTACGGTTTTCGACCGGGATTTCCGCCTGACCTGCTGGAACAGGCAGTACCGGATGCTTTTCGAATTGCCGGATTCAATGGGACAGGTCGGCGTTTCGCTCGATCAGATCCTGTCCTATCTCGAAGCGCGCGGCGACATTTCCAGCGAAACCCATATGACCACGCTGAATCGCATGGCGAATTTCGGCGAGGCCTGGCAGATGGAGCTTCTGACCAGTGGTCGTATTCTCGAATTGCGCTCCAACTCGATGCCGGATGGCGGCATCGTCGCCACCTATGCGGATATTTCGGCGCGCGTCGAAGCCGATCTCGCGCTGAAGCGCGCCAATGAATCGCTGGAACAGCGCGTGCGCAGCCGTACCGCCGAACTGACCCTCGTCAATGAAGAGCTGGCGATGGCGCAGATGCTGGCCGAGGAAGCCAATCTCGGCAAGACGCGCTTTCTGGCCGCTGCCGGTCACGACATCCTCCAGCCGCTGAACGCGGCGCGACTCTATTGCTCGTCGCTGATCGAGAAAATGCCGGGCGGCATGGCTGGCGAGGCAGCCGAAAATATCGAATCTTCATTGGAATCGGTCGAGACGATCCTTGGCGCCGTGCTCGACATTTCCCGTCTCGATGCGGGCGCGATGAAACCCTCGCCCAGCGTTTTCCGGCTCGACAGTCTGCTTCGCCAGATCGCCACCGATTTTCAGCCTCTGGCGGCGGAAAAGAAGCTGGAACTCATCATCGTACCTTCGTCGCTGACCGTCGAGACGGACCGCAATCTGCTGCGCCGCCTCATCCAGAATCTCGTTTCAAACGCGATAAAATACACGCGGACAGGCCGCGTTCTTGTCGGTGTGCGCCGTCGCGGCGATCTGGCGGAAATACAGATATTCGACACCGGCATCGGCATTCCGACCGACAAGCTGAACACCGTCTTCACCGAATTCCTGCGGCTGGACGAAGGTGCGCGCGAGGCGCAAGGGCTTGGCCTCGGCCTGTCGATCGTCGATCGCATCGCCCGCGTTCTGCGACTTGAAATCCAGATCGATTCCGGGCGCGGCAATGGCACGCGCTTTTCCGTGCTTCTTGCGCACAGACCCGCGATCCAGCCGCAACTCGTTGAAGATTTGAAGACCGCAATTCCGGGCCTTCGCGCGCTCAGCGGCATGAACGTCGCCTGCATCGACAATGACACGCGCATTCTGGAAGGCATGCGCCTGCTGCTCGAAGGCTGGGGCTGCACAGTGAAAACCTATACCGGCTCGGCAGCCTATATTCAGAGCAACGGCAACCATTCGAGCCGCCCCGACATCATTCTGGCCGACTACCATCTGGACGGCGAAACCGGCCTCGATGCAATCACCGCGGTTCGCGAATTGCATGGCGATCATCTGCCTGCGGTGCTGATTACCGCCGACCGCACGACGGAAGTGCGCGCGGCTGCCACGCTGATCGATGTGCCGGTCACGAACAAGCCGGTGAAGCCCGCCATCCTCCGCTCGATCATGACGCGGATGCAGCGCATGGCGCCTGCCGCGGAATAGTCAGAGCGGTTCTTTTTTGACGGAATCGCGAGGCGCCCCCTCTGTCCTGCCGGACATCTCCCCCACGGGTGGGGAGATTATCCCTTCATGAACGCGCGGCGCCAATCACTGACGTTGCAGAATGAAGAGGCGGAGGGTTGTGTCAGCCAATCTCCCCACCTGTGGGGGAGATGTCCGGCAGGACAGAGGGGCGCGCTGTCCCGCCAGCTTTTCTATGAAAGACTCTAGCCAGCCGACAGCGGCTCGTTGCCAATCTTGGCCAGAAGAATGACCGCCTGCGTGCGGCTGTCCACGCCGAGCTTTTGCAGCACGGCCGACACATGCGCCTTGATGGTGGCTTCGGAGACACCGAGATCATAGGCGATCTGCTTGTTCAGAAGACCTTCCGCGATCATGCCCAGAACGCGAGTCTGCTGCGGCGTCAGCGATTGAAGCCGTTTGATGAGGTCGGAAATCTCAGGGTCGTTTTCGGTGCCCAGATCCATGCCGACCGGCGCAGTAATACCACCGGCAAGCACGGTTTCGACGGCATCCCTGATGTGTTCCATGCTGGCGGATTTCGAGATGAAGCCGGACGCGCCGAGTTCCAGCGCGCGTCTTATCGTCTGGACATCGTCATGTGCGGAAACGACGATCATCGGCAGCGACGCATCGATGCCCCGCAGCGAAACCAGCCCCGAAAGGCCGCTCGCACCCGGCATGGAAAGATCGAGAAGCAGGAGGTCGATGTCGCTGTTCGCGCCAACGAGGGCCTTCGTGCTTTCGAAATCGCCCGCTTCGAGAATTGTCGTGCCACCTGCAATGCCATCGAGCGCCTGCTTCAGCGCGCCACGAAAAAGCGGATGGTCGTCGGCGATCACGAATTTGTGGCCAGACGCCAAATACCCCTCCCTCAGTTTCGGGGCGCGGCATTAGAGCCCGCCCGAACTTTCGCGCAATTATGCGGTCAAGCACGGGCTTTTCAAGCGCAAAGCCTGCATTCCTGCAAAAGAGGCATTAAGTTGCGTGTTTTCCCCTCAATCCGTTATGTTTTATCCGAATTGGGTGCCACGGGCGGAGGATTTTGGTCCTCATTTTCCATATCCTTGGCGATGCCCATGAAGCGGCGGAAGAAGCGCTCCATATAGCCGAGCGATTTTTCGAAGTCCTCCTCAGTCGGCAAAGCAGAATCAATCCGGGCAGGCAACGAGCCTTCAAGCTTCGTAACCCGCTCCTCGACGGATTTCAGACTGGATTGAAGCCGCTCGATCTCGTCCTGCATGGCGACCCGCTCATCGGCTGCGAGCTTGCAAACAAGCTGGCCGGAACGCTCCTCGCAAATCGACATCGCGCCGGTTTTCGTGTCCATGCGCACATAGCCGTTGTCGGTCTTTTCGAGCCGATAGCGCTCGGGCCCCTGTGCATTTGCAATTCCCGTCAGCCCGAGAATGAGAACCGAAGAGGCGGCGATCCGGGAATAGCGCATGGTAAACCCTCCATGATTTGAACTTGAAGACCATGATGCCTGATATTTGTGCCAGAAGTTTGAATTGCAAAGGGCTGTGCGATTTGCGGCACTGCTCTTTTCCGCACAAGGCTTTGCGCCTATACCGCAATCATGCATTCCACGATTTACAAGATAAGTCCTGAGGCGCTTTGGCGCGAGGCGGAAAAGTCCGGAAAATTTACGGGCGCGCCGGTCGATCTGGCTGATGGTTATATTCATTTTTCGACTGCCGATCAGGTTGCCGAAACGGCAGCAAAGCATTTCGCCGGTCAGGCCGGTCTGCTGCTCGTGGCCATCGATACGGCAAAGCTTGGCGAAGCGCTGAAATACGAGCCGTCGCGCGGCGGTGCGCTTTTCCCGCATCTTTATGCGCCGCTCGATCTCGCGGCGGTGAAATGGGTAAAGCCCCTACCCGTCGGGCCTTCGGGCAAACATGAACTCCCGCTGCTGGAGGCCGCATGAATTTTTTCGAGCGTATCGGGCGCAAGGCGCTTTTCACCCTCGATCCTGAAACCGCGCATGGCATGTCGATTGCGGCACTGCGTTGCGGTGCGCCGGTCGGCTTTCATCGCGCATCTCAGGATGCGCGTCTAAACGTTCAGCTTTGCGGGCTGAATTTTCAGAACCCGCTCGGTATGGCCGCAGGCTACGACAAGAATGGCGAAGTGCCGGATGCGCTCTTGAAGCTCGGTTTCGGCTTTACCGAAATCGGCACGGTCACGCCGCTCGCGCAGCCGGGCAACCCGAAGCCGCGTATTTTCCGGCTTGTCGAAGACGATGCCGTTATCAACCGGCTTGGCTTCAACAATGAAGGACACGCTGCCTGCGAACAACGCCTTGAGGCACGCAAGGGCCGCAGCGGCATCGTCGGCGTCAATGTCGGCGCGAACAAGGACAGCACTGATCGCATCGCGGATTACGAGGCAGGCGTCAGCCGCTTCGCAAAATACGCCTCCTATCTGACGATCAACATCTCGTCGCCCAACACGCCCGGCCTGCGCACGATGCAGGCGCGCGAAAGCCTTGCCGAACTTCTTTCGCGCAGCCTCGCAGCGCGTGCGCAAACCGGGGTCAACGTGCCGGTTTTCCTGAAAATCGCGCCCGATCTCGTCGAGGCCGAACTGGAAGACATCGCCGCCGAGGTTCTGGAAAAGGGCGTCGACGGGGTGATAGTTTCAAATACAACCATTTCCCGCACCGGATTGCGCAGTGCTACGCATACCGGCGAAACGGGCGGGCTTTCCGGCAAACCGCTTTTCGAGCGCTCGACCATCGTTTTGGCGAAAATGCGCAAATTGCTTGGGCCGAAAGTCGCGATTATCGGCGTTGGCGGCGTGGATTCGGCAGAAACAGTGCTCGAAAAAATGCGCGCCGGTGCCGATCTGGTCCAGCTCTATACGAGCCTGATATATGGCGGACCGGCATTGCCGGGCAGGATCGTTTCGGATCTGAGCAAACTTGTCGATCAGAGTGGTCTTGCTTCAATCTCCGAATTCCGCGACCTGCATCTCGATCGCTGGGCCGATCGGACTATACAAAGTTAATTGGCCGAAGCGCCGCGGTGCGTTAATCAGGCAGACCGTCCCAAAACTCTTCGGGCAGATGGTTATGAGCTTGGCTTACCATGCACCAACCACATCAGGAATCGGCTCAAGGGTTTTGGGACGGTCTGCGGAAGTTGTGCGACAAACCCTGTCAAGAATGTATGGTGCAATACATTGGCTACGCTTTTTGATGACGCGCTCGATGAAAAGCGCCTTCTGCGCCCTGCATTCCTTCTGGCGCGTGGGTTCAAAGCTCAGATATTGCCTGATGTTCTCGACAGGGCCGCGTTCCTTGTCCTGGCAGGGATTGCTGGCTCCCCCGGAAGGTCCGTCAGTATCTTCCATGCCGAGTTCGGCAAGCGGCCGGAGAAAACCACCAGCATCGAACCGGTTCGCGCATGGGACGATCTTTTTCAAGTTTTCCATGAGGACGTCATCCTGGAGTTCTCATTTGGTCCGCTTTGTGTGTGGCTGCCCGCTGGCGAGCGTTTTCATGTCGTGTTCGGGAGCAAAGAGATGATCGACCAACTCGGCAATATGCGGGATCAGGCCGGCTCGTTTTCCGCATTCGTTGACGCATCGCACCTGACCGAGAAAGGCAAGCAATTCCTGCGCGAAGCCTATAAGCGATACACGATCTGATGTTGCGCGTTCCAGGGTGCATTGGGTCAGCCATGTCGAGCAACCGCCTGCGTTCGAGTAGCGCCGGTGGCAGCCTGATCAACGGAGCGGAAGATGACAGCAGCGTACCAATTTCGGGCAATTTTTCCGGCGGCGATACTGTCGATAGGTTTGGCTATCAATGTTGCGTCGGCAGAATCTGGCAACGATGAGGCCCGCGACTGGATAATCAGCGGGACGGAGCTGATCAAGGCGCTCGAAGGAAAGTCCGATGATGGCGCTCTACGGAGCGAGGCTGGCCGTATCAAGTCGGGCGCTCGCGGTGGTGCTTATATAGCTGGGGTGGCGGATGCTACCAGCGGGACGGGGTGGTGTGGGGCCGGATCGGTTCTCCCTCATGAGCTTGCAGACCGCGTATACACCCATCTTCGGATCGTCACGCCAGAGCGCCTCAAAGAGAGAGCATCGACATTGGTGATTGAAGGACTGGCCGCTATTTTTCCCTGTCCTACGGATTAAAGAGGAGTTTTCCCGTTATGCTATTATTGGAAATCTTGCTTTTTTCAGCAGCGTTCGTGGCGGTCGGCCTTCTAGCCGCTCACCAGATTATCGCGCAGGTCAGGGAATACCGATTTTATAAGAATAATGGAGGTGATTTTTCCGTCGATAGCGGCATGGACAATGTGAAGCTTGATGAGCGCGTTTATATCAATGCTCTCGGCCTCACGAATTGGCAGCGTTTCTATCTCTTCCGCCCGTTTTACATCGTGCTGCTCATAGCCTTCGCTGGCATGATGATCTTCTCCCTGTTCTAATGCCGCTTCACATCGTTCATCACCCGGACTACGACGCCGCCTTCCCTGTGGCGCATAGATTTCCAATGGGCAAATATTCGATGCTTATGGAGCGGCTGCACGAATTGGCGCTGGTCCATCCCGGCTTCCTGCATGTGCCTGCGCCCGCACGTTCTGAATGGCTCGAATTCGCCCATGAGCCCGCCTATGTCGAGCAGGTTATTTCCTGCAAGGTGCCGGAAAAAATCGAACGCGAGATCGGCTTTCCGATCAATGAGCGCGTCTCGCGCCGCGCACTGCTCGCCGCTGGCGGAACGATCCTCGCCGCACGGCTGGCGCTGGAACATGGCCTTGCCTGCAACACGGCTGGCGGCAGCCATCACGCCAAGCGCGCGCATGGCGCAGGCTTTTGCACCTTCAACGACGTTGCGGTCGCAGCACTGGTGCTGATTTCGGAAAAACTGGCGAAGAAAATCCTGATTGTCGATCTCGACGTCCATCAAGGCGATGGAACGGCCGATATTCTGGCAAAGCACGACCGGGTTTTCACCTTTTCCATGCATGCGGAAAGGAATTATCCGGTGCGCAAGATCGCGTCTGATCTAGATATTGCTCTGGCCGACCAGACGGACGACGAAGCCTATCTGTCACGGCTCGACACGGCACTTCATACGATTTCGCATCAGGGGAAATGGGACTTCGTGTTCTACAATGCAGGCGTCGATCCCCATCGCGACGACCGCCTTGGACGGCTGGCCATGACGGATGAGGGTTTGAGAAAACGCGACGATCTGGTGATCGGGCATTTTCGCGGTCGCGGCGTACCGGTTTGCGGTGTGCTCGGCGGCGGCTATTCCAACGACCTGCCGACGCTTGCCGCGCGCCATGCGATCCTGTTCGAAATCGCCGACCGCTATGCCGGACCGGTCAGCGGCGGTAGCTGAAAAGCCTGAGCAGGATGAAGGCCGGGACGACGATCACCGCACCGATCACGAAATAGTCGCCGAAGCGGCCAAGCGCTGCGAAGCCCATATTCCAGATGCGCAGGATGAAATCGCGAACGCCGTGCAGAACGTCCATCGGATACCAGCCGAACGTATTCATGACGATACCGACCAGAAACGAGACGACGACCAGCTTGAGCAAGACCCTGAGCGGGGTGTCTCCCAGAAAACGCGTCAGTCCGGACATGGCATTCTCCAAGTTTAATAATGCGCCCCTGCACATACGCAAAGCAGCCGCTCGCATCAAGCGGAGCGCATCTGAATTTCCATTGCGACGCTCGCGCCGCGCGTGATAAATGATCGTCTGTGCGGGTATGATGTAATGGTAGCTTGTCAGCTTCCCAAGCTGATCGCGCGGGTTCGATTCCCGCTACCCGCTCCAGCCGTTTCTAGAATAATTCCTGTTTCGATGGAATCGCGAGGCACCCCCCTCTGGCCTGCCGGCCATCTCCCCCTCAAGGGTGGAGATTGGCTGACACGATCCTCCACCTTCATTCTGCAACGTCAGCAATTCGTACCGTGCGTTGATGACGGGGTAATCTCCACCCTTGAGGGGGAGATGCCCGGCAGGGCAGAGGGGGGTGCTGTCCCGCCAACGTTTCTATTTAAAAATAAGTTCTAAGCCCGAAAATGCTTCGACAGTTTCAGGCCCTGTGCCTGATAGTTCGAGCCGAGATCCAGCCCGTAAAGCGCCTTCGGTCGCGACAGCATGTGCTCATAGACCAGTCGTCCGACGATCTGGCCGTGTTCCAGAATGAACGGCACCTCATGGCTGCGCACTTCCAGCACTGCGCGGCTGCCCGTGCCGCCTGCCGCCGTGTGGCCAAAGCCGGGGTCGAAGAAACCCGCATAGTGAACGCGGAATTCGCCGACCAGCGGATCGAAGGGCGTCATTTCCGCTGCAAATAATGGCGGCACATGCACCGCTTCGCGCGAAACGAGAATGTAGAATTCATCGGGATCGAGGATCAGTTCACCGCTGCCGCGATTGTAGAGCGGTTCCCAGAATTCGTGCAGATCGTGCGCGGCCCGCACATCGACATCGACAAGGCTCGTATGGTGCTTGCCACGATAACCGATCAGGCCGTTTTCACCGCCCTTGAGGTCGATCGACAGCGCAATGCCGCCGCCCGAAATATTGGGCTGTTCGGAAGCGACGAGCATGTCTTGCGTATGCAAATCCTGCAATTCGCTTTCGCCAAGCAGCGCATTGCCGATGCGGAAACGTATCTGCGAAAGACGCGAGCCGGTGCGCACGACGATGGGGAATGTGCGCGGGCTGACTTCCAGATAAAGCGGGCCGGTGTAGCCCGCCGGTATCTTGTCGAACTCCTGTCCGAAGTCGGTCATGACGCGCGTGAAAATATCGAGACGGCCGGTCGAGCTTTTCGGATTTGCCGAGGCCGAAATGCTGGTTGGAAGCTGAAGTCCCTCCAGAAGCGGCACGATATAGACGCAGCCTGTTTCCAGCACCGCACCTGCCGTCAGGTCGATCTCGTGCAGTTTCAGCCGGTCGAGCTTTTCCGAAACAAGGCTGCCCGGTCCCGGCAGAAAGCTTGCGCGCACCCGCCACGCCTTTTCGCCGAGCCTCAGATCGAGGCTGGCGGGCTGGATCTGATCGGTATCGAGCGCGCGGGGTGCAGCCAGCGCGCCGGACTGAAACAGCCCTGCAATGTCCTGATCCGGGAGAATTCCTGATTGCCGCAAAACTTCGCTCCGATGATGGTCGCGGAAGGTTTAATGATGACAAAGATTGACGCAAGCATGGTCGGGGTCTAAAGAAACGTTATCCCGTGGTGATTTGGCCGGTCGGCTTGCAGCCACGTTAAACAAATCGCTAAAGGGCCGCTGACAGACCGGCGTGCGACTTTCGCGGCCGGTTTTTTTATTTAGGTCAGGACCGATGACGACAGATAGCAAGCGCAACTGGAAGCCTCAAACCGCTCTCGTTCACGCAGGCACGATGCGCTCCGGTTTCGGCGAAACGTCCGAAGCTATTTTTCTCACGCAAGGCTATGTCTATGAAACCGCCGAAGCTGCCGAAGCGCGCTTCAAGGGCGAAGAGCCCGGTTTCATCTATTCGCGCTACGCCAACCCGACCGTCGATATGTTCGAAAAGCGCATGTGCGCCCTGGAAGGCGCGGAAGACGCCCGCGCCACCGCCTCCGGCATGGCGGCCGTTACCGCCGCCGTTCTGTGCGGCCTGAAGGCTGGCGACCACATCGTTGCAGCGCGCGCGCTGTTCGGCTCGTGCCGTTGGGTCGTCGAAACACTCGCGCCGAAATACGGCATCGAGGCAACGCTGGTCGATGGCAAGGACATCGCCAATTGGGAAAAGGCTGTCCGCCCGAACACCAAGCTTTTCTTCTTCGAAAGCCCGACCAACCCGACGCTTGAAGTTGTCGATGTCGCCGCAGTCGCAAGCCTCGCGCGCTCGGTCGGCGCACGGCTCGTGGTCGACAATGTCTTCGCAACGCCTTTGCAGCAAAAGCCGCTGGAACTCGGCGCGCATGTCGTCGTCTATTCCGCCACCAAGCACATTGACGGCCAGGGCCGCTGCCTCGGCGGCGTGATCCTTTCCGACAAGGAATGGATCGACGAAAACCTGCACGATTATTTCCGCCACACCGGCCCCAGCCTTTCGCCTTTCAATGCATGGACGCTGTTGAAAGGTCTGGAGACCTTGCCGCTGCGCGTTCGTCAGCAGACGGAAAGTGCTGGCAAGATCGCCGACTTTTTGGCCGAGCGTTCCGAAGTTGCAAGCGTGATCTATCCGGGCCGCGCCGACCATCCGCAGGCCGATCTGGTCCGGAAGCAGATGAGCGGCGGCTCGACTTTGATCTGCCTGAATGTGAAGGGCGGAAAGAAAGCGGCCTTCGCATTCCAGAACGCGCTGGAGATCATGAAAATCTCCAACAATCTTGGCGATGCAAAAAGCCTGATCACGCATCCGGCAACCACGACGCATAAGAACCTGACCGACGAGGCTCGCGAAGAGCTCGGCATCGATCCGGGCACGCTGCGCATTTCGGTCGGCCTCGAAGACGTGGACGATCTGCTGCAGGACGTCGAGAAGGCGTTGCGCGCAGCGGGTTGATCACGCGAAAGTCACATTCCGATTTACGATGGCTGAATTACGATAGATCGGACAACCCGGTCTATCAAAAGCCTTCGGGAGCATGCCCATGTACCGCGCAGTAACGCGCAACATCGCAGTCGTCGTACAGCCCTTCTATCTCGAAGAGCAGTCGTCTCCCGCTGAAAACCGCTTCGTCTGGGGCTACCGGATCACCATCGACAATCAGTCCAACGATTCCGTGCAGCTCATGTCGCGCTACTGGCGCATCACGGATGGCAACGGTACGGTCGAAGAGGTGCGGGGCGCGGGCGTGGTTGGCGAACAGCCCGAACTCGACCCCGGCGACAGCTATCAATACACATCCGGCTGCCCGCTCACGACGCCATCCGGCATCATGGCCGGGCTCTACACGATGCGGAACGAGCGCGACGAGGTTTTCGACATCGAGATACCGGCGTTTTCGCTGGATCTGCCCGGCGCGCGACGCGTGGTGAATTAGGACAGTGGCCCCTCATCCGCCTGCCGGCACCTTCTCCCCGTAAAAACGGGGAGAAGGGATAAGCGGGTTCGCCGCGCAAATCTTGTTCGTCCGGTTCACTCCAACATGCTAAGCGAAACATTGAGGACATCGTCCTTCTCCCTGCTTGCGGGGAGAAGGTGCCGGCAGGCGGATGAGGGGCGAGCCTTCCCGAATTTAGGACCAACATTCAATGCGGATTGAGACTTTCGACACTGTCGTTCTGGGGGCAGGTGCTGCGGGAATGATGTGCGCGATCCACGCTGCGTCGCGCGGCGGGCGTGTGCTTATCGTCGATCATGCGAAATCGCCCGGCGAGAAAATCCGGATTTCGGGCGGCGGGCGCTGCAATTTCACGAATATCGGGACCAGCGCGCGCAATTTTCTCTCAGGTAATCCGCATTTTGCGAAATCCGCGCTTGGCCGCTACACGCAGCGCGACTTCATCGCCCTGGTCGAAAAACACCGCATCGCCTACCACGAAAAGACACTGGGGCAGCTTTTCTGCGATAATTCCGCCAAGGACATTATCGCCATGCTGCTAGACGAAATGCGTAGCGCGGGTTGCGAATTGCGGCTCGCGACCACGCTGGAAGGGCTTGAGCGGGCCGAAGACGGATTTGCGGTGACGCTTGGCGGCGATGGCGCCGCAAAAATCCGCTGCAGGTATTTCGTTGTCGCCTGCGGCGGCAAATCCATTCCGAAAATGGGCGCGACGGGGCTTGGCTACCAGATTGCGGGCCAGTTCGATTTGGCTGTGACCGAAACACGCGCAGCACTGGTTCCGCTGACATTCGGTGAGGATGTTCTGGCAAGCTTTCGTGAAATCGCAGGCGTCGCAGCAGATGTCCGCGTCTCGCACGGCAAGACCTCTTTCGACGAGGCCCTGCTATTCACGCATCGCGGCCTTTCCGGCCCGGCGATTTTGCAAATCTCGTCCTATTGGCGCGAGAAAGAGCCGATAAAGATCGCGTTTCTGCCCAAGGATGACATTTTCGGAGCCCTATGCGCATCGAAACGCGAAAACGGCCGCCGAAGTATCTCAAACGCGCTCGGCGAAATCCTGCCCAAGCGGCTGGCGACATATCTGGCCGAAGCGCATGGCTGGGCGGGTACGATGGGCGAGTGCAGCGACAAGAAGCTCGCGGCGATTGCCTCGATTGTTCAGGGATGGGAGGTGTTCCCCATCGGATCGGAAGGATACCGCACCGCCGAAGTGACGCTCGGCGGTGTCGATACGGCAGGTCTGAACTCGCGCACGATGGAAGCGAAAACCGTCGATGGGCTCTACTTCATCGGCGAAGTGGTGGATGTGACCGGTTGGCTCGGCGGATATAATTTTCAGTGGGCGTGGTCGTCCGGCTGGGCGGCGGGGACGGCCATTGCGGAGCGTTAGGGTGCTTCCTGTTTTAACGGAATCGCGAGGCGCCCCCCTCTGTCCTGCCGGACATCTCCCCCACAGGTGGGGAGATTAGATTTCATCTATGATTTCGCAAAACTTCGTCGCCAGTTAGCCGCCATCGACAGCGGACGGCTAATCTCCCCACCCGTGGGGGAGATGTCCGGCAGGACAGAGGGGGGCGCTTTCCCCCCAACCTAAAATGAAAGGCTCTTACGCCTTCGCGGCAAACTCCGAAGGCTCAAACGCATACTCCTTCGAGCAGAATTCGCAGTTTACGCGAATCTTGCCGTCTTCCACGCTGTCCTGGATCTCTTCGGCGGAGAAGCCGTCGAGAATGCCGCGGATGCGATCGCGTGAGCAGGAGCATTCGTCCGCCACTTCGACGCCTTCGAACACCCGCACGCCATGCTCGTTGAACAGACGGTAGAGCAGCCTTTCGGCACCGACAGTCGGGTCGATAAGTTCGCTGGGCTCGATGGTCGAGGTAAGCGCCAGCAATTCGCGCCAGGAATTGTCCTCGACTTCAACGTATTCCTCATCAGGCGCGCCATCGCCGCCCGGCAAATCCGCTACGCGAAGACGCTCCGGCGCTTGCGGCAGGAACTGCGCGAGAATGCCGCCAGCGCGCCATTGCTCGACATTGCCCTTCTCGGAAGGCTGGACGAGCTTCGCGACCGACAGACGCACATCCGTCGGGATCTGCTCCGACTGCCTGAAATAAGTGCGCGCGGCATCTTCAAGCGACGTGCCGTCAAGCTGCACGATGCCCTGATATGGCTGCGTGTTCGGCCCCTGATCGATGGTCAGCGCCAGCACGCCGGAGCCAAGCAATTGCGCGGGCGTCGCAGCCTTGGCCTGCACGGCCGCATCGACCCTGTCCGCATTGAAGCGGGCATAGGCGCGCAACGAACCCGGCGTCGAAAAATCCGCAACCAGCAGATCGACCGGACCGTCCGAACGCGTCTGCAGAATGAATTTTCCGTCGAATTTGAGCGACGTTCCGAGAAGCACGGTGATGGTAGCGGCTTCTGCGAGAAGCTGCGCGACGGGTTCCGGGTAGTCATGGCGGGCCAGAATCTGGTCGATCATCGGTCCAAGCTGCACCGTGCGGCCACGCACATCGAGCGAGGCTACCTCGAAGGGCACCACATGATCGTCGCCGGCAAAGCCAAATTCGCCGAGTTTTCTTTCGGTTTCAGCCACAGAATCGTTCCTGTCAAAAGCTCGTTAGAACGGCATTTTATGCAAGCATGCGTCGCTCACCCGCAACGCGTCAACAAAAACGCGCGCGGTTAATCGTTCAAACGAATGTGAATTTCGATTTCCGGCAGATAGGCATTGTGCCCGGCTAGATCAAGCACCGAGGCTCCACGCCAGCACGGCCTTCTGCGCATGGAGACGATTTTCCGCCTCGTCGAAGACGACCGAATTCGGCCCGTCGATCACTTCGTCGGTGACTTCCTCGCCGCGATGCGCGGGCAGGCAGTGCATGAAAAGCGCATCGGATTTCGCGTGTTTCATCAAATCTGCATTGACCTGATAGGGCAGGAAAACATTGTGGCCGCGCGCGCGGTGCTCCTGACCCATCGAGACCCAGGTGTCGGTGACAATGCAATCGACATCGCTGACCGCCTGTTCGGCCGAGCCGAAGAAATTCACCACGCCGCCATTGGCCTTGGCCCAATCGACATGCTTTTGCTCCGGCTCGCTGCCATCCGGCACGGCGATGTTCAGGTTGAAGCTGAACCGGGCGGAAGCTTCGAGAAGCGAATGCAGCACGTTGTTGCCATCACCGACCCAGGCGAAGGTGCGGCCCGAAACGCTGCCGCGATGCTCTTCGAACGTCATGATGTCGGCCATGATCTGGCACGGATGCGTATCGTCGGTCAGGCCGTTGATCACCGGAATGGTGGCGTTTTCGGTCAGTTCCACCAGACGCTCATGCGAGGTCGTGCGGATCATGATCGCATCGACATAGCGCGACAAAACCTTGGCGGTGTCGGCAATCGTCTCGCTGCGGCCAAGCTGCATTTCCGTGCCGGTCAGCATAATCGTTTCGCCGCCGAGCTGGCGCATGCCGACGTCGAAGGAAACGCGGGTGCGGGTCGACGGCTTGTCGAAAATCATCGCCAGAACCTTGCCGTCCAGCGGACGGCTTTTCTCGCCGGCCTTGAGACGGGCTTTGCGGGCCGAAGCGTCTCGCAGCATTCCGCGCAGATCGTCGGCGGAAACGGTGGAAAGATCGGTGAAATGGCGAATGGCGTTCGTCATAAAGTCCCTTTTTCAGCCCGGTAACAGGGCAATCTGCGCAGGCTACGCCGCCTTGGTGGAAAGTTTTGCGGCAGCGGCGCCGATGCGGTCCAGCGCTTCGCGGATGTCCTCATCCGTCGAGGTAAGCGGCGGAAGCAAGCGGATGACATTATCACCCGCCGGTACGGCCAGAAGCTTTTCGTCGCGCAGAGCGGCGAAAAGAGCCGTGTTCGGCACCTTGCATTTCAGGCCAAGAAGAAGGCCAAAACCGCGAATTCCCTCGAAAATCGCGGGATATTCATCGGCAATGCCTGCCAGACCCTGCTTTAGAAGCAGTGCCTTCCGGTTCACTTCCTCAAGGAAACCGTCTTCGAGAACGACGTCGAGAACGGCGTTACCGACGGCCATGGCCAGCGGATTTCCGCCGAAGGTCGTGCCGTGAATACCCGCCGTCATGCCTTTAGCGGCCTCGTCCGTCGCAAGGCATGCGCCGACCGGGAAGCCGCCGCCGATGCCCTTGGCGATTGCCATGATGTCCGGCGTCACACCCGACCATTCATAGGCGAACAGCTTGCCGGTACGTCCAACGCCGCATTGAACTTCGTCGAAAATCAGCAGCAGGCCGTGCTTGTCGCAAAGCTCGCGAATGCGCTTCAGCGACTGCGCCGGGAACTGGCGAATACCACCCTCACCCTGAATGGGTTCAAGCATGATCGCCGCCGTTTCAGGCGTGATCGCCTTTTCGGCCGCGTCGATATCGTCGAACGGAACCTGATCGAAGCCTTCAGCCTTCGGGCCGAAGCCTTCCAGATATTTGGCCTGACCGCCTGCGGCGATGGTCGCCAGCGTGCGGCCATGGAATGCGCCCTCGAAAGTGATCGTGCGGAAACGCTCCGGGTGGCCGCTTACATATTGATAGCGGCGCGCGGTCTTTATCGCGCATTCGATGGCTTCCGCACCGGAGTTGGTGAAGAACACCTTGTCGGCAAATGTCGCGTCAGCCAGCCTTTCGGCGAGCCGTGTCTGGTCTGGAATCTGGTAAAGATTGGAGACATGCCAGAGCTTCGCGGCCTGCTCAGTCAACGCTGCAACAAGCTTTGGATGGCTGTGGCCCAAGGAATTGACCGCGATGCCGCCTGCGAAATCGAGGTAGCGCTGGCCATCTTCGGTCACAAGCCAGCTTCCCTCCCCAAATTCGAAAGAAAGGGGAGCCCGAGCAAAAGTCTCGAAAAGCGCCGAACCGCTCATTATATGCGTCTCCGGTACCGGAAAAATCAAAAAAGCCGCCCAAGCGGCGGCTTGGGCGACATATTCCGTTTTTCGGCCATCAAGTCAACGAAAAGGTCACTTAACGGGACCGATCAACAAGTCTAACCGTTTTAACGCCCCCAACTGTCGGCAAGTTGGGGAAAACCGAAAAAACAGATTCGCGAACCTGCCCGGACTCTTGTCATGGAGTCAGCCGATAAGGTAGTTTGCGGCTAAGAAATAACTAGATTTCGTGCGGCGATCCTAATCACCCTGTATATGTGGTGTCGCCTGGCGGTTGCCAGGACGTTGAAGGATTCCGATTGCTGCACCAGCATCAGGAGCCTGCTCTCATGAATTGGACTGACGAGCGCGTCGAACTTCTTAAAAAACTTTGGTCCGAAGGGCTAAGCGCAAGCCAGATTGCAGCGCAGCTCGGCGGCGTCAGCCGCAATGCCGTCATCGGCAAGGTGCACCGCCTGAAACTGTCCGGCCGCGGCCGCACGACAGCAGCACCGGCGCGCCAGAAAAAGCCAAGCACGGGCGGCACTGTCGCACCGAAGAGCCCGACCCGCACCGCACCGCGCGCGGCACCAAGCTCGATCGGCGCAACGGCCCTTCAGGCACAGTTCGACGCCGAGCCGATCGTTCGCCAGAATGTGCGTTCATCCGACAATGTCGTGGTGCCGATCTCGCGCCGCCTGCAGCTCGTCCAGCTCAGCGAACGCACCTGCAAATGGCCGAATGGCGACCCGCTTTCGGAAGATTTCAGCTTCTGCGGCAATGAATGCTCCGATGCAGGCCCTTACTGCACCTATCACGCAAAGCTCGCCTTCCAGCCAGCTTCCGAGCGCCGTCGCAGCCGCTGAGAGACCATTTGCAAATTCTACCCCGCCGGCCATCTGACGCGGTTTTCTGCGCTTCCGGTGCTCACGTACTTTATGTACGCTCCGCTCCGGTTCTCGAAAACCACGCCATATGACTCGCCAGGGCGAATTATCAAACGGTCTCTATGGGCGTAACTGCAATTAACAGGACGGTCGCACCCTGGCGCCGTCATAATCACTTGCCGCTATCGTACTGCACAACTCGACCCACTCGCATCCGGCACAGGCTTCCCGGATGCGACCGGCGCGGAAAGCCAGACGCATTCTGGCAAGCAGCGCCGCATCCAGTCTGAGCACCTTGCCGATATAGATCGCCTCGCCCAGCAATTCGCCGAGATCGCGCGCCGCCAGATTATCCCGCTTATGCACGCTGTCGCGCCTGCAATGCGCTTCGGCGTCGGCCAGCAGTGGCGTGCAAATATCATCCGGGCCTTTGACAATCAGAACATGTTCGCCTTGCGAAAGCCGCCCTGCGATCGCGTCGTAATTGACGACGAATGCAGGGCTATAGCCTTTTCCGATATAGGTCAGCGCGCAAAGAAGATGGTGCGCACGTAGCCTGATGGTCATTCGCCGGAACGCGCCTTGCCTCGCACAAGCACTTTCAGGACGGCAGCGCCCAAAGCCGACTTCAAAACCGCGCCGACAAGAAATGGCGTGACACCAAAGGCAATCGCCTGCTCCGCGCCGATAAGCGTCGCCAGCCATGCGGCTCCAAGAGCGAGGCCGAGCGCGTTTCCGAGCAGCATGCCGAGGAAAGCCAACCCAGTCCGATTGCCGCTCCATCCGCGTTCGGCCAGCCAGCCCATAAGCACGGCCATAAGCGGGAACGAGAAAAGATAACCGGCGGTCGGGCCTGCAAAATGATGCAACCCGGCAGCCCCGCCAGACAGAACCGGCATTCCCATTGCAGCTTCGGTGAGCCAAGCGACGATCGTAATACCGCCAAGCCGCCATCCATAAAGCGCGCCGATCAGAAGCACTGCGAAGGTCTGCATCGTGACCGGCACCGGCACCATCGGCACTTCGATATAGGATGATGCGGCCAGAAATGCGGTGCCGCCGACAACAGCAGCAATCTGCCATCCGACGGAGCGGTTTTGCAGATTAAGCGGGCTGAACGGACGGGCAGTAATGGATGCAGTAGCGTTGGACACTCGTCTCTCCTAAATTATAGATAATTTTACGATTCTATCGCTAAAAGAATCCACAAATATTCAAAGAGCGCAAGAGGGCTTGTTTTCGATGCCGTTTGAGAGGGGGATTCGGGTGCATGCTTCGACATGCTCAGCATGAGGGAGGTGGGGTGCGTCTTTCGAGGCTCGCTTTGCTCGCACCTCAAGATGAGGGAGGCTGGTTCTAAAATGCGTGACTTCGAAGGTTGGCAACTGAATGTTGCTACCTCCCTCATGCTGAAGTTGCACCTACCTCCCTCATCCTGAGGTGCGAGCAACGCGAGCCTCGAAGGACGCACTATTTAGCCCCTCAAAAAACGGATGCGGCCTTGCTTCGGGATGAAAAGCGACCCTGACCAATGAGCCTGAATCTATCGCCTTGAAAAAGACTGGGTCGGTTTTCCGGGCTTGTTGCCAATCCATTGAACGTGCCGGGACAGAACGGAAGCTGCCAGTTCGATCTGGCCTGCCCGCAAGGCGCCGAGAATAGCGCGGTGGTCCCTGTCGGTCGGGGCTTCCCATTCGGCGCGCCAGCCGGAGAACAGAAAGCGTGCGCTGGCGGCTTGCAGATCATCGATCGCTTTCAGCAGACGCGGCATGGCGCAGGGCGTCAGCAAAATGCGGTGGAATGCCCTGTTTGCATCTTCCCACGCCTGCACGTCGCCGGCCTTATCGCCTGCCTTTGTTGCATCTTCCGCGCGGTCGAGGATCGCGGATGTCAGGTGCGGCGCGGCATGACGCAGCGCCAGAACTTCAAGGGCGGCGCGCATTTCCGCAACTTCCTTGACCTCGTCCAGACTGAACCCGGCAACACGAACGCCACGGCGCGGTTCGCTGACGACCAGCCCTTGCGCTTCCAAAAGCCTGAACGCTTCGCGCACAGGCACATGGCTCGCATCGAATTCAACGGCAATATGGTCCTGCCGGAGTCTCGCTCCAGCCTCGAGAGTTCCCGATATTATGCGCTCGGCCAGCGTCTTGCTGATCCGCACGGCCAGCGTGTCATCTTTGGGTGGCGTCATATTTTATAGATAATTCAGACGCAGCGAGCCGTCGAGCGTATTTAAACGCTCAGCGGAATTTCAAGCTACGCGGTCGAGCGCTCCAGCGTCACGGTATGGGTCGTGTCTTCCTTTGGCCGTTCGGCCGGAAGCAGCGAACCGGTGACGACGTAGTAGATGGTTTCGGCGATATTGGTCGCATGATCGCCGATACGCTCGATGTTTTTCGCGCAGAAAAGCAGATGCGTGCAGGGCGTGATGTTACGCGGGTCTTCCATCATGTAGGTCAGAAGTTCGCGGAACAGCGACGTGTACATCGCGTCGATCTGCTCGTCGCGGTCGCGCACGAAGCCGATCTTCTCGACGCTTCGCGAAGCGTAGACGTCGAGCACTTCCTTCAACTGCGTCAGCGCAAGTTCGGCCAGCGCTTCCAGCCCGCGAAACAGGCTTTCGGGCTGGCGCGCCTCGGAAATGGCGCTGACCCGTTTGGCGACGTTTTTGCCAAGATCGCCGACGCGCTCAAGATCGGCCGAAATACGGATCGCACCGATGATTTCGCGCAGATCGGTCGCCATGGGCTGGCGACGCGCAATGATGAGGATCGCCTTGTCGTCGATTTCGCGCTGCGCCTCGTCGAGTACGGCGTCGTCCTTGATGACACGCTGCGCTAGGCCGAGATCGGAATTCACCAGCGCGATTACAGCCTGATCGACCATGCGTTCGGCGTGACCGCCCATCGAGGCGATCTTCCTTGCGAGGAACTGCAATTCCTCCTCATAGGCGCGAACGATATGCTGTGACGTCATCTTTGCCCCAAGGCCTCCCGAAACCCGTGAATCAACCTTTGAATCTCGACCGTTAGGCTATTCGTGTGACGGTAAAAAGAAACCGCTATTCGACCGGCCGGTTATTTTTGAGCAATGGCAGGTGCACCGAGAATGTCGAGCCCTTTGCGAGCGCCGATTTGATGGACAGCCTGCCATTGTGTCTCGTCAATATATGCTTGACGATCGCCAATCCCAAACCGGTACCTTTCTGGGCGCGGCTGGTTTCGACATCGACGCGGTAGAAACGCTCGGTAACGCGGGGGATGTGTTCTGCCGGAATGCCCGGACCGAAATCCCGGAAGGAAATCTCGACTTCACTTCCATCGCCCTTTGAAAGACCAGCCGAAACGATGACTTTTTCGCCGGACTGACCGTATTTGCAGGCGTTTTCGAGCAGGTTTTCGAAAACCTGAAACAGTTCGTCGCGACTCCCGGCCACTTCGATCTGCTTTTTGGGAAGGTTTTTCTCGATCGTGAGGCCAGTTTCACTAGCAAGCGGCGTCAGCGTGTCGATGACGCTTTGCAGGATTTCGCCAACATCGACCGTTGCGCCCGGCACGAGATAGGTCTTCATTTCAAGACGCGACAGGGAAAGCAGATCGTCGATCAGCCGCGCCATGCGTCCCGTCTGGTTCTGCATGATCTGCAGGAAATGGTCGCGGGCATTGGCGTCATTGCGGGCTGGGCCGCGCAGGGTTTCGACGAAGCCTGAAATCGAGGCAAGCGGCGTGCGCAATTCATGGCTGGCATTGGCGATGAAGTCGGCCCGCATCCGATCAATGCGCCGCGCTTCGCTCTGGTCCTTGAAGACCAGCACATAAAGGCCGGTGCCGCGCCCAACCGACGAGGCGGTGACGCGGTAGACCCGCTCGATGGGAATGCGCTCGATATATTCGGCAGCGAGGCTGCCCTGCGGAACGGTGCGGATCGTCTCGATCAAATTCTGCATTTCCGGCGCGCGGAATTTCAAAAGCAGCGACATTCCCTGATCGAGCGGATTGAATGCGCTGATTGCAGCGGCGTTCGCATGGACGATGCGGCCATTGGCATCGAAGATCACCATCGGATCGGCAACGGCTGCGGCAAGCGTTTCCGCCGTCAGTCTTTCAAGCCCGGAACGCTCGCCCTTGGTCGCCTCCCGGTCGGCTCGCATTCTGGATCTTTGGCGCGGCGCGACGAAAGCGATTGCGACGAGGCCGAGCACGATCAAGGCGGTAATGCCGGGTGAAAGCTCTGTTATTGCCGCTATGACGAAGATCGCCGCGATGCCTGCCGCCAGCATCCAGCGATTGTCGCGGAACCGCGCTGCGGCAAGGCGCGTGCGCCGTCGCAGATCGCGCCTTTCGCTGTCGTCGTTCTGGCCGCCCGTTTCGCTCATGCTTGTTCCATTTTGGCGTGAAATCCCGCTGGACCCTGCATCACGCACCCAATAGCATGTGTTGCAACTGTGGAAAGGCATTGCCTACATGAAAAATGTTCCAGAAATATCTCAGGCTGCAGAAACAGGCCCGATCCTCATCGGCTCCGGCAAAAGCCAGAGGACGTTCGACATCAACGATCCGGTTCTTCCCGAGTGGATCGAAAAGAAAGCGATGAGCTCCGGCGGCTATCCGTATGACAAAAAGCTGAAGCGCGCAGAATATGACGAGACGCTGGAAAAGCTGCAAATCGAGCTCGTAAAATTGCAGGCATGGATGCAGGCCAAGGGCGAGCGCGTGCTGATCCTTTTCGAGGGCCGCGACGCTGCCGGCAAGGGCGGCACGATCAACGTGCTTCGCGAATATATGAACCCCAGAACCGCCCGAAACGTCGCGCTGACCAAGCCGACCGATACGGAACGCGGTCAATGGTACTATCAGCGCTATATCGCGCATTTCCCGACGGCGGGCGAATTCGTGACCTTCGACCGCTCCTGGTACAACCGCGCGGGCGTCGAGCCGGTCATGGGGTTTTGCACGCCGCAGGAGCATCAGCATTTTCTGGAAGAGACGCCGCGCTTTGAGAAAATGATAGTCAAGGAAGGCATCCGCTTCTTCAAATTCTGGCTGAGCATCGGGCAGGAAATGCAGCTTAAGCGTTTCCATGACCGGCGGCACAGCCCGCTGACGAACTGGAAGTTTTCGCCGATGGACGTGGCCGGAATTTCCAAATGGGACGCCTATACGGAAATGCGCGATCTGATGGTCGAGAAGACACATACCGATCTTGCGCCATGGACAATCGTGCGGGCCAACGATAAGCGCCGTTCGCGCCTCGCCATCATGCGCCACATTCTGCAAGCGCTGCCCTATGACGGTCGCGACATGAAACTGGTCGGCGAAGAAGACGAGAAGATCGTCGGCGACGGCCCCAAGGTGCTCGAAAAATAGAAATTACTGTGAGTTCATGCGACGCAAAGACCTCGCTCTGTGCGGGGTCTTTTCCCATTCATGCGGGCTTCTGATGAGTTTGAAAACGGCGCGCCACGCAGCAAAAGAAAGCATCATCCAGTAAACCGGCGTGAATAGGCAAACCTTCCAGAAATCCTTCTTCTCGGTTTTTCGCAGCACAGCGCGACCAAGCAGAATGAACGACAGATAGCCAAGCGCGATATTGACCGCATCGATGACCAGCAGGCTCGATTGCAACACGCTGAAAGGCGATCCGATGATGAGCTTTGTCATGAGCCATATCGCCGTCACCACCAGCATCGGGTGAACCAGCGCAGAAAATGCCATGCCCGCAAACAGGATTTGCGCCACGAAGAACGACCGCTTTTCCATATCCGACCAGAGTTCTGCCGGATTGCGCATATGCACCAGCCAGGTTTGCAGCCAACCCTTGAACCAGCGCGTTCGCTGCGGAAGCCATGTCCGGAAATCTTCGGGGCCGTCTTCCTGCGTCGGGTAGGTCAGCGTGCCGGTCGAATAGCCGAAGCGTGAGAGACGCAAGCCGAGATCGGCATCTTCGGTGACGTTGTGTGGATCCCACGCGCCGACATCTTCAAGCACGGAGCGCCGGAAATGGTTCGACGTACCGCCAAGCGGCAGCATCAGCCTCTTGCTTTCGAGCCATGGCAGCGTCCGCCGGAACAAAGCCGCATATTCGAACGCGAACATCAGTGCGATGCCGCTTGCCGATCTGTTGGTGACTTCCAGCGGCGCCTGAAGGCAGGCAAGCTCTGCTGGGCCATCGCGAAAGCGCTGCCAGGCTTCGGCAAGCTGAAGCGGGTGCGGATGATCTTCCGCATCGTAGAGTACGACGAATTCGCCGCTGGTCAGCGACAGCGCATAATCGAGCGCCTTCGGCTTGGTGCGCGGCATGGATTTCGGCACGATCACCACCTCGACAAAATCACGCAAAGGGTGTGCGGTGATTGCCGCGATGGTCTCGGCGTCGTCCTCCTCGCAGATCAGCTTGATCTCCAGCTTGCTGCGTGGCCAGACAATCTTGCTGAGACCGACCAGCAATTCGGGCACCACATCGGCTTCCTGATAGAGCGCAACAAGTACGGAATAGACCGGGCAATCGCGCGAAAGCGGGCCGGGTCTTGCGACTGGAACCGGCGGGGGAACCCACCACACCGCCATCATCCGCAGCACGATGCAGGCAAGAAAAAGCAACGAGCCCAGAATATGCAAGGCCAGCATCGTCTCATGAAAGAAGGCGAACAGCGCGACCGGCAAAATGATGGTCAGCGCACCGGCCGCATAGGCCTGCCAGCCACTGAGAACGATTTTGGCCGAGCAATCCGCGTAGAGCTTCGACAGGCCGGATGTCGCCTTCTCGGTCAGGACTGGCCGCAACCGCCAAAGAAGCGCCTGACGCAGCACGGTCGGCGCGACGATCCTGATGCGCTGGCGGTTCTGCGGGTCCTTCTCACATAGTTCGCGCAGTCGCCTGACCGAAGCGAGGTCCGGTGCGAACAGAAAGGGGGCGCCCGCGTCCCGGCTTTCCATGCGCACGCACAGCCCCCTGTCCTGCCGGCGCAGCAGCGCAGTATGATCTTTCTCATGCAGGATGATGTCGTTCGGTGCGACCTTTTCCTGAAACAGGACTCCGAGGTCGTCGGCTATTGCACGGTAGAAATCCTGTTCCGTGACCAGTCGCGAAACCATCAACTCGGTCTGGAAATTCGTGCCATGGGACGCAGCACGAGAGGCAACCCAAACAGCCGTTTCGAAGGTGATGCCGAGCCTTTCAAGAACCGGGTTCCACTCAGCAATTTCGGGAAGAAGCAGCGCAGTGAAAAGGCTTATGCCATTTTCATTCGCCTGCTCCGCTTTGAGGCGGGGATGCGTGGCCGAGGGCCAGTTTTGTTTGCGACGGGACGTTTCACCTGAATGATGCTGCTCCGCTACAGCCATCGCAGAGCGTCTCCGCCGCGGAACGGTTTCGACAGCAGGTCACAAGATGCAAAAAGACGCCATTCGCATCGGCAGAAAGCTGCTGACGCCAAGAAAAATGCGAATGCCCCTGAATACGCGGCTGCAGATTGCACCACGCAACATCCCCCAATGTTGCAAACCCCGGTTCAATTATGCACATGATGCGCGACGCGCCAACGGTTTAGTTTACCGGCTAAGAAAATTTCACGCCCGGCAAGTTTTGGAACATGTGCTTGAAGCTCGTTAGAATTCTGCTTGCCGCGATTGTCGGCATCGTCCCGTTTTCGAGCCAGGCTCAGAAAACCGAAGTTCCCGTGTTCTGGGACGCGAAGGAGCGGCTGCCGAAGCCCGATCTTTCAACGCTCACGCGTATGCGCTTTCTGACGACGACGGACTTTCCGCCTTTCAATTTCATCGATGGCGGTGGCCGTCTATCCGGCCTGCATGTCGAACTGGCGCGCGCGATCTGCGCCGAGCTGGACATTGCAGATCGTTGCCAGATACAGGCGCTGCCTTGGGGCGAACTCGACGATGCGCTGAAAAAGGGCGAAGGCGAAGCAATCATCACCGGCATTTCGGTAACCGAGGAAAACCGCGAAAAATATGCGTTTTCGCGACCATATCTGAAGTTTCCGGCCCGTTTCATCATGTCGAAGACCAGCGTTCTTTCAGAACCGCTTTTCGACAAGCTTGATGAAAAACGCATCGGCGTCGTGGCCGGATCGGCGCATGAGCGTATGCTGCGCGCCTATTTTCCGAATGTTCAAACCGTCACCTACACCAAGCAGGAATGGCTGTTCGACGATTTGAAAGCCGCAAAGATCGAGGGGGCTTTCGGAGATGGAATGCGCCTCGGCTTCTGGCTGGCAGGTGCGGATTCCGACGATTGCTGCCGCTTTGCCGGTGGGCCTTATCTGGCGCCAGAGTTTCTTGGGCAAGGGCTGGCAATCGCCGTCTCGAAGGACGACACAAATCTGACCGGGGCGCTCGACTACGCCCTGCAGCAGATTTCCGCCAAGGGAACCTTCGCGGAACTTTATCTGCGTTATTTCCCGGTCAGCTTCTTTTAGGGTCGGCTATCTCACGTCAGAGTGCGATGGCGCGCCTTGGTCGCCAGCTCCAGCGCGCCGATCGTCACCGAATCCAGTTCGAGATGCTCTCGCATGAGCTGAAGCACGCGCAATTCCTCGAAGCGCATTTCGAGATCGACGGATGCGACCTCGAAGGCAAGCGCATAGGCAGTATCGTGCAGACGGTGCGGCAGCACCTTGCCGACGAGCGCAAGCGCGCCCGAAAGCCCGGCAGGTTCGTGCAGAAGCACCTGGCAGGCGCGCGCCGTTTCGACCAGCTTGTTGTCGTCGAAATCGACGAAAATCGGCCAGGAACGGACGATCTCGCCGATGCGCCCCAATTCGACATTGGTCATATCGCGGTCCGAGGCGGAGGTTATGACCATCAGATAAATCAGAGCTTCGTGGGTCGAGGGCAGCGCCATGTATCGTCCTTGTGAATGATTAGCGCCACTCAATTAGGAACGAGCGCGCCGCGCAACAAGGAAAAATCCGCCAAATCGTTGACGCCTTGAACCCCGGCGCATAGAGCAATCAGCAAATTCGCTGAAAAGAATGCAGGATCACCCATATGACGGGATCAAACATCATCGATCTCAACCCCGAAGTTTTCGAGGCCGCCACCGAGAGCAAAGCCTGGCCTTTCGAAGAAGCGCGCAAGATCGTC
Organism: Foliimonas ilicis; assembly: GCF_039939195.1. NCBI lineage: Bacteria > Pseudomonadati > Pseudomonadota > Alphaproteobacteria > Hyphomicrobiales > Phyllobacteriaceae > Foliimonas > Foliimonas ilicis. The sequence continues at coordinate 204,990 of NZ_JBDUUH010000008.1, read as the reverse complement.
GCGCGCTACAAAGGTCATGAATTCCCCGAAACGGTCCTGTTCGAAACCGGCTACGGCCCATCTGGCCTGCCGCATATCGGCACGTTCGGCGAGGTAGCGCGCACGACGATGGTGCGCCATGCCTTTCGTATTCTGACGCAGGACAAAGTCGCAACCAGACTGCTCTGCTTCTCCGACGATATGGACGGGATGCGCAAGATTCCGGAAAACGTGCCGGATCGCGCCGCACTCGAACCCTATCTCCACATGCCGCTGACTGTCGTGCCGAACCCGTTCGACGGCGACTATCCAAGCTTTGGCGACCACAACAATGCGATGCTGCGGCGCTTCCTCGATACGTTCGGGTTCGATTATGAATTCGCCAGCGCAAGCGACTATTACAAGTCGGGCCGCTTCGATGCGATCCTGAAGCGCGTGGCCGAACGCTATGACGACATCATGGCCATCATGCTGCCAACGCTCGGCGAGGAGCGCCGTGCGACCTATTCGCCCTTCCTGCCGATCTCGCCGAAATCCGGCCGCGTGCTCTACGTGCCGATGAAAAAAGTCGATGCCGAGGCAGGCACGATCACCTTCGATGACGAGGACGGCCAGGAAACGACGCTGCCGGTGACAGGCGGTCGCGTCAAACTGCAATGGAAGCCCGATTTCGGGGCACGATGGGCAGCGCTGAACGTGGATTTCGAAATGTTCGGCAAGGACCACGGGCCGAATATGAGCGTCTACGACCGCATTTGCGAAGCGCTTGGCGGGCGGGCGCCGGAGCATTTCGTCTACGAGCTGTTTCTCGACGAGCAAGGCCAGAAGATTTCGAAGTCGAAGGGCAACGGCCTGACGATCGACGAGTGGCTGACCTATGCGCCGACAGAAAGCCTGGCCCTCTATATGTTCCAGAAGCCGCGCACGGCCAAGAAGCTGCATTTCGACGTGATCCCGAAGGCGGTAGACGAATATTACAGCTTCCTCGCCGCCTACCCGAAGCAGGACTGGAAGAACCGTCTCGGCAATCCGGTCTGGCACATACATGACGGCAATCCGCCGGCGATCGAACTGCCGGTGAGCTTCGCTCTGCTGCTCAATCTGGTGAGTGCGTCGAACGCGCAGAACAAGGATGTTCTGTGGGGCTACATTTCGCGCCATGCCAGCGGTGTTACGCCCAAGACCAATCCCGAACTCGACCGCCTCGCGGATTTTGCGATCCGCTATTTCGACGATTTCGTGAAGCCTACGAAAGTTTATCGTCCAGCCGACGAGGTGGAGCAGGAGGCTTTGCAAAGACTGTCAGACGCGCTCAGCGCACTGCCTGCGGGTGCCGACAGCGAGGCTATCCAGAACGCATCGCTCAATGTGGCGCGTCAGATCGAGCGCTATCAGGATCATACCAAGAAGAGCCCGGAGGGAGGCCCCGGCGTCTCCGTCGCGTTCTTCCAGATGATCTATCAGGTGCTGATCGGCCAGGAACGCGGGCCGCGTTTCGGCTCATTCGCAGCCTTGTACGGCATCGCGGAAACGCGTGCGCTTATTCAGAAGGCGCTGTCGGGACAATTGGCGGCGTAGGCGCTGGCGGAAAAACGCCTGCGCCGGTTTCCGGCGCGGGCTCTTGAACCACAGGCGCCTCAACACTTGGCAATCTGACTGCGGCAGGCGGACGACCGAAGACGCCCTTGCCCGCTTTTTGAGCCGCCTCGCCAGCGTCGGCATAAGGGCCGCCTTCCGCGGCGCGCGCCCAGCCATTGGCGACAAGCCATTCGCCGATATCCTGCCTGCCGATGTGGCATGAAGAAATGACAGACTGTTTCGACGGCTCCGGCGGAACGGTGCAGGTGACCGCCCTGCCCCTCAGAAACGAACGGAACGCGGTGCGTGCGCTTGCTCCGCACTGCCATTGCGTTCCATCGGTCGTGCATGTCTCGTCGGCAGTGACGGCGTCGATATTGTCGATCTCGACCGTATAACCCATCGCCTCGATCCTGCCCGCAGCCGATGCGACCGGCCGGTAAAGCGGCTTGGCCCTCGGCTCTCCCTGTTGCGGCGGCTGGGCCTGACCTATGCCGCTCAAGGGATCGCGCGGTTCGACACGTTCGAAGCCTGCCTGCGTTTCAGGTGCAGGCGGTTTATGGCGTGAGGGTCGCCATGGAAGAGGCTTTTCCGCCTCAGGTTCGACGTCGCTCACCTCCGGCGGCAAATCTGCCGGGTCGATCGGATCGATGGTGATTGCATCTGGCTGGCCGGGCTGAGGCACGGAGACTTGCCGGTCGAGCAGATTGCCGCCCGCGACAATCAAAATTCCCATGACGACGATCGAGCCTGCGGCGCTGACTGCTATGAGGGGTCTCATCGCCAAAGCTTAGACTTACTGGCTTGCCCAGACAATCCGCGCCAGCCATTCGACCTCGGCCACCGGAATGTGCCTGTTCGGATGTTCGGGATTGAGCGAAAGCAGGTCGACAGCCTTGGTGTTGCGGTGTTCGAGCACCTTGGCCATGACTTCTCCCGAAACCGTCTTCAACACCACGCGGTCGCCCTTGCGTACCGTGGCGCCCGGCTCGACGATCAGCACATCGCCATCGCGGTAAAGCGGCAGCATGGAATCGCCCTGCACCTGCAACGCATAGGAGTTTTCCGTGGAACGCGATGGAAGCTCGATCAGCTCATGCCCCTGCCCGGTCGGGAACCCGGCATCGTCGAAGAAGCCGCCAGCACCTGCCTGCGCAAAACCGAGCAACGGGATTTTCGAAGTTTGGGCGGAAGCATGTTGAGGCTTTTCTTCCAGCAGCCGCATGAACTCCTGCATCGAGGAATTGGTGGCGTCCATGATCTTGGCCAGCGATTCGGTCGACGGCCAGCGCGGCCTGCCATCAGATGACGCCCGCTTCGATTTGTTGAAAGCCGTCGAATCCAGCCCGGCGCGCTTGGCAAGCCCGGATGCGGAGAGAGAATGAAGAGCAGCCAGCGCATCGATCGCGGCCCAAACCCGGCTATGCGAGAGCATTCATTGCTCCATTCCAAAGAGGAAAAAATACCTTTTTATGTTTAAACGTGTGGGATTCGGATGTCTAGGGGGATTTGGTGCTGGGAGGTGTGGGGGTGCGTGCTTCGACAGGCTCAGCATGAGGGAGGTGGGCGCTTGGGTGCGTCCTTCGAGGCTCGTTTCACTCGCACCTCAGGATGAGGGAGGTAGTGGATTTCAGGAAATAAACCTGAACCACCAACGTCCATATTTTAAGTAGCAAGTGCGCCCACTTCCCTCATCCTGAGGTGCGAACGCAGTGAGCCTCGAAGGACGCACCTAAGCGCCCCTCATGCTGAGCCTGTCGAAGCACGCACAACCTACCCCTAGCGCTTCGCAATCTCCCGCAAGCCCGAATGTGATTCCATGAAGATGCGCTCCGCCTCGCTTGGCTCACGCGGATGCGCCACGACACCCAGCGCATCCAGCACATCGGACATTTCGAGGAACTTCTTGTTCCGGGTGTCGTAAAGCCCGGCAGTCGTCAGAACGATTGCCGCGACGCGCCCGTCTTCCAGCACGAATTTGTGCCGCCCGATGACCTGCGAGCCGTCCCAGGTCTCGATGCTCGAAACCACGTCGAATTTCTTCCACAGCCGGATCTCGCGCACGAAGACGGCTTGCAGGCCGCCGAGCATCGGTGCCCACTTATTCTTCCGGGCAATTTCGATCAGGCCGGTGCGGTAGAAAATATCGATGCGGCCGATGTCGGCCAGCATCATGTAGCGCGCATTGTTGAGGTGCACGTTGGAATCGATGTCGGTCGGCAGGCATCGAAACGACAGGCGGCTTTCATCACCGACCATATACGGGCCGCGGCGAGAAGACGTCGCCACGACCCTTAGAAGACGCGCCCAGACATACATGCGGTTTCTCGAAAGCGGCCTCAGGCCGCCTTCTTCGCCTCGCGCTTGCCGTATGGATCGAAACGCTCGTAGAAGGTTTCGCCCTTGGCGGCCATGTCGATGAGAAGCTTGGGCGCCTTGAATTCCGCGCCGTATTTCTTCTGAAGCGACTTGGCGATTTTCACAAACTTGTCCGCGCCAATGCCATCGATGTAGGACAAAGCACCGCCCGTATAGGGCGCAAAACCGAAGGCGAGGATCGAGCCGACATCGGCTTCGCGCGGATCGGTGACGATGCCCTCCTCCATGACGCGGGCCGCTTCCAGCGCAATCACCACGAGGAAGCGCTGCTTGAGTTCCTCATAGTCGATCTTGTCGGCATCGAGCTGCGGGTAAAAATCCTTGAGGCCCGGCCACAGGCTCTTTTTCGCGGGCTTGGCCGGATAATCGTAAAAACCCTTGCCGTTCTTGCGGCCGAAGCGGCCATGCTTGTCGACCATGGTGTTGATCAAATCCATCTGCTTTGGATCGACGGCCTTGTCGCCAAGATCGCGGATGGTCTGCTTCATGATCTTCTGCGCCAGATCGACGGCTGTCTCATCCGTCAAAGCGAGCGGGCCGACCGGCATTCCGGCTGCCTTGGCGGCATTTTCCACCATAGGTGCAGGTACGCCCTCGATCAGCATCTTGTAGGCTTCCGACATGTAACGAAGCACGCAGCGATTGACGTAGAAGCCGCGCGTGTCGTTGACGACGATCGGCGTTTTCTTGATGGCGCGGACATAGTCGATCGCCACCGCGAGCGCCTTGTCGCCGGTCTTCTTGCCCAGAATGATCTCGACCAGCAGCATCTTGTCGACGGGCGAGAAGAAGTGGATGCCGATGAAATTTTTCGGGCGGATCGAGTTCTTCGACAGTCCGGTGATCGGAATGGTCGACGTGTTGGAGGCGAAGATTGCGGCAGGTTTCAGCACCGCTTCGGCCTGTTCCGTCGCAGCTTTCTTGACCTCGGAATCCTCGAACACGGCCTCGACGACGAGATCGCAGCCGTCCAGATCCGCATAGTCGGCGGTCGGCGTGATCAGCGACAGAAGACGGTCCTTGTCTTCCGCGCTGGCGCGGCCCTTCTTGACCTGCTCGGCGATAAGATTTTCCGAATGGGCCTTGCCCTTGGTAGCGAATTCCAGATCGCGGTCGAGCAGCACGACGGGAATGCCCGCCTTGGCCGTGACATAGGCAATGCCCGCGCCCATGAAGCCCGCACCGAGCACGCCGATCTTCTTGAACTTCGTTTCGGCAATGCCTTCGGGACGACGCGCGCCCTTGTTCAGTTCCTGTAGGGACACGAACAGCGAGCGGATCATCATCGCCGCTTCGGTCGTCTGCATGATTTCGGTGAAATAGCGCTGCTCGATCTTCAGGCCCGTATCGAAGGGAATCAGCAGACCTTCATAAACGCATTTCAGGATCGCGGTTGCGGCGGGATAATTGCCGTAGGTTTCGCGGCGCAGAATAGCGATTGCCGGTGGCCAGAGGTTTGCACCGGCTGCGGAATAGACCGGACCGCCGGGTGCCTTGAAGCCTTTTTCGTCCCAGGGCTGGACCGGCTTCAGGCCATTCTTGATAAGGCCCTTTGCAGTCTCGATCAGCTTTGCGGGTTCGGCGACTTCATGGACGAGGCCCATGCCCTTCGCCTTCTTGGCGGAAAGGTTTTGGCCCGACGTCAGCATCTGCAGGGCTTCCTGCGTGTTGGCCAGACGCGGAACGCGCTGCGTGCCGCCAGCACCGGGGAAGATGCCGACCTTCACTTCAGGAAGCGCCATCTTGACCTTGTCGCCATCGGCCGCCACCCGGCCATGGCAGGCCAGCGACATTTCGAAAGCGCCGCCCATGCAGGTGCCGTTGATCGCCGAAACCCACGGCTTGCCGGAGGTTTCGATCTTGCGGAAAAGCGCGCTCATGCGACCGGCATTGTCGAACAGAAGCTGGACTGCCGCCTGCGGGTCCTTCGCCTTCTTTTCGTGGAATAGCGTCAGCATACGCTTGAGCATGGTGAGGTCCGCGCCGCCGGAGAAGGTCTCCTTGCCGGACGTGATGACGGCACCCTTTACGGACGCGTCGGTCACCACCTGATCGACGATCTTGTCAAGCTCGTCCATCACCTCCTCGGTGAAGACGTTCATGGATTTTTCAGGCATGTCCCATGTTACGAGGGCGATGCCGTCGGCGTCGGTTTTGACGGTGAAATTTGTGTAGTCGGCCATTGGAGAGTTCCTCCTTGAAGTCTGTTGCGTCAGCGAAAAACCGCGACGGTGAAACTGTGGTCTTCTCCCCGTTCACGGGGAGAGGATGCCGGCAGGCAGGTGAGGGGCGGAACTGACCTTGCAAACTTTGACGCCGCCCCTCATCCGACCCTTCGGGCCACCTTCTCCCCGCACGCGGGGAGAAGAAAGAGGCGCTACACCCGTTCGATGATCGTGGCCGTGCCCATGCCAGCGCCGATGCAAAGCGTGACGAGCGCGGTGTTCAGATTGCGCCGTTCAAGCTCGTCCAGCACGGTGCCGAAGATCATCGCGCCGGTGGCACCCAGCGGATGGCCCATGGCAATCGCGCCGCCATTGACATTGATCTTGTCATGCGGAATGTCGAATGCCTGCATGTAGCGCAGCACGACCGAGGCGAAGGCCTCGTTGAGCTCGAACAGATCGATGTCCGAAATCTTCATCTTGGCGCGCTTGAGCAGCTTTTCCGTCACATCGACTGGGCCGGTCAGCATCAGCACAGGTTCCGAACCGATATTGGCAAAAGCGCGGATGCGCGCGCGCGGCTTCATGCCGAGCGATTTGCCAGCCTTCTTGGAACCGAGCAGAACTGCCGCCGCACCATCGACGATGCCGGACGAATTGCCCGCATGATGGACGTGGTTCACCGCTTCGATTTCGGGATGCTTTTGCACCGCGACCGCATCGAAACCGCCCATTTCACCGGGCATGACGAAGGACGGATTGAGCGCGGCAAGCGACTGCATGTCGGTGGTCGGGCGCATATGTTCGTCGCGGTCGAGAATGGTCAGGCCGTTCTGGTCCTTCACCGGCACGACCGAATTCTTGAAGTATCCCTTTTCCCAGGACTTGCCTGCGCGCTTCTGGCTCTCGACGGCGTAAGCATCGACATCGTCGCGGCTGAAACCGTATTTGGTGGCGATCAGATCGGCCGAAATGCCCTGCGGCACGAACCAGCCCGGAAAACCAACTGACGGGTCCATGAACCACGCGCCGCCCGACATGCCCATGCCAACGCGCGACATGGATTCGACGCCACCCGCGATGACGATTTCGTCTGCGCCCTGCGCGATCTTGGCCGCGCCGAAATTGATGGCATCCAAGCCCGATGCGCAGAAGCGCGAAATCTGCATGCCGGGAGCGGCATTGTCATAGCCAGCCTCGAAGGCTGCCGAGCGCGGGATGACCGAGCCTGCCTCGCCGACCGGATCGACGCAGCCGAAGATGATGTCGTCTACCGTGCCGGTGTCCAGATCGTTACGGTCGCGCAGCGCTTCGAGCACCTTTGCGCCAAGCCGGACGGCAGGCACTTCGTGAAGCGCGCCATCCTTCTTGCCGCGTCCGCGCGGCGTGCGCACCGCGTCGTAGACAAAAGCGTCGGCCATGTTTCTTCTCCCTGTTTTTCCGGTCGTCGCGTCAGACTGGCGACCGGCAGTTTAATTTCGTGCGGGGTCGTTTCGGGCGATAGATGAGTTTTAGAACGCGTCCGCCGAAAGCGCCATCATCGTGTCCGCGCCGGTCGAAATGCGGGCCAGATGGGCCGACGTTTCGGGCATCACGCGTTCCATGAAATAGCGGCCGGTGACGAGCTTGGTTTCAAGGAAATCCGCCGAACCATTTGCGCCTTCGGTGATCTTGCCCTGCGCCGTCTTGGCCATCCTTGCCCACATGTAGCCGAGCGCGACGAGGCCGAAGAGGTGCATGTAGTCGGTCGATGCAGCGCCTGCATTATCCGGCTTCTGCATGGCGTTCTGCATCAGCCACATGGTCGCCGCCTGCAGATCGTTCAGGCCTTTTTTCAGCGATTTGGTGAATGGTGCGAGCTTTTCGTCGGAACGGTTTTCCTCGCAGAATTCGCCGACTTCCTTGAAGAAAGCCTGCACTGCGCGGCCACCGTTCAGCGCCAGCTTGCGGCCGACGAGATCGAGCGCCTGAATGCCGTTGGCGCCTTCATAGATCATGGCGATGCGTGCATCGCGCACGAACTGGCTCATGCCGTGTTCTTCGATATAGCCGTGGCCGCCGAACACCTGCTGCGCCATGACAGCGTGATCGAAACCCTTGTCGGTCAGCACGCCCTTGACGATCGGCGTCAACAGGCTGAGCAGATCGTCGGCTTCCTGACGCTCCTTGTCATCGGCAGAGCGATGCGCGATGTCTGAGGAAAGTGCGGTCCACAAAAGCAGCGCGCGGCCGGCCTCGTTGAACGACTTCATGGTCATCAGCGAGCGGCGGATGTCGGGGTGCACGATGATCGGATCGGCCTTCTTGTCCGGCGCCTTCGCACCCGAAAGCGAGCGACCCTGAATACGCTCTTTCGCGTAGTCGACCGCGTTCTGGTAAGCGACTTCCGAGATCGCCAGACCCTGCAGGCCGACGCCCAGACGCGCTTCGTTCATCATCGTGAACATGGCTTTCAACCCGCCATTTTCAGCACCCAGCAGATAGCCGGTCGCCTCGTCGTAATTCATGACGCAGGTCGAATTGCCGTGGATGCCCATCTTCTCTTCGATGGAACCGCAGGACACGCCGTTGCGCGTCCCCGGATTGCCGGCATCGTCGAGATTGAACTTCGGCACGATGAAAAGCGAAATACCCTTCACGCCTTCCGGCGCACCTTCGATGCGAGCCAGAACGAGATGGACGATGTTGTCGGAAAGATCATGCTCGCCAGCGGAGATGAAAATCTTCTGGCCGGAAATCTTGTAGCTGCCATCGCCATTCGGCACGGCCTTGCTGCGCAGCAGGCCGAGATCGGTTCCGCAATGCGGCTCGGTCAAATTCATCGTGCCGGTCCACGTACCTTCGACCATCTTCGGCAGCCAGGTGGTCTTCTGCTCATCCGAGCCGTGGACGAGAAGCGCTGCAATCGCGCCCTGCGTCAGACCCGGATACATGATAAGCGACATGTTGGCCGAGGACATATACTCGCCGACAGCCGAATGGATTATGTAAGGCAGGTTCTGCCCGCCATATTCCTCAGGGACCGAAAGGCCGATCCAGCCGCCTTCGCGATATTGCTCATAGGCCTGCCGGAAGCTTTTCGGCGTCGTTACCGATCCATCGTCGTTGCGCACGCAACCTTCGAGATCACCGGCACGGTTGGTCGGCTGGAGAACGTTTTCCGCAAGCTTCGCGCCTTCGGCGAGAATTGCTTCCAGAACGTCTCCGCCGGCATCCGAAAAGCCGGGAAGATTGCTGTGACGCTCATAGCCCAGAACATCGTTGAGAATGAAAAGGGTGTCCTGAACAGGGGCGCGATAGATCGGCATGCATGTTCCTCCAAACACATGGGAAATCGGCCCTCGGAATGAAGGCCACATCCGCTTGCGAGACGTCTTAGCAAAAGTTGACGTTTGCGTAAACGTCAATTTAGTGCGTGCGTCGATTTTTCACCAGAGCACACTGACGATTTCTTCAAAATCAGAGATTGAAACTTGGCGCAGACGCGCAATGCGTCAACCACGCGACGCGCAAACAAAAAGGCCAGCCGCGTGAACGGCTGGCCTTCGAAGACGAAATATTTGAGAGATCAGTTCGCAGCGCTTGCCTTTGCCGGTGCCGCAGATGCCAGCATTTCGCGCACGGTGGACATTGCCTGGTCCAGTTCGGAGATGGCGTCCTCGATCACCAGCTTCTGCTTTTCAAGGCGGGCACGCTGCTTCTCGGATTTTTCGAGCGTCAGGCGAAGCTGCTTGGAATTGCTGCCGGTCGGATCGTAAAGATCGATCATCTGCTTTACTTCGCGCAGCGAGAAACCGACCTTGCGGCCGAGCAGGATGAGTTTCAGCCGAGCCCGGTCCTTGCGGGTATAGAGACGGGTGCTGCCGTCGCGCTTGGGATTGAGCAGGCCCTTGTCTTCGTAGAAACGAAGGGTGCGCAGCGTCACTCCATAGTTCTTGGCCATTTCGCCGATACGGGCAAAATCGTCATCATTGATTGCGTGGGTTTCATTGGAATTGGCCGCGGTTCCGCTGCCTACGGTTTGGGTCATCATCATGTTCTTGTATCCCCGTCGCGGCGTCAAATGTCAAAACGCCAGATCGGAAGCTTGGGGCTTCGCTTGCCGATCAAGGTTTAAGGAAGTGAGGAAATGGACGCATCGCCCTGCGTGCCCTTCCATCGAAGCCAGCGATATAATCGTGGCCGCTATATGTTGCAAGCGGCAAAAATCGCACTTTTTGACGCGTTTCGAGATCAAACCTTTGCGAGATTTTAAGTTTGGTTAACACCTTGTTTACCACGATTGGTCAAAGGTGCGTGCGTCAGTCTCCCGTGTTTGTCCAGTAACTGAGTCTCGCGGTCTTCGAAGAAGGGGCAACCCTGAGCAGGCGGACGGCAAGCCCAAGGGCGCGTTGTTCCAAAAGAGAATTCTGGGGCACCGGCGCCAGCCGGAACAGGAAAACGGGCGTTTCGATGAACAGCAAGCGATCCTATCTCGATACACTGAACGCAGGGCGTCAACGGCGCCCGCACTCGACGCTAGACCAGCTCAACAGATCGCTGGAAGAGCTCGAACAGCGCATTGGCCGGTCGAGAACCGAAACGCCTTACGAGGCCCCACGTGCTGCGCCGCGCCAGACGCAGAGCGCACGAAACATCTTTGAAGAAGAGCGCCTTCGCCAGCGCAGGCCTGCCGCAAACCCGCGTGTTTCGGATGCCGCCTACCATTCGCTCGCGCATGACATCGACCGCGTACGCGCACAGGAAAACGGCGTTGCCGAATTCGGCAAGATCGCCAGCGAATTAAAGGGCCTTCGCGAAGAACTGCGCGGCCAGTTGACCTCCGGTGTGAAGCGCGAATTCGATACGCTTCGCAAGGAAATGGCGGATACCTATTCCGGCGGCGTCAGCATGAAGGATTGCAGCGAGCTCGGCGTTGAGTTCGAACGTCTTTCGGGCGCAATTGCCAATCTTTCCGAACGCAGCGACGACAAGAGCATCGGCCTTCTGCGGCTCGAAGTCGAACAGGTGCGCAATGCACTTTCGACGCTTGCACGCGAGGAGACGCTGCGCTCCGTCGATCAGCGCTGGGATGATTTCGACCGGCGCTGGACGGATTTCGAAAGCCGCGTGACCGCACCTGCAAGCCCTGCATCCGATCCGGCCATCGAAGCTTTGACCGAGCGGCTGGAGCATATCAGCGCTGCCGTGAACAATCTGCCGGAATCGCTTTCGCTGCGCACGCTGGAAGAAAAGGTCCGGACGCTCTCCGGCGCGGTCGATCATTTCGTAGGCCAGGAAGCAAATCGCGGCTCCGACACATTCAACCTGATCGAGGAACGCCTCGATGAAATCTCGCGCGCCATTCTGGCTTCCAGCGTTGCAGCGCAGATCCCGAATTTCGACCCGGAGCCATTCCAGCGCATCGAGGCACGCATCGGTTCGCTGGCGCTTCAGATCGAGGAAGTGGCGGGCAGGCAAGCACCTCAGGCGCTCGATGCAGAGCCTATCTTTCGCGGTATCGAGCAGCGCTTCGACATTCTCTCGGACGTAATCGAGCGCCGTCAGGGCGACGCTATGGAACAGAGCAGTGTTCTGTTTCGCGATCTCGAGCGCAGGCTCGAAGACGTCGCAGACCGCCTCGACCGCAACAATGCTGAAAAGTCGCTCGACAATTCCAGCATCATGGACGCCATCGACGCCCGCTTCGCGGCTCTTGCGACGCGCCTCGAAACGCATGGCAGGGACGAATCCAACGGGGCGATCAGAGCGCTCGAAACGCGGCTTGAGGAAATCTCGGCGCGCATCGACAATTCTGCCAGCCAGTTTTCCGGCATCGATTCCAGCCTGATCAAGAGCCTTGAATCGCAGGTCGCCGGTCTTTCGGCCCATCTCTCGCAGCCGGGCGCTCCATTGCCCGAATTCGAAGACATCAGCCCGCGCCTCAGCGACATCGAAAAATCCATCGCCGAAAGCCGCGACAGCATTATGGAGGCTGCACGCTCTGCCGCCGAAAACGCCGTGCGCTCGCTGGCCATTCCGGCCAATGACGGCGCTTTGGCAGAAGATCTGAAAGCACTCGAGACGCTTACGCGCCGCTCCGACGAGCGCAACGCCAAGACGTTCGAGGCCATCCACGACACGCTTCTCAAGATCGTCGACCGTCTCGGTTCGCTCGAAACCCACGAGCCGGAATTGCCGGCGCTGGCCTTCGCGAACCGCGAAGCCGTTAAAAACGTTCCGTCGCTCGACCTGAACGACGCACTGCCGCTTTCGGCAGAAACGCCGTCCGTGTTCCAGGAAGAACGTCCGGTTCGCACGCCAGCGGAGGCAGCGGCTGCGGCCGCAATGGCAGCGATGGACTCCGACGTTACCGAAGAACAGGAAGGCAGCCGCAAGGCCAAGTCGCTGTTCGGCGGTCTTGCCCGCGCCTTTGCATCGCGCAAAAACGCTCCGCAGGCACAGCGTACGGAACCGACGACAAGCGCTTCGGCTCCCGAAGTCGCGCCGGCCGTCGATCTCGATGAACCGCTGAGCGCAAAATCGGCCAATCGTCCGCTGGAACCCGGTTCGGGCGCACCGGACTTGAACGCAATCCTGCGCCGCGTGCGTGATGAGCGTGGCCAGGCAAGCCGTGCCAACGAGATCGACGCAGGCAAGTCAGATTTTATCGCAGCCGCACGCCGCGCAGCGCAGGCCGCCGCCGCAGAGGCCGAAGTCCTCAAGCAGCAGTCCGGCGTAAAGGGTCCGGTTCGCGCGCTTCGCGTCGGCGACATTCTCAAGAAGCGTCGCAAGACGGTTCTGATGGCAACCACCGCCGTCGCACTCAGCATTGCCGGTCTGCAGCTTGGCAGCGCCTTTATGAGCGAGCCTGCGCAGAGCGTGCAGCTCGAAGACCAGACCACCGACACGTCGATGGATCTGTCCGCCACATCCGAAGTCACAAGCGACGCACCCGAAATTCAGGCTGCAAGCCCCGCGCCTGCAATCGAAAGCCCGATCCAGACGGCAGCAATCCAGCCGGATATCGACACGCCGGACCTTCCCGTCCAGCCTGCCGCACCTGCCATGGAAAAAGCAGAGACGCCTTCTCCCATCGTCGTGCCTGCAAATGCCGGTCCGGAGCCACTGCGCGAGGCAGCGCAGGCGGGCGATGCGAAGGCAATGTTCGAGGTCGCGACGAATTACGCAGAAGGCCGCGGCATGAACGCCAATATGGCGGAAGCCGCAAAATGGTACGAGCAGGCAGCCGAACTCGGCTTCGCGCCCGCCCAGTATCGCATCGGCAATCTTTACGAAAAAGGATTGGGCGTCGAACGCGACATCGCGAAATCCAAGACCTGGTACCAGCTTGCCGCAAATCAGGGCAATGCCAGCGCCATGCACAATCTGGCCGTGCTTTTCGCCATGGGTGCGGACGGCGTAACCGACAATGATTCGGCCACGCGCTGGTTCATCGAGGCCGCCGATCTCGGCGTGAAGGACAGCCAGTTCAATCTGGGCATCCTTGCCGCCAAGGGCGTCGGCATGCCGCAGAGCCTGGAGGAATCCTACAAATGGTTCGGCCTCGTCGCCAAGACCGGCGACAAGGATGCGACCGCAAAGCGTGACGAGATCGCCACATCGCTTCGCCCCGAACAGCTCGAGCGCGCCCGCGCCTCCGTCGAATTGTGGAAAGCCAAGCCGCTCAACGCCGAAGCGAACACGGTCGAGATCCCGGAATCCTGGCAGTCGATCGATCCGACGCCGACCGCCGGCATCGACGTGAAAAAGGCGATGCAGAACATCCAGACCTATCTGAACAAGAACGGCTATGACGCCGGCAAGCCGGACGGCCTGGCCGGGCAGAAGACAAAGGCTGCAATCGCCCAGTTCCAGAAAGACAACGACATGCCAGCCACCGGCGAGATCGACGAAAAGTTCGTACGGGCGCTGATTGCGCGCAATTAATTGCCGTTAGATCGCCATGCGTCCTTTCGGACGCACAAAGGACGATCTGAATATTTGATGGAGCGCGGGAATAATCCGAAAACCGGATTCCGCTTTTCCGTCCGACGCTCTGGTGTCGTTTCCGGAATGCCGCAGGCGAAAGCCGCGTGTTAACTATTTGACTTGTTTTTCGTTTCAGCAGGCCGCGGCATTTGACACTGCCGCAATGTCGGCGCAAGAACGACCTAATTCTGCAACATCCGTTTCCGACAAGAGACGGGAACCTTCGCAATACGAACTAGCTGATCGAGACCACGGGTGGGGATCTATCTCCCGATAGCGGAAATGTCCGTGAACGTCCTTGTACTGCTTGCCATGGGGGCGGCGGTAGGGTTCCTCTCGGGTCTTTTCGGCGTTGGCGGCGGCTTTCTCATCACCCCGCTTCTGATCTTCTATAACATTCCCCCCGCCATCGCAGTCGCCACTGGCGCGAACCAGGTCATCGCCTCCTCTTTTTCCGGCGCCCTGGCGCATTTGAAACGCAGGACGATCGACTTCAAGCTGGGCACCGTGCTGCTTGCCGGCGGTATCGTCGGCTCGACGGGCGGCGTCTATGTGTTCTCGCTGCTGCGCAGCATCGGCCAGCTCGACCTGTTCATTTCGCTGCTCTATGTCGTTCTGCTCGGCACTGTCGGCGGGCTTATGCTCGTCGAAAGCGTCAACGCTTTGCGGCGCAGCAAGGGCGGCCCGCCGCCTTCCCTGAAAAAACCCGGCCAGCACAATTGGATTCACCGCCTGCCGCTGAAAATGCGGTTTCGCACCTCGAAGCTTTTCGTCAGCGTCATTCCCGTTCTGGGCATCGGTGCTGCCATCGGCTTCCTGTCGTCGATCATGGGTGTCGGCGGCGGCTTCATCATGGTGCCAGCGCTCATCTATCTCCTGAAGGTGCCGACCAATGTTGTCGTCGGAACGTCGCTGTTCCAGATCATTGTCGTGTCCGCCTACACGACGATCGTACACGCCTCCACGAACCATACGGTCGATATCATCCTGGCCATCGTGCTGATGATCGGCGGCGTGGCGGGCGCGCAATATGGCGCGAAGGCAGGTCAGCGCCTGCGCGGCGAACAGTTGCGTGCATTGCTTGGGCTTCTGGTTCTGGCGGTGGCTCTCAGGCTGGCATTCGACCTGTTTATCCAGCCTTCGAACCTCTATTCGCTGACCGGTCTCGAAGGGCAGAGCCAATGAGGGCGGCGCCCGCAATCTTCGCGGCAGCAATGCTCTGGGCGGGCGCGGCCACGGCGCAAGAGCCCGATGTCAGGCAGGAAAACATCCAGATCGGGCTTTCGACCGACCGCGTTTCCATCACCGCCGATTTTTCGGGTGCCGACCTCACCATTTTCGGAGCGCTCGAAAATGTCGATCCGCTGATAAACCGGCAGGGCCGCTACGACGTCATCGTCGTGCTGGAAGGCCCGGCGCGGCCCGTGGTCGTGCGGCGCAAGAGCCGCGTGCTCGGCATGTGGATCAACACGGATTCCGAAACATTCGTCAACGTGCCGGTGTCCTATTCCGTATCGACCACGCGCATGCCACAGGACGTGACCGATCCGAATTCATACAAACGTCTGTCGCTGGGCGCCGACTATCTGCACATCGAACCGATGGACCGTTCCGGCAATCCAACAACCATTGCCGAATTCAAGGCGGCCTTGCGTGATCGAAAGAAAGCCACCGGCGTCTACACCGAGCGCATCGGCGGCGTGCACTTCCTGTCGCAGAACCTGTTTCGCGCCACGGTGGCACTGGCACCCAACATTCCAGTCGGCACGCACAAGGCCCGCGCCTTCCTGTTCCGCAACGGCCTGTTCGTGAAGGAAACCTCGGCACAGCTCGCAATCGTGAAATCCGGTTTCGAGCAGACGATCTATCGCCTGGCAAACAACCACTCGATTTTCTACGGCTTCTTTGCCGTCGGGCTGGCCATGCTTACGGGCTGGATCGGGCGGATCGTGTTCAAGAAGGATTGAGGCGGTTTCGGTTTGGAAGTGCGTGCTTCGAAAACCTCAGCCCGGCCTCAACATAGACCCCGCAATAGCAAACACCCTGTTCGCCCCCAGCATATAAGCCGTCAGGCTCTGGCGCTGGAAAAGCCCGGAATAAGCGCGGTCCAGCACGTTCAGCGACCCAGTAAAACTCCCGAATGCGGGCATGATCAGCCGGTGTCCATCGCTGGCAAAACAGCGCCGCCGCACCGAGCGACCGCGTTGCACGACGCGCGCGCAAGGGTGCAGATGCCCTGCGATCTCGCCGCGCCCCGCCTTATGCGAAGGCTCATGCCGGAAAAGCAGATTGCCGAGCGCGATTTCGAGCACGGTCTCGCCGGGAAGATCGGCAGGCGCATCGGGATCGTGATTGCCCGCAACCCAGAACCAGTCGCGACCAGCCATCATGTCGACCAATCTGTCGCGGAACGGCGTCGGCATGCGTGCGGCACCGCCGCCATCGTGGAAACTGTCGCCGAGGCTGATGACCGTGCGTGGCCTGTACGTCTCGATCACGCCATGAAGCCGCATGAGCGTCGCCGCCGTATCGTAAGGCGGGATCATCGCGCCGCGCCGCGCGTAGGACGAGCCCTTTTCCAGATGAAGGTCAGAGACTGTCAGCACGCCGAGATCGGGGAAGAACAGCACGCCGCGCGGGTCGCAGATCGCCAGTTCTCCGGCAATTTCGACCAGCTCGGGCTTAGCTCCCGTATCTGCCTTGAGTGCTATGGTCATCCTTCGCCCATGGCTTCTTCGATCATGCCGGATGCTTCGAGAAGCAGCGTGTCGTTTGCCTCGCCATTCACCGATTCCTTGCCGACTTCGAGCATGATCGGCACTGCAAGCGGCGAGATGCGGTCGAGATCCTTATGCATGATTCGTCCCTTGATGCGCGAGAGCATCTCGGCAAGTCTCCTGACATCGAGCAGGCCCGTGGCGGCTTCAGCCCGCGTCGCCTGAAGCAGAATATGGTCCGGCTCATGGCTGCGCAAAACGTCGTAAATGAGGTCGGCTGAGACCGTCACCTGCCTGCCGCTTTTTTCCTGGCCGGGATGGCGCTTTTCAATGAGCCCGGAAATCAATGCGCAATTTCTGAAAGTGCGCTTGAGCAGCCAGCTTTCCGCCAGCCACGCTTCCAGATCGTCGCCCAGCATGTCCTCGTCGAATAGTGCGTCGAGCGAATAGTCCCGCTTTTTGAACATCCGTCCGAGGTCGCCAAGCGCCCAGATGCCAAGCGCATAATCGGTCGCGACGAAACCCAGCGGCCGTGCCCCTGCCCGCTCCAGCCGTCGCGTCAGAAGCATGCCCAGCGTCTGGTGCGCCAGCCTGCCCTCGAAAGCGTAGGCAATCATGTAATGGCGGTTGGCGCGCGGAAACGTTTCGATCAACAAATCTTCCCGGCGCGGCAGGACCGATTTTTCGGCCTGAATGCGCAGCCAGTCGGCCACCTGTTCGGGCAGCGCCTTCCAGCGTTCAGGATCGGCGATCATGCTGCGCACCTGATCGGCAAGATAGGTCGAAAGCGGGAATTTCCCGCCGCCATAATAAGGCACTTTCGCATCGCTTCCGGTCGCATCGGTGACGTAGCATTCGCTCTCGCGAATGCCTTCGAACCGTACGACCCTGCCCCCGAACATGAATGTGTCGCCATTGACCAGCGTTTCGAGAAAGGCTTCCTCGATCTTGCCGAGCACCATGCCCCCGCGCATCGGCATGCCTTTTCGCGCGCGGCGCGCATAACGCACGTTGAGCGCCGGAACCTCGATGATCGTGCCGACATTCAGCCTGTATTGCTGCGCAATGCGCGGATGGCTGACGCGCCACAGCCCTTCCTTCGTCTTGCGGATGCGGGCATAGCGCTCATAGCTTTTCAGCGCGTAGCCGCCGGTCGCAACGAAATCGATAACACGGTCGAATGTTTCGCGGTCGAGGTCCGCGTAGGGTGCGGCACCGCGCACTTCCTCGTAAAGCGCATCGGCATGAAAAGGCGCGCCGCAGGCGCTTCCCAGAACATGCTGCGAAAGCACATCGAGTGCGCCTTCGACCAGCGGCGGCGTGTCCTGCGCGCCGAGATAATTCGCCTCAAGTGCTGCGCGGCATTCCAGCACTTCGAAACGGTTTGCGGGCACCAGAATCGCCTGGCTCGGCTCGTCCATTCTATGGTTGGAGCGACCGATGCGCTGCGCCAGACGGCTGGCACCCTTGGGTGCGCCGACATGCACGACCAGATCGACATCGCCCCAGTCAATGCCGAGATCGAGCGTCGAGGTCGCGACGATGGCGCGCAACGCATTGTCTTCCATCGCCTTTTCGACTCGCCGTCGCTGACTGACATCGAGCGAGCCATGATGCAGCGCTATCGGCAGGCTATCCTCGTTGACGCGCCACAATTCCTGAAACAGCAATTCGGCCTGGCTGCGCGTGTTGACGAACAGCAGCGTCGTCTTGTGATTTTTGATCGCTTCATAGACTTCCGGCACCGCATAACGCGCCGAATGCCCGGCCCACGGAACGCGCTCTTCCGAGTTCAGGATGGTGATGACAGGTTTCGCGCCGCCCGAAACGGTTATCAGATCGGCCATGTCTCCCGGCGGGTTCTGATCGACCAGCCAGCGGCGCAACTCGTCCGGTTCGGCAACGGTCGCGGACAGGCCGATCGCCTGCAGATGCGGATTGAGGTGGCGAAGCCGCGCCAGCCCCAGCGACAGGAGATGCCCGCGCTTGGACGTCACCAGCGAGTGGAGCTCGTCCAGCACGATGTAGCGCAAATCTTTGAAGAAACGCTCTGCATCATTGGCCGCGATCAGCAGCGCCAATTGCTCCGGCGTCGTCATGAGAATGTCCGGCGGCACAAGCTTCTGGCGCTGGCGCTTGTGTGCGGGGGTATCGCCGGTGCGCGTTTCCAGCGTTATCGGCAGGCCCATTTCCTCGACCGGCTTGCCGAGATTTCGCTCGATATCGACGGCAAGCGCCTTGAGCGGCGAAATGTAGAGCGTGTGAATGCCGCGCTGCACCTGCCCCGGTCTGCGCTTCGGGCGTTCCGCCAGATCGGTAAGCGTCGGCAGGAAACCGGCAAGCGTTTTGCCTGCACCCGTCGGCGCAATCAGCAGCACCGATTTGCCCGCCTGCGCACGCGACAGGAGATCGAGCTGGTGCGGCCGGGGCGACCATCCGCGCTCGCCGAACCATCTTAAAAATGGGGCTGGCAGGGTCGCTGCGGCACTGATCTCAGGATCGGGGCGGACTTGCTTCGTCACACGCCTGAACTAGCGCGAATATCTGCACTCGCCAAGCAAAATTGCGAACAAAAGGTGATCAGGGCTTTTTCGCCACGACGATCAACCCCTCCAGCGGCTCACCGCGATCACGCCGGATAATCTCCATTCGCATCGACAGGATTTCGAAATTCCAGCACGCCAGAACCTCTTTCAGGTAGCTTTCCGAATGCGCATAACGTCTCGATGGTCGAAGCGTAAAACCTTCCGGCTCGTCATGAAGCTCAACCGAAAACGCGAACAAACCGCCCTTCGAAAGCCCATTGGTTACAGTTGCAACTATATTTTCCAACGCTCCCAAATACATGAAAACGTCGGCGGCGGCGATCAGGTCGGCACTTTCGGGCGGCAGGAGCAGATCCTGCAGATCGGCTTTGGTGAGACTGTCATAGACGTTCTTGGCGCGGGCTTTTTTCAGCATTTCCGCCGAAATATCGTAGCCGTCGAGTCGCTCGCAGATCGGGCGGAGGCGTTCGCCCATCAGGCCAGTACCGCAGCCGAGGTCGATTGCATGACGAAAATCGCTCGTTTTCTGCGCCAGAATTTCGGATTCCAGCAGTTCAGGAACCCGATAATCGAGCAATTCGACCAGCGATTTCTCGAATTTCGGCGCGTATTGATCGAAAAGTGTCTCCACAAATGCGCTTGGCGGGGCGCTTGTGGCGGGTTCAACGCCTAGCAATTCGAGTTTGAGCGTTGCGCCCGGACGATCCGCCGGTTCGAGTTTCAAACTCATACGCCATGCCTCTGCGGCCTGAACTTTATCGCCAGCAGCCTCATGGAATTCGCCAAGACGGAACCAGCCCATCGCCCAATCGGGTGCGATTTCCAGCGCGCCCATCAGCACTTCGGCAGCGGCGGCATGGTCTTTCGAGGCGAACAGCATATTCGCATAGTCCGCACGGCGGTCCGCCAGCAGGTCGCCGGAAGAGGCAGGCAATGGCTTCACGGCGGTCGTCTCGCAATGTGAGGAAAGCAGCGCGATCTAGCGCCCGGAATATGATTTTGCAACAGGCTTTTCCCGCGCCACTGAGACACTATCTTGAAAGAATGCGCGCCAGCGAATTGCTCCATCCTCGGCCCGAAGGCCTTTATTGTCCGCCGGGCGATTTTTTCATCGACCCGATCCGGCCCGTGAATCGCGCGCTGATAACGCATGGCCATTCCGATCACGCACGCTCCGGCCACCGATCGGTGATGGCGACGCGCGAGACGCTGGACATCATGGCGCTGCGTTATGGCGAAAACTTTGCTGAGGAAACGCAGGCCGCGAAACTTGGCGAGCGCATCGACATAAATGGCGTGATGATCAGCTTTCATCCGGCGGGGCATGTGCTGGGCTCAGCGCAAATCGCGGTGGAACATGGCGGCGTCAGGATCGTCGCTTCCGGCGACTACAAGCGCGTGCGCGATGCGACCTGTCTGCCGTTCGAGCCGATCAAATGTGATGTCTTCATCACCGAGGCGACCTTCGGCCTGCCGGTGTTCCGCCATCCGCCGGACACCGAAGAGGTCGCGCGGCTGTTGAAATCCGTCGCGCAGTTCCCGGAGCGCTCACATCTCGTCGGCGCTTATGCGCTCGGCAAGGCGCAGCGGGTGATGCGGCTTTTGCGCGATGCCGGTTTTGACAGGCCAATCTATATTCATGGCGCGCTCGTCAAACTCAGCGAATATTACCAATCGCAAGGCATAGCGCTTGGCGATCTGCAGCCTGCTACCGTCGATAGCGGGCATAAGGGCGATTTCGCTGGCGCCATCGTCGTCGGCCCGCCATCGGCCTTTGCCGACCGCTGGGCGCGGCGATTTCCCGATCCCGTCTCGTGCTTTGCGTCCGGCTGGATGCGCATTCGCCAACGCGCCAAGCAGCGCGGCGTCGAGCTTCCGCTGATCATTTCGGATCATTCAGACTGGGACGAGTTGACGGAGACAATCGTCGAGACCGGCGCGTCGGAAGTGTGGGTGACGCATGGGCGCGAGGAAGCGCTGGTTCGCTGGTGCGAGATCAATGGTATTGCGGCGCGACCGCTGCATTTGGTCGGGTATGAGGATGAGGGGGATTGATGCAGTCTGTAATCATCGCCCCGCTCTACGTTGCCCCCCTCTGTCCTGCCGGACATCTCCCCCACAGGTGGGGAGATCAGACTTCATTGGTGATTTCGCCAATCTTTGAAGGATTAGCGCCGTCGAGGACACAGCCAATCTCCCCACCCGTGGGGGAGATGTCCGGCAGGACAGAGGGGGGCACGAAGGAACGCAAACCTCTCATCGCGCGGGCCGACAACTCATGAACCGCTTCGCCGAACTTCTCGACCGCCTCGTCCTCACCCCGTCACGAAACGGCAAGCTGACGCTGCTTGTCGACTACTTCGCCGCCGTGGAAGACCCCGATCGCGGGCTGGCGCTTGCGGCGATTACTGGTGATCTGTCCATTGCCGCCGTGAAGCCCGCAATGCTGCGCGCGCTGGTGGCCGAGCGGATGGACCCGGTTCTGTTTGGCTATTCCTACGATTATGTCGGCGATCTTGCCGAGACGGTTTCGCTTGTCTGGCCCGAGATACAAACCGGGCAAAACCATCAATTGACGCTTTCCGAAGTGATCGAGCGCCTACAGAAAGCAAGCCGGTCCGATGGACCGAAAGTGCTGGCCGACCTGCTCGACAATGCGGAAATCGCCGCGCGCTTCGCCATCATCAAGCTGGTGACGGGGGGATTGCGCATCGGCATTTCGGCGCGCCTCGCCAAGCAGGCGCTGGCGGATTTCGGGAAGGTCGATGTGGCGGAAATCGAGGAACTTTGGCACGGGCTGACGCCGCCCTACATCTCGCTGTTCGCATGGCTCGAAGGCAAGGCGGACAAGCCCGAAAAAACCGCGCAAGCGCTGTTTCGCCCGGTCATGCTTTCGACGCCGGTCAGCGACAGCGATCTCGAAAAGCTCGATCCGGCAGACTATGCCGCCGAATGGAAATGGGATGGCATTCGCGTGCAGGCAGTGTGCGAGGGCGGCGTGCGCAGGCTTTATTCGCGTACCGGCGACGATATTTCAGGCGCGTTTCCCGATCTGGTCGAGGCGATGGATTTCGACGCGGCACTCGACGGCGAATTGCTGGTTGGCGATCCGACGCAGGCCACCGGCACATTTTCCGATTTGCAGCAGCGGCTGAACCGAAAGACGGTTTCGCCGAAGATCAGGCAGCAATTTCCAGCCTTCGTGCGCTGCTACGATCTGTTGCAGGAAGGCACGGAGGATTTGCGCGCCCTGCCCTTTGCCGAGCGTCGCAAGCGGCTGGAAAGTTTCATCAAGACGCTCGACCCGACGCGCTTCGACCTCTCGCCGCTGGCACCTTATGCCGACTGGCACACGCTGGAGGCAATGCGGAAGGAGCCGCCGCATCCGGTCATCGAAGGCGTGATGATGAAGCGCTGGGATTCCACGTATGTTGCGGGGCGACCGAAGGGGCCGTGGTTCAAATGGAAGCGCGATCCGTTCACCGTCGATGCCGTGCTGATGTACGCGCAGCGCGGTCACGGAAAGCGCTCGAGCTTTTATTCCGATTACACATTCGGCGTCTGGCAGGGTGAGCAGGGCGAGGAAGAACTCGTGCCGGTCGGCAAAGCCTATTTCGGCTTCACCGACGAGGAACTGAAGCAGATCGACAAATATGTGCGCGACAACACGATAGAACGCTTCGGCCCGGTCCGCTCCGTGCGCGCCGACCGCAAACAGGGGCTGGTCCTCGAAATCGCCTTCGAAGGCCTCAACCGCTCGACGCGGCATAAATCCGGCGTTGCGATGCGATTTCCGCGCATTTCACGGCTGCGCTGGGACAAGCCTTCGGACGAGGCGGATAGGATCGAGACGTTGCAGGCGTTGCTGGATTAGGGCTGGTATAAAAGCGATCGAGGCTCCCCAACCGATACATTATTCCGTATCACTTCCCGTATGGGCCGTTAAAAACAGTAATGCGCAACCCATCGATTGAAAATTAGGAGAAGCTGATGTCGGTAGAAAAGGTCGCAGTTATAACGGCTGGCGGAAGCGGCATGGGTGCCGAGGCTGCGAAACGGCTTGCAGCCGATGGCTTCAAGGTCGCGATCATTTCGTCCTCCGGCAAGGGCGAGGAACTGGCAAAACAACTTGGCGGCGTCGGCGTTACCGGCTCCAATCAGTCAAACGAAGATTTGCAGCGGCTCATCGATCTGGCGGTTTCCAAATGGGGGCGTATCGATGTTCTGGTCAACAGCGCCGGTCACGGCCCCCGCGCCCCAATTCTCGAAATAACCGACGAGGAATGGCACAAGGGCCTAGACGTCTATTTGATGAATGTCATCCGTCCGACGCGGCTGATCACGCCCATTATGCAGAAGCAAAAGTCCGGCGCGATCATCAATATCTCCACTGCATGGGCTTTCGAGCCGAGCGCCATTTTCCCCACATCCGCGGTTTTCCGGGCCGGATTGGCATCGTTTACGAAGATATTCGCCGATACCTATGCAGCGGACAACATTCGCATGAACAACGTCTTGCCGGGATGGATCGACAGCCTGCCCGGAACGGATGAGCGGCGCGATGGAGTTCCAATGAAACGCTATGGGCGAAGCGAGGAAATCGCAGCCACTATCGCATTCCTGGCCTCCGAAGGCGCCGGCTACATAACCGGCCAAAACATCCGCGTGGATGGCGGGCTGACACGCGCAGTCTAATTCGCTCAAAGCACGCGGCAAAGTTCCAAGGGGCCGCCAGACCTTTCCGGGATTAGCGCAGATAATAAATATGCGGTCCCGAATGGTGCGCTGAGGTCTCCACCCGCGCTTCGACGGAAAAGACGTTTCTCAGGAGGTGTTCGGTCAGCACTTCCTCCGGCCGTCCCGACGCGACGATTTTGCCTTGTTGCAGGACAATCAACTCGTCGCAGAACATGGCGGCATGGTTGAGGTCGTGCAGGGCGACGATGCTGGTGATCGGCAGGCCCGCGACCAGCCGCATCAGGCTGATCTGGTGCTGGATGTCGAGATGATTGGTCGGCTCGTCGAGGATCAGCCCTTCAGGCGATTGCGCCAGGGCTCTGGCGATATGCGTGCGCTGTTTTTCTCCGCCCGACAGGCTCTGCCAGCGGTCATTGCGTTTCTCTCTCATGCCCGCGCGTTCGAGCGCAGCTTCGACGGCGTCATCATCAGCCGCGGTCCAGCCGGAAAACATCGACCGGTGCGGAAACCGGCCGAGTTTCACCACATCGATGACCTGCAGGTTGGAATTGGTCGTGGCCTGCTGCTCGACGAAGGCAATGCGCTGCGCCATCGAGCGGCGGCTGATGGTGCCAATGTCTTTGTCGTCAAGCGTGATGCGACCGGCATTCGGCTGTTTCAGACCGGCGAGAAGGCGCAGGAGCGACGTCTTGCCGGAGCCGTTCGGGCCGAGCAGGCCAAGCATCCTGCCTGGCTGCGCCTCGAAGGAGATGCCGTCAAGAATGGTCTTCCTGCCAATTTTCCAGACGAGGTTGTCGGCCCTGATCTTCATGAGGCACGCTGGAACCGATAGAGAATGATCGAGAAGAAAGGCACGCCCACCAGCGCGGTGACGACGCCGATCGGCATGACCTGCTGGGGAACGAGGGCGCGAGAGGCGATGTCGGCCAGCACCATGAAGATCGCTCCTCCGATGGCGCAGGCCGGTAAGAGGCGGATATGCAGTGGACCGACGAAGAAGCGTGCCGCATGCGGCACGACGAGGCCGACAAAGCCGATGGAGCCCACCATGCTGACGATCGTGGCCGTCATTATCGCAGTCAGGGCAAAGAGCACGATGCGCACCCGGCCGACATTGACGCCAAGCGCGGACGCCGCCTCGTCACCGAAGGCGAAGGCATCCAGCACGCGGGCGTAAAAAAGGCAGGCAATGAGCGCCACACCCACAACGCCGGAAACCAGCATAAATTCAGGCCAGCGTACGCCGCCGAAACTGCCGAGCAGCCAGAACATGACGTCGCGGGCCTGCTGGGCGTTGCCGGATGTCGTCACGATGTAGGACGTCGCGGCATTGAAAAGCTGCGAGGCGGCGACACCGGCAAGGATGGTGCGGTCTGCGCCGCCGCGCGTTCCGTTGGACAGCAGCGCGACGAAGAAGAAGGCTGCAAATGCGCCCGCAAAAGCGCCTGCCGACAACGAGACAGCGCCCGAACCTATGCCGAGGATGACGATCATGACTGCGCCGGTGGATGCACCGGCGGAAATGCCGAGAACATAGGGCTCGGCCAGCGGATTGCGCAGCAGCGACTGCATGATCGCGCCCGACAGCGCGAGGCCCGCGCCGCAGAAGGCTGCGACCAGCGCCCGGCTGAGGCGGTAGTCCCAGATCACCGTCTCATGGATGCGGTTGAGTTCGACCGCCGTCCATCCCAGACGGTTGGTAATGGCGGAGAACGTGGTGGCGAGCGGGATCGGCAGATCGCCTATGCCCACGCTGATGCCGACGACGAGGCCGATGGCTGCGAGCGAAGCCAGCAGCAGGACGCCGAAGGCGAATAGCTGCCGGAGGGAGCGTTGCGCCGCGGTCACTTCAGCAGACCGAGCGTCCTTAGCTGATCGGCCACCTGCTCCGCGCCATAGATCGTGCGGATGGTCGGGTTCATCGCCTGCCCATCCATGACGACCATCGCCTTGTTCTTGACGGCCGGGATCTGGCTGACGGCCGGATCGGTGGTCAGGAACTTGATCTTGGCTTCCGGCTTGTCGAGTTCCCAGCGATTGCGGTCGAGATTGGCGACGACGATCACGTCCGGGTTGGCGGCGATGATGCTTTCCCACCCGAGCGTCGGCCATTCGGCTTCCGAGGTAATCGCATTTTGGCCACCGAGCAGATCGGCGATGAAGCCGGACGCGCCGTTTTTCCCGCCGAGATAGGCATCAGCCGAGGGGCTGGGGCTGGAGAACCAGAAAACATAGGAGAGTTTCTTGTCGCTGGCGGGAACACTGGCGCGCAATGCCGCTTCGCGGGCCTTGAAATCCGCAATCAGAGCCTGGCCGCGATCAGCGACGTCAAATATCTGCGAAAGCTCGTCAATCTCCTCGTAGAGAAGGTCCATGTTCCAGAGTTGGGCGCGGCTGCCATATTCATCGCCGACATCGTTGCGGGTGCTGCATGTGCCGGGCGACAGATAGGTCGGAACGCCGACCTTGTCGAAATCCTCGCGCTTGGCGACTTTGCTGTTCGGCCCGATCAGGCTCGGCAGCGCAGAAGCCACGAAATCCGGGTTTTCGGCGAGAACCGACTCGAAAGTCGGGAACTCGACAGTCAGCAGCTTGACCTTGGAATTGGCCTCGGCAAGCTGCGGCAACACCTGGCTCGGCCAAAAGGCGGTGCCGACCATTTTGTCTTCAAGCCCCAGCAGCAGAAGAATCTCCGCGCTATTCTGGCCAAGGCCGATCGCCCTCTCCGGGGCCTTCTCGAAGGTGATTTGCGCACCGCAATTTTCGATGGTGAGCGGGTATTTCGTGGGGGCAGCAGAAGCAGGTGCCGCGGCAAAACCGAACGCCGCGAATAGGCCGGAGACGGCCAAGAGTGATTTAAACGCGATCATGAAAGGGCTTCCTGAGCCAAATGGCTGAAATTTGCGCCTAGATATTCCAACGGACAGCCGAAAACAAGAGATTAACGCTCATGTTTGTGAGACTGTGGAATATGGGCTTTGGCAAATGACCGCTTCTGGCCCAGCGACCTACCGCACGGGGCCTAGCGCCGTTACTGCGACAGCGAGACCCGGATTTCGTAGATATCGACTGCCTTGCCCGAATTCGAGAAATCCGAGTTTATGGCGATGGTGCCGCTGGCACCGGGGCGACCGGCGGGGAGTTCGACCTCGAAGAGATATTCGCTCTTCTGATAGCCGACATTGTAGCGCTTGCGACCGCAATCGCCCAGATTGCCGAAATTGCAGTCGATGGACATTTCAGTTTCCTGCCCGCCTTCGGAGCGCGCGACGATTTCGAAAATCGCCTTCTTTCCGGCAATCTGTTCCAGCGTGCCGCGGCCCACATCGAACATTACGGGCGAGCCCGTATTGCCCGAGCTTATGCGCATGAACGAGCCGGATTCATCCTGCATGACATTGGCGCTGGTGCCCGAAGGTGCTGATACCTGAGCCGGGTTTTCCGGCGTGAACACATTGATCCAGTTGCGATTGTCATTCTCGCCGGGCATCACCAGAGGCGCGGAAGCCTGAGGCGTGAAATCCTCGCTCTGGCTGGCAGGCTGTGTGCGAACGGCGGTGTCGCGCTCGGCGGCTGATTTGAAAATGCCGGTCTGATAGGCCCACAAAGCGCCGATGCCGATTGCCGCGATGACGGTCGCGCCCAGAAACAGCTTGGCCAGACGGCCCTTGCCGCGCCGTGCGCGCCGGTCATCACGGTCGGGATCGACGCCGGGAAAGGCGGATGCGGTCTCGCCAGGCGCATCGGTCTCCGCACGCTCCTGCCCCGAAAGGCTTGGAAATTCGGAAAACGACGCATCATCGGCTTCATCGATGGCGGGCTGCGCCGGGATGAACTCCGATTCGATGTTGGCGATTTTGTCCTGAAGCGCCTTGCGCCTGTTTATTGCGGCCTCGACGGTGGTGCCGGGTTTGGACTGCAAAGCCTTGTCCAGCGCGGCAAACGCCGAGCGATAAACCTTCTCGCGAAACGCAGGATCATTTGCGTTTCCCTTTTCAAAGGCATTCCGGATCGCCTTTTCCAGTGCTTCTAACAAGGCTACCCCACGGTGCAGTCAACGATTCACGATGGTTAACGGTCCAAAGCCGATCAATCAACGCCTTCATATGGTCAATCTGGTGGCACCGCGGGTTTCACACGGTTTTAAGCGGGTTGCAGCGCGGAAATCCTGTGATACGTATTACGTTTACGAAAACGTCAACTGTGGAGACGGCAGGTAGCATGGCCCAGAAGAGCAAAACCGAAACACTTGGCAAATCCCTGCGCGTTCCCGTTATCGGCGCGCCGCTCTTCATCATTTCACACCCGCCGCTGACGCTGGCGCAATGCAAGGCAGGCATTACCGGCTCGTTCCCAGCGCTCAACGCACGGCCCGCTTCGCAGCTCGACGAGTGGCTTTCCGAAATCCGCGAGGGGCTCGACGCGCATGATGCTGCGCATCCCGATGCGCCCGCAGCGCCTTTCGCGGTCAACCAGATCGTCCATAAATCGAACACCCGTCTCGAGGCCGATCTACAGCTTTGCGTGAAGCACAAGGTGCCCGTGGTCATCTCGTCGCTGGGCGCGGTCGAGGAGGTCAATCAGGCGGTGCATTCCTATGGCGGCATCGTGCTTCACGACGTGATCCATGACCGGCATGCCCGCAAGGCAATCGAAAAGGGAGCGGATGGCCTGATCGCGGTGGCCACAGGCGCAGGCGGGCACGCCGGAACGCTCTCGCCTTTCGCGCTGGTGCAGGAAATCCGCCAATGGTTCGACGGGCCGCTGGCGCTGTCGGGCGCAATCGCCAATGGCGGCGCGATATTGGCCGCGCAGGCAATGGGCGCGGATTTCGCCTATATCGGCTCGCCCTTCATCGCGACAAAGGAAGCGCGCGCAGTCGATGCCTACAAGCAGATGATCGTGGATTCGAACGCCGCCGACATCGTCTATTCCAATCTCTTTACCGGCGTGCACGGCAATTATCTGAAAGGTTCGATCCAAACGGCAGGCATGGATCCCGACAAGCTTCCGCAAGCCGACCCGTCTGCCATGAATTTCGGCAGCGATACCGGCAAGGCATGGAAGGAGATCTGGGGCTGCGGCCAGGGAATCGGCGCGGTGAAGGAGATCGTGTCCACGCAGGCGCTGGTCGACCGGCTGGCGGGCGAATATGAAAATGCCAGGCGAAAGCTGGCTGCATGAAGCCTGAAACAAGCCTCTGCGGGATGACGAAAATTTCGCTCCGATAGAAGCTTGAATTTACCGCGCGTTGCTTGTATCACGCGCACACCATTTCGCGGAAACATCGCGAATGGCCGGTTGCCGCTTTAGCTCAGTTGGTAGAGCACATCATTCGTAATGATGGGGTCAGGTGTTCGAGTCACCTAAGCGGCACCATCAAATTCTCAAGACCTGGCGCGTTGCCGCCTCTTTGACCAAAGTCATATTCACCAAACTCACAGACTGATGTTTGATTGGCCGCTTGTTTTTGTATGCATTTTTGCCGTCGGAGTGGTTGGGACGGTGGTTTATTGTTACGGCGTGATTTTCTTCGCGAAGCCGCATGGCGATCCCGTGGAACCGACGCCGATTGATGCCGTCGATCTGATTATGTTCCAGAACCACGACGATAAGTGACCTCGATCGCATCACGCCTTCACTGCAACGGAAGCATGACCTACGGTCGCGGACGCGCGTAGATCGAGACACGCTATTCGAACGGCTCGCGCGGTGATAGGCGTTTTAGCATGGGCTTGGGGAGACTTTTGAAAGATGTGGTGGCAACAGGCAACAGATAGGTTGAGTCATCTGCGCTACAGGATTGCCCTGCAGAACCGGCTCCTCATCGACGCTTTACTCGTTCTTGTCGGGCTGGCTCTGATCAAATGGGGCGGAACAAGCACTATTGATGTTGTGGGCGCGCTGACGTCTCTGCTTGGTGCCATTCTTTTCTTTATAAACATGCGCGAACGACGGGTTCGCAGTCTGGCAACGCATATCGTCGAAAACGAAAATTTCCTGGATAATCTCCTGTCGGCCAAGCTGCCTGATGGCTTCGAACTTTTCTACGGGTCAACACAGTATTCCACCCCCTCGCCGGAAATTAACCTGAAGGAGGCGAGGCCATATATTACAAACTCGGCGATTAACGAACAAATGGATGGAAGCAGGAACCCGATCGTCTTAAAAGACAAGCCTTATAAGGTTCCGACAACGCTTGTCGAACATCGTCTTCGATGCATCAATATCAACAAGCCCGACTTCAATGATCCCAAAGTTGGCTTGCGAACCGATCTTACGGTCGAAGCGTTGCTGGATCAGCGCCGCGTCCATCTCCAGAAAACGGACTACTTCAGCAGTTCTGCCACGAACGAGATGGCAGGCAAGCAATTCGTAGCAGCGAGTGAGACCCGTCAAGGCCGGCCGCGACTCATTTATGCCGTATCAGACCTGATTTTCGATAATCACGAACTGCTGGGCCTGAACGAAAGCTCTCTCTCAAATCATATTGGCGTGTCGACACTGGTGATCACCGCCGACAATTTTCTCGTCCTGCAAGACCAAGGACAGCAAACCGATTCCCCCAATGAAACAGCCGTCGGCGCCTCCGGGTCAGCCGATGGCTTTGACATTACAGAGACCCAGATTGGCGACCCGACACTGCAAGGGCTCGTGCGCCATGCGATGGAACGCGAGGCAAAGGAAGAACTCTCAGCTACGTTTACCACCGGGAGAAAGAATACGACCCTCACCGGCTATGCCAGATATCTTGCGAGGGGAGGAAAACCGGAGTTTTTTGGTATCTCGCGGACCTCGGCCTATCTCAATCAACTCCAACCGACAAAGGCTGATATGCGCTTTGTCTCAGGTATTTGGGGGCGACCGTTTGAACCTTCTCCCCAAGGTTTACTCAGCACGATTGAAGCCCTCTTATCCGAGGGGAAAACGCAGCGTCGACGGTATAGTTTGTCAATGATCGTCTGCCTGCGAATGGCCCAGGATCATCTCCGCAGAATGCCGCCTCATATAAAGCTTGGCTAGGTCAGCTCACGGCTTCAGGAGCGCCAGACAGACTTCGTGATGTTGCAGAGTGGCGGCGCGGCAGATAGCCTGCACTCTCATGGAGTGAAACATGGATTATCGAACCGCTACGACTGCCGATCTTACAGCCGTCTTCCAAGATTTATCCAGACGGATGGCCGAAGAATACACAACTGCTGGCCTGAATATCGACGAGGTAAAGGACGAATTCATGATGGGCCTGAAAGAAGGGCGCGGTCATACCTTGCTCGAGAACGGCCAGCCTGTAGCCCTAATCGCCTGGCGGGAAGTCGACCACGTCGCCGAGACGGCATTCGCAGCGCATGAAAGCTTCTTTTCCCGGTCCTCAGTTCGTTTCTGCAAGAAGCATATCAGGCGTATCCAAGCCATTTGCGGGAACACTCCAATCCACTCTTACAGTTGGTCAGATCGACCCGAGGTCATAAAATGGTTTCACATTTTAGGCTTTAAGGAGCTGGAACGCGCAAACGGATTCATTGTCTTCGAACTCGATCCTGCATAGCGTCTGACACCTGCATACCATCAGTTTCCTCCGCATCTGGAGGAAACTGCGTTGGTGGCAATTCGCCGATCCCTCGGAATGTCTCAAATCCACTTCAACGCGATAGTTGCGTCTCGCCACTGCGTACGCTGGTCCGCATGCGGAACCAAAGACCCTCAGCCGTGTTATTTTCGACAGTTGTGGAGGATCGACCATGTCGATGAAATCTCTTTTCACCGCTTTGGCTATCGGTTTGGGTGGTTTGACTTTGGGCGGCTGTGTTGCCGATGTTGGACCATATGGCCCTTCCGGCGTGTATTACGGAAGCGCTGTGGTCTACGACAGCCGGCCCGCGTACAGGCCGGGATATCGGTACGGGCGCTATTATGGTCCAAGATATCGCGACTACCGCCCTCGCGATTATTATCGCGGGCAGAGATATGTCAGGGGCGATTCTTATTATCGGGGACGTTATGGTCCACGCCCATACTATCGAAATCGCGGATATTGACGACGGCGGCACACTCCGGCTGGGCGGCTACGATATTTTTGCTGTTTCTTGTGCCTCCCGCTGTGGCGCAGGAGTCGGACCCCGTTCCGGGCCGGACGGACACTTATAACCATATGCGTGGTGTGGAGGGTGCCAACGATGCACCCAAGGATTTGCGGCCATGCGCATTTTCCATGCTTCCTATGGCAGAACAACTCAGACTGCAAAGATTGTCTCACGCGAAAATCCTCGAAGTCGGCGAGGATCAGGCGCAGGAATGGATTACCAATCTTTCGAAAGCGACAATCGCAAAGATGGTCGCCGAAGGCATGTGTATCGAAAACGATTGAGAATCGCCGCGACTGATCTAACTCAAAAACGGCAAGCTGGCGCAGACGAGTTCGCCGGTTTCGGCATCAAGGTCGAGCACGCCATCGATGACAGGACGTTCTGCGCTTTCAGGCACTATAACCCGGAAGGACCAGACTGGCTCGTCGATATCGGCACATGTCGTGCGTCCTTCGATGACAAGTCCAGCCGACTTGATGTTTCCGGCTACTTCCAGGGCGGAATCGCCGTAAGGATCGCCTTTCAGGATTTCGATGGCTTTGACCGTCGCATCTTCCTCGGTCAGATAATCTGCAGCACCGGCACCCGATGCTGCAGAAAGGAAGATTATCGAAAGACCGGTCGTCAGAAATCTCATCCCTCACCTTCGCATCTTCAAAAGGCAAGATGAAGAGATTTCTCGCAACACCGGCTCAGGAATCGATATCGACGTCCTTGGTTTCCTTGCCGATGACCAGCGCAATCAGCGTCAGCACTGCCATGGCGGAAAGATACACGCCCACCCAGAAAGGGCTACCCTCGCCATAGCTCCAGAGAGCGACAGCGACGAAGGGAGCGAGGGCGGCGCCCAGGATCGACGAGACATTGTAGGAAATACCGGAACCCGTGTAGCGCACATTTGCCGGGAAAAGTTCCGGCAGAAGCGCGCCCATTGGGCCGAAGGTCATTCCCATCAATGTGAAGCCGATGACCAGCCACAACAGCACGCCGACAAAGCCGGATGTCAGGAACGTGCCCCAGGTGAAGCCGAAAACGATGATGCCGAGCGTGACCCAGATCAGCGTTTTACGGCGGCCCCAGCGGTCGGCCCAGGGACCGGAAGCCATGGTGAAAATGCCGAAGAAAATGACGCCGAAGATCATCATCAGAACGAAGGTCGTGTAGTCGTAGCCGAGGCCCGGAACAGCAGCAGTCGTTGCCGCACGGCCATAGCTCAGCGAGAAGGTCGTCATCAGGTAGAACAGAACATAGGTTGCGAGCATGTAGAACGTGCCGAGCACGAGCTGCTTCCAATGCGTCGAGAACACACTGACAAGCGGCACGCGCTGAACCTTGCCGCGCTCGACGGTTTTCTCGAATGCGTTGCTCTCGACGAGGTTCAGGCGAACCCAGAGACCGACGACGACCATGACGGCGGAGAACAGGAACGGAATGCGCCAGCCCCATTCAAGGAAGGCCGTGGATGGGCGCGACGGATCATCGGACGGCAATATCGCCGCGATGATCAGGAACAGGCCGTTGGCAATGATGAAGCCAAGCGGCGCGCCCAATTGCGGAAAGGTGCCGAAGATGGCGCGCTTGCCTTTCGGCGCGTTTTCCGTGGCAACAAGTGCCGCTCCGCTCCATTCGCCGCCGATGGCAAAACCCTGCGCCAGACGCAGAATGACCAGCAGGGCGGGAGCGACCCAGCCAACCATTGCGTAGGTCGGCAAAAGTCCGATGAGGAAGGTGGCGATGCCCATGGTGAGCAGTGCCGCGACCAGCGTTACCTTGCGGCCCTTCTTGTCGCCCAGATGGCCGAAAACGATGGCACCCAAAGGCCGCGCGACCATGGCCGCGCCGAATACGGCGAAGGAGGCAAGCAGCGCGGTGGTTTCATTGCCCGATGGGAAGAACAAATGCGGGAAGACCAGGACGGCGGCGGTCGCGTAAACATAGAAATCGTAGAATTCGATGGTCGTTCCGACGAGGCTGGCGAGCAGCACTTTGGAACGGGAATTGGCCGGTGTATTCGCCGGCGCGGCGTCAGTGACTGTTGTAGACATGGATATGAATGCTCCAGAATGGATGAAGCGCCTGGGAGGATGCGCTTCATACGCTGGTTATGGGAAATGGCATGCGCGATGCGCGGCTGCCGCTCCCATGCGCCTGCCAAACGACATTTTCAACCCTTTTTGCGCTGAAAAATGGATTCTTGGAGCAGTTAGCGTCGCAGCCAACGACTATTTCTTGCGTTTGTCCTCGGCCGCTTTCGAATGCCATTCCCTGTCGATCGAGCCTTCCTCGGCTTTGTGAAAATACTGGGAGCAGACCAGCCAGCCCTTCAGCGGGCGCAGCAACGCCATGCAGCATCCGACCGTCAGCGGTACCGTGGTGAAGACGTGGACCCAAATCGGCAGATCGAAGGAGGTCTGGAACCAGACGCCGAAGGCAAGTGCGGGCACGGCGGCAATGCTCATCGCGAAAAAGGCAGGGCCATCTGCCGGATCGGCAAATGAATAATCCAGCCCGCAAACCTCGCAGCTTGGCGCCAGTTTCAGGAACCCATCAAAGATGTGGCCCTTCTGGCACTGCGGGCATCGGCCAAGAATGCCGGTCAGCACGGGGTTGTCGGTCGGAACATAAGCCTCGGGCATGATCACCCTCCTTTTCAAGGGAAGAATGGTCAAATGCGCGCCGCCGTTCCATGTGACAAAGATTGCGTGCGACCTTTTGGCTACGCAGCGTAAGTTCGGCGGCGAGAGCGCATCCACAGGTGTTACGCCCTTTGGCGACGTTGGGCGCAAAACGTGGAGATGGTAGTCTTCGCGACGGGGCTCAGTTCGAGGGATTTGCCATGGCCGTCTCGGTCGTATCGCAGCAGCAATTCTGGAATGACTGGAACGCCTCGACGCGTGAACAGCATCTCGACGAGGTGTCATTCCGGCAGGCCGAAGTGGTGAAGAACTGGCTGACGACGATCGGCCGAAAAGATCTCGACATTCTGGAAGTGGGCTGCGGGTCCTGCTGGTTTTGCGAAGAATTATCGCAATTCGGCCGCGTGACCGGCACCGACCTGTCCAACGAGGTGCTCGACCGGGCGCAAAAGCGTATGCCGCATGTCGAGCTGGTTGCAGGCGATTTCATGGATCTCGATTTCGGGCGTGATCGCTACGATTTGATCGTCAGCCTCGAAGTGCTTTCGCATGTCGAAGACCAACCGGCTTTCATGGCAAAGCTTGCCAGGCACCTGCGACCAGGCGGTTATCTGATGCTCGCTACTCAGAACCGGCCTATCCTGCAAAATCTGAACAGGCTTCCGCCACCCGGCCCCGGCCAGCTACGGCACTGGGTGGACAAGAAAGAATTGACCACACTGCTGTCACGCCAGTTCGATGTGAAAGAACTTTTTTCCGTGACGCCTCGTGCGAACAAA
This sequence comes from Foliimonas ilicis, assembly GCF_039939195.1. NCBI lineage: Bacteria > Pseudomonadati > Pseudomonadota > Alphaproteobacteria > Hyphomicrobiales > Phyllobacteriaceae > Foliimonas > Foliimonas ilicis. Next base: position 169,458 of record NZ_JBDUUH010000008.1, on the reverse strand, counting down.
GGAATTATGCGGATCATCAACTCCAGGACATTCAATCAGCCGATCCGCGCGCTCGTCGGAAACCGCTTCGATAGAATGAAAGAGGCAATGGGACTGGGCTGGACGCTGATGGCGCTGAGCCGGAAAAAGCGCTGATACACCCCAGGAAATCGCCTTAAAATCCGACCGGAAAGAGTTGCGCAGCAGGCAAAGCGCCGCCGATTTGACGGCGATTTGCAATTATCCTGATCAGAATAATCACCTTTGGCCTATTGGCGATGACGGCTCAAGCCTATAAGCCATCGCCGGTACCAGAGCGCCATACGTCCTTTCAGACGTCCAAAGACGCGCTGGTACTTTAATGCTGCTGCATCGTGTTTTCCTCAACCGATTCCGGTTTCGGGCCGATACAGTAGAGCGCGTCTCGACCACACAGCCTTTTCGGACTGCCCATGTCTTCCATGCTTCATCGTTTCTTCGCCTACTATCAGCCGCATCGCGGGCTGTTCATGCTCGATTTTTCCTGCGCCGTGCTCGCGGGCCTGCTGGAACTCGGCTTTCCGATGGCCGTGCGCGCCTTCGTGGACAATCTGCTGCCGACGCAGAACTGGACCATGATCCTCATCGCCTCTGCCGGGCTATTGGCGATCTACATCGCGAATACGGGCCTGATGGCGGTGGTGGTCTATTGGGGTCACATGCTGGGCATCAACATCGAAACGGAGATGCGCCGTAAAAGCTTCGAGCATTTGCAGAAACTGTCGTTCAGCTTCTACGACAACCAGAAGACCGGCCATCTCGTAGCCCGCGTGACCAAGGATCTGGAAGAGATCGGCGAGATCGCGCATCACGGGCCGGAAGATCTTTTCATAGCGATCATGACACTGATCGGCGCGTTCGCTTTGATGTTCATGGTCAATGTGCAGCTTGCGCTGATCACCGTCGCGATTGTCCCGCTGATCGGCTGGTTCACTGCCATGTATGGCGGGAAGATGGAGAAAAACTGGCAGGCGCTTTACAGCCGCGTCGGCGATTTCAACGTGCGCATCGAGGAAAATGTCGGCGGCATGCGCGTCGTCCAGGCTTTCGCCAATGAGGAGCACGAAAAGCAGCTTTTCGCGCATGATAACGCGCGCTACCGCAGCACGAAGCTTGCCGCCTACAAGATCATGGCTGCCAGCACGTCGCTCAGCTATATGAGCATGCGTCTGGTCCAGCTCGTCGTGATGGTGGCAGGCAGCTATCTGGTGCTGCAGGGCGAATTGTCGAATGGCGGCTTTGTCGGCTTCCTGCTGCTGGTCAATGTGTTCTTCCGGCCGATCGACAAAATCAACTCGGTGATCGAGACCTATCCGAAGGGCATTGCGGGCTTCCGCCGCTATACCGCGCTTCTGGATACCGAGCCGGATATTGCAGACCGCACGGACGCCAGACAGGCCCCGCATTTGCGTGGCGACATTGAATATCGCGGTGTGACCTTCGGCTATGGCACAGGCAGAAATGTGCTCGAAGACGTCAATCTGCGTATCAAGCCGGGCGAAACCGTCGCCTTCGTCGGACCTTCGGGTGCGGGTAAAACGACGATCTGCTCGCTGCTGCCTCGCTTCTACGAAGTCGAGCGCGGTGCGATCACCATCGACGGTATAGATGTGCGCTCGATGACGCTGACTTCCTTGCGCAATCAGATCGGCATCGTGCAGCAGGACGTGTTCCTGTTCGGCGGGACGGTGCGCGAGAACATTGCCTATGGACGGCTCGATGCGAGCGAAGCCGATATTCTGGATGCCGCGCGGCGCGCGCATCTCGATGCGGTCATATCCGAACTGCCGAACGGTTTCGATACGGTCATCGGCGAGCGCGGCGTCAAGCTTTCCGGCGGACAGAAGCAGCGTCTGGCGATTGCCAGAATGTTCCTGAAGAACCCGCCGATCCTCATTCTGGACGAGGCGACATCGGCGCTCGACACACAGACCGAGCGCGAAATTCAGAAGTCGCTTTCGGAGCTTTCGCAAGGGCGCACGACTCTGGTCATCGCGCACCGGCTGGCGACGATCCGCAATGCCGACCGCATCGTGGTCATCGACCAGAAGGGCATTGCGGAAGAAGGCCATCATGACGAACTCGTCAGCGCGAACGGCCCTTACAGCAAGCTTCACGCAGCCCAGCACGGCGGAAAGCTGCCTTAATTTCCTGGACTCTCAAAAATTTGACAAAATATGACTTATATTATCAAGAATAGGGTTGTCGGCGCGACGCCATCCCCTTAAACGGGTCCGTGTCTGGGCCGAGAGCCCATTCATGCTCGATATCAATACGGGGAAGTACTGTGTTTAAGGCTAGCATTCTCGCCGCGGGCGCCACGTTGATCCTTTTTTCCGCTCTAAGCGGACAGGGCCAGGCCCAGGAAAACAACGCAGAGCCGGACGCCACGCAGCCGCGCATCGTACAGCCGGCCGCGCCTGTTCAGGAAGCGCCGGCACAAGCTCCAACGACACAGGCCCCAGCCGCACAGACGCCGGAAGCGCAGCCCTCCCAAGCACAGCCTTCCGAAGCACCGGCCGGTCAGGTGCCCGTGCAGCAGCCCGCTGCCCCCGCGCAGCCTTCGGCTCCTACCGCAGCGCCCGATGCAGCCGCCCCCGAAGATGTGATCGCGCAGGACATTGAAGGCCCCGCGCCTTCCGCCCTTCCGCATGATCTTTCGCCTTGGGGCATGTTCATGGGCGCCGATATCGTCGTGAAGGCGGTGATGATCGGACTTGCCTTCGCATCGCTGGTGACATGGACGGTCTGGCTCGCGAAATCACTCGAATTGGCTGGTGCGCAATTGCGTGCCCGCAAGGGCCTGAAGGCGATCATCAACGCCAAGAGCTTGTCGCAGGCAGCCAGCGAACTGGACACCAGCGCAGGCGCTGCGGCCCATCTGGTTCGCGCTGCCGTTCATGAAGTCTCGCTGTCCGAAGGCGCGCTCGACCACGCATCCGGCGAAGGCCTCAAGGAACGCGTGACGTCGCATTTGTCCCGCATTGAAGCAGCCGCCGGACGCAGCATGTCGCGCGGCACGGGTGTTCTGGCGACGATCGGCTCGACATCACCCTTCGTCGGCCTGTTCGGCACGGTCTGGGGCATCATGAATTCCTTCATCGGCATCAGCGAATCCCAGACGACCAATCTGGCGGTCGTGGCTCCCGGCATCGCCGAGGCGCTTCTGGCGACCGCGCTTGGCCTCGTTGCCGCTATCCCGGCGGTGGTGATCTACAACGTGTTCGCCCGTTCGATCACCGGTTACAGGCAGCTTCTGGCCGACGCTTCGGCAGGCATCGAACGCCTCGTCAGCCGTGATCTGGATTATCGTGGTCTCAAGCGCTCCGCTCTGGCGGCTGAGTAGGTTTCGTCATGGCCGGTAAAGTCAGGGAAAACGCAGGCGACGATCTCGAAGAAACGCACGAGATCAACGTCACGCCATTCATCGACGTGATGCTGGTTCTGCTCATCATCTTCATGGTGGCGGCACCGCTTGCCACAGTGGATGTGAATGTCGATCTTCCCGGATCGACGGCAACGCCGCAGCCTCGCCCCGAAGAACCTTTGTTCCTGACGCTGAAGCAGGATCTGACGCTCTCGGTCGGCAACGATACCGTCGACCGCGCGACATTCGCCGCCAAGCTCGACCAGATCACCGGCGGGGACAAGGAAACACGCATCTTCCTTCGTGCCGACAAAGTCGTCGACTATGGCGAGCTGATGGAAGTGATGAACCTGCTGCGCAGCTCCGGCTATCTGAAAATCGCCCTCGTCGGACTGGAAAACGTCCCGGTGGAGGGAGCACCTGCTGCGCAATGATGGCTAAAGACAAGGCACCTTCGCTCATCCATGGCAGCCTGCCTTCGCTCCGCGAAGTTGGTCGCTGGACCGTAGCCGGTGTGGTCGTTGTGACCGCACATGCGCTCGCCGCCTATACGATCCACAGTTTGAGCCAACAGGATCTTACCGCACAGGCTGCCGAGAGCGCGATGATGATCGAGCTTGCACCCTTGCCGGTTGCGCCGATCGAAGAGGTAGAGACGGTCGCGTTAAAAGAGCAGATAACGGAAGAAACCGTCGAGCCGGAAGAGGTCGAACCTGAGCCGGTAGAAGAAGAAGTGACCGAGGAAGTCGTCGAAGAGACGCCTGAGGAAGTCGTGCCGGAAGAGACGGCCGAAGAAGTACCGGAAGAACCCGAGCAGGAAATCGCCGAGGCGATCACGCCAGAGGTGGCAATTCCCCTGCCTCAGCAGCGCCCGAAGATCGTGCCGGAAAAGCCGGTTGCAAAGAAAGAGCCGGTCAAGCGCAAGAAGCCGGAGCCGCGGGCCGAACCCAAGCGGGAAGTCGCCAAGGCGGAACCTCGTCCTGCCCGCGCTTCAGCAGCAACCAGCAGGCAGTCTACCGCGCCAAGCGTCAGCCCGGCAAAATGGCAATCGCGCGTGCTGGCCTGGCTGAACAGGCACAAGCGCTATCCGCGCAGCGCTGGCGGCGACCAAGGTACGGTCAGCGTTCGTTTCTCGATCGACAGTTCGGGCAATGTGGTTTCGGCAAGCCTTTCCGGCTCGTCGGGAAATGCCGATCTCGATCAGGCCGCACTCGACATGGTGCGCCGCGCATCACCGGTTCCGGCACCGCCGCCGGAGATCGCCAAGAGCCGCATGAGCCTAACGGTTCCGGTTCGATTTAGCACGCGGTAGTTCGGAGAAGCCGCTTGGCCAATCCACGCAACGGCAGGGTTCAACCGGAACCCTGAATAAACAAAGGGCCGAAAAGCGGCTCACGCTTTCCGGCCCTCAATCCAACAACTCGTCTCAGACCTCAGGCAGCTTTTTTGCGAGCCAGCCGTGCCTTGATGCTGTCGACATCGGCGCGTGGCGTCGCGGCGAATAGGGTCTTGGTGTAGCTGTGCTGCGGGTTGGAAAACACCTCGTCGCGCGGGCCGTATTCCACCGCTTCGCCGAAATACATCACCATCACATCATCGGCGATATAGCGCACCACTGAGAGGTCGTGGCTGATGAAGACGTAGGTCAGCTTGAACTCGTCCTGAAGGTCCGCCAGCAGGTTCAGCACCTGTGCCTGAACGGACAGATCGAGTGCCGAGACAGGCTCGTCCAGCACCAGAAGGCTCGGATTGAGCATAAGCGCACGCGCGATTGCGATGCGCTGCCGCTGGCCGCCTGAGAACATGTGCGGATAGCGGTTGTAATGCTCGTGGCCGAGGCCGACCTTCTTCAGCATCGCCATTGCCCGCTCGCGCCGCTCGGCGGCCGGAACTTTGGTGTTGATCTTCAACGGTTCACCAAGCACGTCGCCGATCTTCTGGCGCGGGTTGAGCGAGCCATAAGGGTTCTGGAAAATGATCTGCACCTTGCGGCGCATTTCCGGGGTCAGGCTCTGCTTGGCAATGTCGACCTTGTTGCCGTCGATGAAAAGCTCGCCCGACGTCGCCGGATCGATGAGCGTGACGATGCGGGCCAGCGTGGACTTTCCGCAGCCGCTTTCACCGACGATCGCCAGCGTCTTGCCCTGCTCCACCGAAAAGCTGACGCCTTTGACGGCATGAACGGTTCTGGCCTTGGAAAACAGGCCGCCGGGTACATGGTAGTCGCGAACGATATTCTTCGCTTCGAGAACGATATTGCTCATGCGGCATTTCCTGATGGTTGTGCCTCGTCGATGACGAAATCGGAGATGGTCGGCAGCCTGTCTCCGACGGCATTTTCCGGAAGCGCCGAAAGCAGCGCGCGCGTGTAGTTGCTCTTGGGATTTTCAAAAAGCGACAGAACGTCTGCCTCTTCCATCTTCTTTCCCTTGTATTGCACGATGACGCGGTCGGCGGTTTCGGCGACCACACCCATATTGTGGGTGATCATGATGAGGCCCATGCCGTGTTCAGCCTGTAGACGCATCAACAGGTCGAGGATCTGCTTCTGGATCGTCACGTCGAGCGCGGTGGTCGGCTCGTCGGCAATCAAAAGCTTGGGATTGCAGGCAATCGCGATGGCGATCATCACGCGCTGGCACTGGCCGCCCGACATCTGGTGCGGATAGGATTTCAGCCGGTCCTCAGGTTCGTTGATGCCGACCAGTTGCAACAGTTCGATTGCCCTTGCACGGCGCTGCTTGCCGTCCATGCCCATGTGAACATTCAGGACTTCCTCGATCTGAAAGCCGACTGTGAAGCTCGGATTGAGGCTCGCCATCGGCTCCTGAAAGATCATGGCAATGTCCTTGCCGATGATCTTGCGCCGCGCGGCAGTGTCCAGTTTTAGAAGGTCGATGCCGTTGAAGCTCATGCTGTCGGCGGTAACCTTTGCCGTGCTCGGCAAAAGCCCCATGACGGCCAGCATCGACACGGATTTGCCCGAGCCGGACTCGCCGACGATCGCCAGCACTTCGCGTTGCTCGACGCCCAGCGACACGCCATCCACCGCGCGGAACGGGCCGGATGCCGTGTCGAACTCGACGACGAGATTTTTGATTTCCAGAAGCGCCATGATCTACGACCTCTTCAGTTTTGGATCGAGCGCATCGCGCAGGCCATCGCCCATCAGATTGATGGCAAGAACCGTGATGAGAATTGCCAGACCCGGGAACGTGACGACCCACCAAGCGCGCAGAATGAACTCGCGCGCTTCGGCAAGCATCGTGCCCCATTCAGGTGTCGGCGGCTGCGCGCCCATGCCCAGAAAGCCAAGTGCCGCCGCATCGAGGATCGCGTTCGAAAAGGACAAAGTGCCCTGAACGATGAGCGGTGCCAGGCAGTTCGGCAGGATGGTGAAGAACATCAGCCGAAGCCGGCCAGCGCCCGCGACCTTAGCCGCGGTTACATATTCGCGGTTCTTTTCGGCCATGACGGCGGCACGCGTGAGGCGCACGAAATGCGGCTGGAGGACCAGCGCGATTGCGATCATCGCATTGGTGAGGCCAGGTCCGAGCACCGCCACGAGAACCAGCGCCAGAAGCAGCGACGGGAATGCAAGGATGATGTCCATGACGCGCATGATGACCGTATCGACCCATCCGCGGAAATAACCCGCGATGACGCCGATGAAGACGCCGCCAACCAGCGCGATGGTGGTGACCACCACGCCAATGAACAGCGAATAGCGCGCGCCATAGAGCAGACGCGAAAGCATGTCGCGACCGACTGCGTCCGTGCCAAGCAGATAAGCCGAACGGCCGCCCGCTTCCCAGAATGGCGGAACGAGAACCGCATCGCGATACTGCGCGTTTGGCGCATGCGGTGCGATCAACGGCGCCAGAAGCGCGATGATGACGAGAAGGATGAACACGAACAGTCCCATGACTGCACCGCGATTTTCGGAGAAGTAATACCAGAATTCCTTGAAGCGGCGTGCGCTCGTCGGGTCCTGCGTAGGAACTTCAACAGTTGTTGTATCGGCCATTTAAGAGCCCTCAGTTCCGTATACGCGGGTTGATCAAGCCGTAGAGCAGATCGACCGCGAGATTTACCAGCATGATGATGCCCGCAATGATGAGCAGGCCGCCCTGAATGACCGGGTAGTCACGCCGGAAGACGGAATCGACCATCCACTTGCCGATGCCCGGCCAGGAGAAGATCGTTTCGGTCAGGATAGCGCCTGCCATCAGAACGCCGACCTGCAGGCCGATCGTCGTGATGACAGGGATCATCGCATTGCGAAGCGCGTGAACGCCGATGACGCGGAAAGGCGACAAGCCCTTGGCGCGCGCCGTTCTTACATAATCCTCGCCCAGCACTTCAAGCATTGCCGAGCGCGTCTGGCGCGCAATCACCGCAAGCGGGATGGTGCCCAGAACGATGGTCGGCAAAATGAGATGGCTGGCTGCGGATTTGAATGCACCTGCCTGCCCCGAAAGAAGCGAGTCGATCAGCATGAAGCCGGTGACGGGCGGGAAGAAATACATCAGCGAGATGCGGCCCGAAACGGGCGTCCACTGCAGCACGCCGGAGAAAAGGATGATGAGCAGCAGACCCCACCAGAAGATCGGCATGGAATAGCCGACAAGCGCTGTACCCATGATCGACTGGTCGAAGAACGAGCCGCGCTTGATCGCGGCGAAAATGCCTGCCGGGATGCCGAGCACGACGGCGAAAATGATCGCGCAGATGGAAAGCTCTAGCGTTGCCGGAAACAGCGCGAAGAATGAGTCTACGATCGGCTGCTTTGTGACGATGGAATTGCCGAGATCACCGGTGACGATGCCCTTCAGATAATCCAGATACTGGAAGACGATGGGACGGTCATAGCCGAGCTGATGCATGATCTGCGCATGGCGCTCGGGCGACATGACGCGTTCGCCGGACATCAGCATTACGGGATCGCCGGGCAAAAGGCGGATGAATGAGAAAGCGATGATCGAAACCCCGATGAAAGTCGGGATCAGGACGGCCAGCCGGCCAAGCAAAAATCGGAGCATTTCGGACCCTTATAGATGTTCCGAGGAGGATACAGAATGCGCTTCGGGGCGCCTGCATTGCAAGCGCCCCGAATTGCCAGTCCTGAAGTGGACTTATTCTGCGATGTCTACGCCGTCGAAAGCGAAATCGCCGAGCGGGCTCTGAACGAAGCCCTGGACTTCCTTGCGCATCGGAACGATGGAGAGCGAGTGGTCGAGCGTTGCCCAAGGAGCTTCACGCTTGAACACCTGCTGTGCCTGCTCGTAAAGCTTCACACGCTCGGCCTGATCGGTCGTCGTCTTTGCTTCCAGAACGAGCTTGTTGAACTCTTCATTGCACCACTGAGCGCGGTTGTTTCCGCCGACTGCATCGCAGCCGAGCAGGGTGTGCAGGAAGTTGTCCGGATCGCCATTGTCGCCGGTCCAGCCGAGGATAACCGCACCGTCGCGGTCCTTGGCCTTCGAGCGGTCGAGATATTCGGCCCACTCATACGAGACGATTTCGACCTTCACGCCGATTGCCGCGAAGTCCGACTGGATGAGTTCAGCCGCACGACGTGCATTGAGCATGTAAGGACGCGATACAGGCATTGCCCAGACCTTCATCGAAAGGTCGGAGACGCCGGCATCCGTAAGCATCTTCTTGGCTGCTTCCGGATCGTATGCATCGTCCTTGGTGGCTTCGTCATAAGACCACATTGTCGGCGGGATCGGGTTTTTGGCAGGCGTTGCAGCACCCTGGAACACCGCATCGACGATCGCCTGCTTGTTGATCGCCATGTTGAGCGCCTTGCGGACTTCAACCTTGTCGAACGGAGCCTGCGTCGTGTTGTAAGCGAGGTAGGCGACGTTCAGGCCTTCCTGCTCTTCCACCTTCAGATTGGTGTCGGCCTTCATGGCTTCAACGTCGGCAGCGTTCGGGAAAGGCATCAGGTGGCATTCGCCAGCCTTCAGCTTCTGGAAACGCACCGAAGCGTCCGGCGTGATTGCGAAGACGAGGTCATCGATCTTCTGAACGCCGCCCCAATAGTCCGGGTTGGCCTTGTAACGGATCACGGCGTCCTGCTGGTAGGCGACGAAGGAGAACGGGCCAGTGCCGACCGGCTGCTGGTTGAGCTGTTCCTTCTTGCCATCGGCTTCGAGCTTGTCGGTGTATTCCTTCGACATGATCGACGCGAAAGGCATCGCCAGATTGGCGAGGAACGGAGCTTCCTTCGTGTTGAGGACGAACTTGACCGTCATGTCGTCGACTTTTTCGACCGACTTGATCAGTTCAGGAAAGCCCATGCCTGCGGAATATTCCCAGGCAGCACCAGCGACATACTGGTTCCAGGCATTGTCTTTGTTGAGCTGGCGATCGAACGAGAACACAATGTCGTCAGCGTTCAGTTCGCGCGTCGGCGTGAAGAACTCGGTCGTCTGGAACTTGACGCCCGGACGTACCTTGAAAGTGTATTCGAGACCGTCATCGGAGATTTCCCAGCTTTCGGCCAGACCCGGTTCGGTTTCAGTGGTGCCCTTCTTGAATTCAAGAAGGCGGTTGTAAACGGTGTGGGCAGACGCATCGAACGTCGTGCCGGCCGTGTACAGACCCGGATCGAAGCCTTCCGGCGATCCTTCCGAACAATAGACGAACGTCTTTGCGCTCGCGACGCCGCTAAGCGCCGTTGCGGCTACAAGTACAGCCGCAAAAGTCAGTTTCTTTAACATGGAGAACTCCCGCTATAACCAAGCCACGCTAAACAGGCTCACGAGCGCGCATATAAGCACCGTTTTCGAGGGTTTGGAACACCCCGTTCGCATTACGCTCGGTAACGAGAAGCGATTGCCCCAATTTTCCAAAATATTAGTAATATTTTCTAATTGCACTCTTCTTCAAACACCAAATCAGTGGATTGCGGCGCTTCGGCGTTCTTTTTGTTCTAAACCGATGAAGCCATAGAAAAGCATTGCCATGCAACCTATAGTCATGACTGGGCGCATATAGCACTAAAGTTCATATGCTTCCGCTGGGTAAGTCTTGCCTGTTTGCCTTCTCGCACAATACAAGAGGTTTCGACGGATTTTCTGAATTTCAGTGAGGCGAACACCGGCTCTAGTGACAGACAGTACAGAAAACCAGCGCATATAAATCGGGGAGGTAGATTTGGCTAAAGCAATAAAGACCGGCGCAAAGACAGCGGTGACTAAAGAGAAGCCCAAGACGGCAGCCGAACAGAAGGCTGCAGCACCGAAGAAACAGGCCGCAGCATCTGCAACGAAAATGGCTGTGAAAGACAAGACACCGGCTGCTTCCAAGCCTGCGAAGGCAGCACCTGCCGCCAGTTCGAAGGCTGCTGCGAAACCAGCTCCCGTAAAAGCTGCAAAGCCGGCAAAAGCCGCTGCAGGCGCAAGTAAGAAAACTGTCGTAGCGAAAGTGCCAAAGACGGCACCAAAGGCCCCGGCCAAGGCAGTATCTGCCGCCAGCCCGAAGGCGGTTACGAAACCGGCACCTGTAAAAGCCGCAACACCGGCGAAAGCCGCTGCAAGCGCAAGTAAGAAAGCTGTCGTGGCGAGCGCGCCGAAGACGGCACCAAAGGCCCCAGCCAAAACGGCACCCGCTGCCAGCCCGAAGGCCACTGCAAAACCAGCGCCTGCAAAAGCTGCCGCAAGCGCGAGCAAGAAAACTGTCGTGGCGAGCGCGCCCAAAACTGCAGCAAAGGCGCCTGTAAAGCCGGCGAAAGCTGCGGCTGCAAAGCCCGCAACGGTCAAGCCGAAAGCGGAACCCGTGAAGGCGGCGGCGCTCAAAGCCGAACCTGCAAAGGCATCCAAACCCAAAGTTGCAGCAAAGAAATCTACTGAGACCAAAACGTCTCCCAAGGCGTCCACTGTCGAAAAGGCTGCAAAGAAGCCACAGGCCACAGCCGTTTCAAAACCCTGGCTGGCCAGCTATCCGCCCAATGTTCCGGCCGAGATCGGCAAGCTGCCCTTTTCGTCGATCGGCGAACTGCTCGTGGAGTCCGCGCGCAAATATTCGGCACGTCCGGCCTTCACCTGCATGGGCAAGACGCTGACCTACTCCGAACTCGAACGCCAGTCCGCCGCTTTTGGCGCATGGCTCCAATCGCGCGGCCTCAAGCCGGATGCGCGCGTCGCGATCATGATGCCCAACGTTCTGCAATATCCAGTGGCGATGCTCGGCGTTCTGCGTGCCGGCTATACCGTGGTGAACGTCAATCCGCTCTACACGCCGCGCGAGCTGGAGCATCAGCTCAAGGATTCGGGCGCCGAGGCGATCATCATCCTCGAGAATTTCGCAACGACGCTTCAGTCGGTCATCGCGAAGACGCAGGTTAAGCACGTCGTCGTCACCTCGATGGGCGACATGCTCGGCACGGTCAAAGGTTCGATCGTGAATTTCGTCGTTCGGCGGGTCAAGAAAATGGTGCCCGCATGGTCGCTGCCGGGCCATGTGAAGTTCCTGGATGCAGTTTCCGAGGGTTCGAAAAAGACATTCAAACCTGCTGCGCCGGACCCGGATGCAATCGCGTTTCTGCAATATACCGGCGGCACGACCGGAGTTTCGAAAGGTGCCGTGCTTCTGCATCGCACGGTTTTGTCGAACGTCGTCCAGAATGCGATGTGGATGGAAAGTGCCTACGCCAAGAAGTCGAAGCCTTCGAACCTCGTCTTCGTCTGTGCCTTGCCGCTCTATCATATCTACGCGCTGACGGTGAACGCACTGGCCGGTATGCAGCAAGGTGCGCAGAACATTCTCATTCCAAATCCGCGCGATATTCCGGGCTTCGTCAAGGAACTCGGCAAATATCCCATCAACGTGTTTCCGGGTCTCAACACGCTGTTCAACGCGCTGTTGAACAATGAGGATTTCCGGAAGCTCGACTTCAAACCGTTGATCCTGACTTTCGGCGGCGGAATGGCGATCCAGCGCGGCGTAGCCGATCGCTGGAAGGCGCTGACCGGCAATATCGTCACCGAGGGCTACGGCCTTTCTGAAACAGCACCGGTCGCAACCGCCAACCGCTTCGATGCGGACGAGTTTACGGGAACGATCGGCCTGCCTATGCCTTCGACCGAAATCGCCATCCGCGACGACGATGGCAACGATGTGCCGCTAGGCGAAGTCGGCGAAGTCTGCATTCGCGGCCCACAGGTCATGGCCGGCTATTGGAACCGCCCGGACGAGACAGAGAAGGTCATGAGCAAGGACGGCTTCTTCCGTTCCGGCGACATGGGCTTCATGGACGCCAAGGGCTATACGAAGATCGTCGACCGCAAGAAGGACATGATCCTCGTCTCGGGCTTCAACGTTTATCCGAACGAGCTTGAGGAAGTCGCCGCACAGCATCCGGGCGTCCTGGAAGTCGCGGCGGTCGGCGTGCCGGACGAGAAATCGGGTGAAGTGCCCAAGCTGTTCGTGGTCAAGAAGGATCCGAACCTGACGGCGGAAGCTCTGCTCGCCTACTGCAAGGAAAATCTGACCGGATACAAGCGGCCAAAGTCCGTGGAATTCCGGACTGAGTTGCCGAAGACCAATGTCGGCAAGATCCTGCGTCGCGAATTGCGGGGCTGATTTTTAGAAAGAAACGCCGGCGGGGCAGCGCTCCCCTCTGTCCTGCCGGACATCTCCCCCACAAGTGGGGAGATTACTCTATCATTTAAGCACGGCACCAATCGCTGACGTTGCAGAATGAGTGCGGAGAGTGTGTCAGCCAATCTCCCCACCCGTGGGGGAGATGTCCGGCAGGACAGAGGGGGGCGCCTCGCGATTCCATCAAAGCAGGAATCGCCTTAGGCTAAGCCGTCTGTCCGCTAGCCAGATAGGCCGGCAAATCGGCAATCGAATCCAGCACGACGTCAGCAATCGGTGCCAGCGTTTCGCGGGTGCCGGTGCCGCTCAGAACGGCGATGGCCAGGCCAGCGCCGCCAGCGCGCGCCATGTCGAGATCGTGGCGATTGTCTCCGACCATCGCGATTTCCGATGGTTTCAGGCCCGTCAGATCGGAGAATGCATAAAGCACGTCCGGTGCGGGCTTCGGATTGGCGACCGCATCATAACCGTAGGCGGCCTCGAACATCTGGGCGATGCCGAGCGCCAGCAGCGTCTTTTCCGCGCCGCTGGTGGAATCATTCGTTGCAACGCCCATGCGGAAGCCGGAACCGTGCAGGCTGGCAATCGCATCCGTGCCGCCCGGCAACGGAACCGAGTGCCTTGCGCCCTCCACTGCCGTAAAGGCGTTATAGTCGGCCAGCATCGCCTGGCGTTCCTGAGGGCTTTTATGCGGATACCAGAGGTCGATGACTTCCGCATTCGTTCCGGCTGCGAAGACCGAGTCGGCCACGAAACAATGCTGCTCGTAGTCATAGCCCGCCAGCTTCATGAGTTCGTCGGCGCGCTGGCGGTCGCCATCTGCCGCCTGAAGCGCCAGAAGGTCGCCGACTGCGAACCATGTCGCCTGAAAATCGACAAGCGTACCGTCCTTGTCGAATAGAATGCCTTTAATTGCCAAACCCGCTACTCCGCACGCAGTCGGTGAATGTGATGCACCAGACCCGCGGTCGAAGCGTCGCTTTTAGCGGTATCTTCTTTTCCCTCAACGACAGGCAGAAGATTGGTCGCCAGTTCCTTACCGAGCTCGACGCCCCACTGATCGAAGGAATTGATGCCGAACAGCACGCCTTCGACGAAAACGCGATGCTCGTAAAGCGCAATCAGACGGCCAAGCATATGCGGATCGAGCTTCTTGTAGAGCAACGTCACCGACGGCCGGTTTCCCGGAAACACGCGATGCGGCGCGATCTTGTCCACCTCGTCCTGCGCGATGCCCTTGGTCAGCATCTGGCGGCGTGCTTCTTCAAGCGTGCGGCCCTTCATCAAGGCTTCCGACTGTGCGAGGCAGTTTGCGAGGAGCAGATCGTGATGATGCTGCAAATCCGGTTCGTGACCTTCTGCGGCAGCGAGGAATTCGATCGGAATAATGTCCGTACCCTGATGCAGAAGCTGGAAGAAGGCATGCTGGCCATTCGTACCCGGCTCGCCCCAGACAAGCGGGCCGGTGACGGTGGCAACAGGTGTGCCGTCGCGCGTCACGCGCTTGCCGTTCGATTCCATATCGAGCTGCTGGAGATAGGCTGGAAGCCGCGAAAGCCGCTGGTCGTAGGGAATGACGGCAAGTGCCGGATATTCGCAGACGACACGGTGCCAATAGCCGATCAGCGCCATGACGACAGGAATGTTTTCGAGCAAAGGTGCTGATGCGAAATGCTCGTCCATCGCATGTCCGCCTTCAAGAAAGGCACGGAAATTTTCAGGGCCGACCGCAATCATCACCGGCAGGCCGATGGCCGACCAGAGCGAGTAGCGTCCGCCGACCCAGTCCCAAAAACCGAAAACGCGATCCTGCTCGATGCCGAATGCCGCGACTTTATCGAGCGCGGTCGACACGGCACAGAAATGCTTAGCGGTTGCATCCTTGCCGAGCGCTGCGGCGATCCATTTCTGCGCCGTTTCGGCGTTGGTCATCGTCTCGACGGTCGTGAACGTTTTTGACGCGATGATGAAAAGCGTGGTTTCGGGATCGAGGACTTTCAGCGTGTCGTGAATATGCGCGCCATCGACATTGGATACGTAATGCGCGCGCGGCCCGTCATGGTAAGGCGCCAGCGCCAGCGTCGCCATGGCCGGACCGAGATCGGACCCGCCGATGCCGATATTGACGATGTCGGTGATTTTCTTGCCGGTCGCACCTGCGGCTTCGCCGGAACGGACCTTATCGGCAAA
Organism: Foliimonas ilicis; assembly: GCF_039939195.1. NCBI lineage: Bacteria > Pseudomonadati > Pseudomonadota > Alphaproteobacteria > Hyphomicrobiales > Phyllobacteriaceae > Foliimonas > Foliimonas ilicis. Next base: position 154,271 of record NZ_JBDUUH010000008.1, on the reverse strand, counting down.
GGCGCTCATGGCATCAAGCACCGAGCGCACATCGTACGAGATGTTCTTGCCGTCGAGCTTGACGCCTTCGCCGGAAAGGTCGCGCAGCGCGGTATGAAGCACCGCCCTGCCTTCTGTGAAATTGATCTTTTCGCCCGCAAACATCGCGGCCCGGCGCTCAGGCACCTTGCCAGTAATCGCCAGCTTTTCCAGCAGGGTCATGGCAAGATCATCGACCGCGCATTTGGACCAGTCGAGCAGCAGATCGCCATCCAGCAGGGAAAAGCGCTCGAAACGCTGCTTGTCGGATGCGAAAGCCTCACGCATGTTTTTGGGGACATCCGCGTGATGGTCGCGCAACGCCGATAGTTGCGCGCGGAATTCTGATTCAGGCACTTTCGCTCTCCAGATCGCTTTTCGTCAGCAACTAATATCAGAGGCCTATGTCCAGAAGGAGACATGTTCGGCGTTTTAAACGAAACAATTTGCTCTCGTTTCGCCCTCTCCGCGCAACAATCTATTCGTGGCATAAATCTATAGGATCAGAATAATTGATTGGCGCAACCTGTTGGACCAGAGATAGCATTCTATGGTCCAGAAAAATATTAGAACGATTTCGTTCGAGGAAGCGCTTCGATGGCCCAGAGAAACGACATGGCGATTTGGTCCGGCCTGTTCCGTATTTCGGCAGATTCCGGCCAGACCTTGCAGGCACAGATCCGGCAGGCGATCGTGGCGGCTATTCTCGACCGTCAAATCGCAGCCAGCATGCCGTTGCCTTCATGCCGAATCCTGGCTGAAAAGCTTGGCGTTGCGCGCGGAACGGTGGTTCTTGCCTTCCAGCAACTCGTCGATCAGGGCTTTCTCATCGCCAAGGAGCGGCGCGGGCATTTCGTGAACCCGGAAGTGCTTGCGACACCGGCAAAGCCAAGCAGCAAGACACCCGAAAACTCCAACCAGATCGACTGGAAGTCGCGCCGTCAGATCGCAGCCAGCGATTTTCAGCAGCCGAGCAAGAATCAGAACTGGATCAAGTCGTCCTATCCGTTCGTCTACGGCCAGTTCGATCCGGCCCTATTCCCGACTGCGGAATGGCGCGAGTGCAACCGCATGGCGCTGGCCGTGCTCGAAATCCGCAACTGGGCAGCCGACATGGTGGATCGCGACGATCCGTTGCTGATCGAGCAGATTCAGGCACGACTTCTGCCGCGCCGGGGCATTTTCGCCAATCCCGACGAGATCATCGTGACGCTGGGCGCGCAGCACGCGCTTTATATGCTGGCGACATTGCTGATGACCAAGGGCACGAAGGTCGCGATGGAAGACCCCGGCTACCCGGATGCGCGCAGCATCTTCCGGCTGGCGGGTGCGGATATCCACGCTACGCCGGTCGATGAAGAAGGCATTGTCACATCATCGATCCCGGCGGATTCCGGCTTCGTGTTCGTCACGCCTAGCCATCATTGCCCGACCATGGTGCCGCTGAGCAATGCGCGGCGACAGGATTTGCTGGCGCGGGCAGAGCGTCACAACCAGATCATCATCGAGGATGGTTATGACAGCCAATTGCTTGACGAAGCACCGCAGCAGGCGTTGAAAAGCCATGATCGCAGCGGCCGCGTCGTCTATGTCGGGTCCATGTCGAAGACGCTCGCGCCGGGGCTTCGCCTTGGCTACATCGTCGCTTCCGCCGATCTGATCGCCGAATTGCGCGCGCTGCGCCGTTTCATGCTGCGCCACCCGCCGGCAAACAATCAGCGCGCGGTGGCGCTTTTCCTGTCGCTTGGACACCACGAGGCGCTGGTGCGCCGCCTGTCATCCGCCTTCGAGGAAAGGCGCAAGCGTCTGGTTCACGCGATTTCCGCTTTCCTGCCCGATTGGCAGTCCACGGATGCGGCGGGCGGAACCTCGCTCTGGCTGGAAGGTCCGCCCGGAACAAACGCGACGGGACTTGCCGAAGCTGCGGCAGCACGCAGCGTTATCATCGAGCCCGGCGACCGGTTTTTCGACATGAAGAAAGAGCCGTCGCGCTTCATGCGGCTCGGAATTTCGTCGATCGCGCTTCAGCATATCGAGCCCGGAATCCGGGAGCTTGCAACTGCCGCGGGAAGACGCCCCGCAGCAGCATAACTGGCTCTACGCCGATAGACCGTGTGGCATAGCTGGCGGAATTCGCTGGCACATCCACACGGCCGAACTCCGCTGCATAGTCCATATAAAGGGGACGCGAAGCACCGCGACACTGGACCAACCAGATGCGCCAAGCTTCTGCAAATGGTGGAGTGTCTGGCATGGGTGTCACTCTCGAAAAGCAGGAAACGGCGGGTGGTAGCTCGCGCCGGTCCGGTGGACGGGAAGCGCGGCGCGCACTGCGCGCAGCCCCGCTTTCGGACGATGTGAGACCGATTCGTCCCGGCCTTGAGGGTGGTCGCTACAGGCCGCTGGATGACAATGATCTCGAGCGCATTCACGAAGCGGTTCTGACGCTTCTCGAAACTGTCGGCTTTGCCAATGCCATTCCAAGCTGCATCGAGGCGCTGACGCGCGTCGGCGCGATCTATGGCGAGGATGGCCGCGTCCGTTTCCCACGTGCACTGGTCATGTCGACCATTGCGAATGCAGCGCGCAATTTCACGCTGCACGGTCAGGACCCGAAGCACGACATGCTGATACAGGGCAAGCGCGTGCATTACGGCACCGCCGGGGCCGCCGTGCACCTCGTCGATGTCGAAAAGCGCGAATACCGAGAATCGCTGCTTCAGGACATTTACGACGCGGCGCGCATCGTCGACAGCGTCGACAACATCCACTTCTTCCAACGCCCCATGGTGCCGCGCGACATTCCCGATCCGCTGGATATGGATTTCAACACGCTTTACGCCTGCGTAAGCGGGACATCCAAGCATGTTGGAACGAGCTTCACCGTCCGCGAAAACGTCGCGCCCGCGCTCGAAATGCTCTATGCGATTGCCGGCGGCGAAGAGAATTTCCGCGCACGGCCCTTCGTTTCGAATTCCAATTGCTTCGTCGTGCCGCCGATGAAATTCGCCGAGGATGCTTGCGGTGTTTTGGAGGCCTGCGTCGAGGGCGGGATTCCGATCCTGCTTCTTTCGGCTGGACAGGCGGGGGCCACCGCTCCTGCGGCAATTGCGGGTGCCGTCGTTCAGGCCGTGGCCGAAGTGCTTGCGGGCCTCGTCTACGTCAACGCGCTGAAACCCGGCCACCCGGCGATTTTCGGGACGTGGCCATTCGTTTCGGATCTTCGCACCGGCGCAATGTCTGGCGGCTCGGCGGAGCAGGCGCTTCTGACGGCGGCTTGCGGACAGATGGCGCAATTCTACGATCTGCCGGGCGGTTCGGCGGCGGGCATGGCGGATTCCAAGCTGCCCGACATTCAATCCGGCTACGAAAAGGGCATTACCAACGTAATGGCGGGCCTATCCGGGGTAAATCTCGTCTATGAATCTGCCGGAATGCATGCCTCGCTACTCGGTTTCTGCCTTGAAAGCCTGCTTATCGACAATGACATGCTCGGCCATTGCCAGCGCTGCGTGCGCGGCATCGACGTGTCGGACGCAGCGCTTTCCATCGATACTATCACCGAAGTCTGCATAAACGGGCCGGGCCATTATCTCGGCAACGAACAGACGTTGCGGCTGATGCAGACCGAATATTTCTATCCGGCAATCGGCGACCGCTTCAGCCCGAAGGAATGGAACGAAAAAGGCAAGCCGGACATCTTGATGCGCGCCATCGCCGAAAAGAAGCGGATTTTGAGCACCTATTTCCCAAGGCACGTCTCACCCGAAATAGATGAGACGCTACGCGCCCGCTTTTCCAACATCTATCTTCCTAGGAAATCCATGAGCGCTTGAGTTAGAGCCCTTCATTTTTAGATAGAAACGCTGGCGGGACAGCGCCCCCCTCTGTCCTGCCGGACATCTCCCCCACAGGTGGGGAGATTGGCTGACGCAACTCTCTCCGCCTTCATTCTGCAACGGCTTTAATTGGTGCCGCGCTTTCATGACAGAGTAGTCTCCCCACGCGTGGGGGAGATGTCCGGCAGGACAGAGGGGGGCCTCGCGATTACATCAAAACAGGAGCTGTTTTATTCCGTTGACGCGCTGAGGCCGTATTTCTCGATCACTTCGGCGCTGATCAATCGCGCATGGAGCGCGAGAAGGATCATCTGCGCATCCTCGCTGTCTTCATCGCCAAGTGCGGCCTCGACACGCCGCTCGACGGCGTGAAGCGCATCCGTTCCATTCACGCGTTCGAACGCCTCATCGCCGACGACGCAATATCCGAAGATTTGAGCCACATGCAGATAGGCTTCCAGCGGCGGCTCGCCTGTCGAGTGGTCTTTCATGAGATTGACGATTGTCAGTTTCACGCCTTCAGGGACAAGTGCGGGATGCACATCGACCACGCGAAGCGCCTGATCGAGCTGGCGCAGATCGCCGGACCGGCCGAACATTCCAAACAGGCCCAAAGATGAACGTCGTCGTGACATGGCAGCTCCTTCTTACGGCAAGGTAGTGAGCGCGCGGCTTCAATGCAAAGCCTGCAGTATTGATTTGCCGGGTAATCGGCGCAGGCTTATTCTCAATATGGCGCCGAAAGCTCGACGCCTATTTATGGGAGGAAGAAATGGCAAGAAAATACATAGACTGCCGCGAATTCCCCAGTGACATGCGGTGCACGGTTGCGATTTCAGCAGACAGCGACGATGAACTCGTCGAAGCCGCGACGCAACATGCCGTATCAGTACATCATGAGCACGATACGCCTGAATTCCGGGCGGAAATCCGTCGCGCGATTCATGAAGGCACACCGCCGCTTACCGTCGCCTGAAACCCGCCGTTTCACGCGGCCGGATCGGGCCGCGTGGAGCGCCAATCTCTATCCCGCTTTTGTGTGATGGACAGGTCTCGATCCCTTCTCTACCTTCGGGCGACAACCCTGAGGAGGAACCCGTCATGGCACTTGTCATCGAAGGCGAGGAGCGTATCGCAGCGCCGATCGCGAAAGTCTGGGAAGCGCTGAACGATCCCGAAATCCTCAAGGAAAGCATTCCCGGCTGCCAGAGCCTTGAAAAGACATCCGACAAGGACATGTCGGCGGTTGTCGTGCTCAAGATCGGGCCGATCAAGGCGACGTTCAACGGCGAAGTAACGCTGAAGAACCTCAAGCCGCCGCACTCCTACACGATCTCCGGCGAGGGAAAGGGCGGGATTGCGGGCTTTGCGAAGGGCGGTGCGGATGTGACGCTGACCGAGGACGGCCCGAACGCGACGATCCTCAAATATGAGGCGAAAGCCGATGTCGGCGGAAAGATCGCGCAGCTTGGAAGCCGGTTGATCACATCCACATCGAAGAAGCTTGCCGGGCAGTTTTTCTCGACTTTCGGCGAGAGGGTTAGCGCTGGGTGATATTCAGACTGTGAGGCTGTTCGCATAGCAACCCCCTCTCCGTCTCGGCTTCGCCGAGCCACCTCTCCCCCGCCTTGCGGGGGCGAGGAACCTTATTTCTGAGACGCCCGCCACCTTTGCCGAACTTTGGTTCCTCGCCCCCATGAAATGGGGGAGAGGTGGCTCGGCGAAGCCGTGACGGAGTGGGGGGACGGCGCTGACGTCTACTCGAAAACGATGGACGGTGTCGCCTGCTCGGCTGCGCCGCGCTCCTCCAGAAGACGCTCCCAGACCTTCGCCGCGATGTCGCGGTAGGTTTGGGCCGTGACACTGTCCGGCTGCGAAATCGTGAGCGGCGTTCCGGCGTCGGACGTTTCGCGGATTCCCATTTCGAGAGGCACTTCGCCAAGAAAAGTCACACCGAGGCGCTCGGCCTCGTTGCGCGCGCCGCCGTGACCGAAAATGTCGTAGCGCGTACCCGTATCCGGCGCGATGAAGTAGCTCATATTCTCGACGATGCCGAGCAATGGCACATCGACCTTCTTGAACATGTTCAGGCCCTTGCGCGCGTCGATCAGTGCCAGATCCTGCGGGGTCGACACGATGACAGCGCCTGCCAGCGGCACTTGCTGCGCCATCGTAAGCTGGGCGTCACCCGTGCCGGGCGGCATATCGACGACAAGCACGTCGAGTTTGCCCCACTCGACCTCGCGTAGCATCTGGGTCAAAGCCGACATCACCATCGGGCCACGCCAGATCATCGGCGTTTCTTCATCGACCAGGAAGCCCATGGACATGACCTTCAGCCCGTAATTTTCCATCGGCTTCAGGATTTTGCCATCGACCGTCTCGGGTCTGCCCGAAATTTTGAGAAGGCGCGGCATGGACGGCCCGTAAATATCGGCATCCAGCACGCCGACTTTCAATCCGAGGGCCTGAAGTCCGAGCGCGATGTTGGCGGCGGTGGTCGATTTGCCGACACCGCCCTTGCCGGAAGCGACCGCAATGATAGCATCGATGCCGGGAACGCCGCGCTTCGCGGGCTGATGACCGGCAGGCGCACCAGCCGGGCCTGGCCTCGGTGCAGCGGCTTGCGGTGCGGGTCTTGGAGCAGGCTTCGGCGGCGCCGGGCGCGCAACCGGCGCTTCCATTCCGCCACCCTTGCGTTCTGCGGTGAGTGCGACGACAGCACCTGCCACGCCCTCGATGCCTTTAACGACGCGTTCGGCGGCAGCGCGCAGCGGTTCCATTTCATTGGCACGCGCAGCCGGAACCGTGATCGAGAAGAAAACCTTCGAATCGGCAATGAAAATGTCTGAAACCAGGCCAAGTTCAACGATATTTCCGGTAAAATCCGGTCCGTTTACCGTCTTCAGCCTGTCTAGAACGATGTCTTTGGTAACGCCGGTCATGGATAATGCTGCCTCTAATGAATGGAGTTCAGATAATGCAGTTTTGCAGGAACGCCAAATCGTCACTTCGATAGCTTTAGTTTATTAACTTGCGCAACGGGGCATTTTCCCGGACCTTCGCGTCCAAACCGGTTTTACTGCATGATCGACAAGCTCGAGTTTTTTCTGGCCCTCGCCCGCGAACAGCATTTCGGCCATGCCGCCGAAGAATGTGGCGTGACGCAGCCGACGCTTTCGGCCGGCATCAAGCAGCTTGAAGAAACGCTCGGTGTCATGCTGGTGCAGCGCGGCTCGCGCTTTCAGGGCCTGACGCCGGAAGGCCAGCGCGTGCTGGAATGGGCGCGTCGCATCGTCGGCGATACACGCACGATGCGCGAGGAAATGCGCGCCACGCATCACGGGCTTGCGGGCCATGTGCGTATCGCGGCCATTCCCACAGCACTCGCGATGACACCACGCCTCACCACACCCTTTCGCGACAAACACCCGAATGTGACGTTCTCGATCATCTCGCGCACTTCCATCGAAGTGCTGACGCTGCTCGACAATTTCGAGATCGATATCGGCATCACCTATCTTGAAAACGAACCGCTCGGCCGCGTGACATCCGTGCCCATCTATTCCGAGCGCTACCGGCTGATAACGGCGGCAGGCAACGTCTATTCCGACCGGGAATCGGTTAGCTGGGCGGAAGTCAGTTCCCTGCCCCTTTGCTTGCTGACGCCCGACATGCAGAACCGGCGCATCATCAACCGGCATCTGGCGGAAGCTGGCGTCGAGGCCCATGCAACGCTCGAATCCAATTCGATGATCGTGCTTTTTTCACATATCCGCACCGGCAAATGGGCGTCGATCATGCCGCTCAACCTTGCCGAGACATTCGGCTTTTCCGAACCGATCCGCGCGATCCCGATCGTCGAGCCGGATGCCAGCCACATCGTCGGCGTGGTCGCCGCGCATCGCGATCCAAACACCCCGATTGTCTCAGCCCTGCTGCATGAGGCCCGCGGTTTGGCCGCAGCGCTCGGCTCCGTTTGATAGAAATTTTCTATCGACTGACGGAACTGCTCTATTGATCTATACATAAGTGTTTGCTTTGCTGACCTTGGAGGAATTCTAATTTTCAGGGAGGGCGCTGCATGGCGATGCAGACTGCACGTACCGATATTGAGTCGAGAACCTATGAGGTCATCGACGAACTGAAGGGTCTTGAAGGGCCGCTTCTGCCGATCCTCCATGGCCTTCAGGAGGAATTCGGATACGTTCCCGGCGAAGCGCTACCGATTGTTGCAGAGGCGCTGAACATTTCGCGCGCCGAAGCCCATGGCGTGATGACCTTCTACCATGATTATCGCAGCGAACCGGCTGGGCGCCACGTCCTGAAGGTTTGTCAGGCCGAGGCATGCCAGTCGATGGGCAGCGACAGGATCGCAAGCCGCATCCAGCAATTGCTCGGCATCGGATTTCACGAAACCGCCAAGGACAATTCCGTCACGCTCGAGCCGGTTTATTGCCTCGGTCTTTGCGCCTGTGCACCGGCAGCGATGCTGGATGGCGAAGTGATCGGGCGGCTTGACGACGAAAAGCTGGAAGAAATCGCCGCGGAGGTTCGCCTATGAGCGTGACGATTTACATACCCGGCGATTCCGGCGCTCTGGCGCTGGGTGCGGACAAGGTTGCGCGCGCAATCGAGGCTGAACTGGTCGAGCGCGGCACGACCGCCAGGATCGTTCGCAACGGTTCGCGCGGGCTTTACTGGCTGGAGCCGATGGTCGAAGTGCAGACCGAAAACGGCCGCGTCGCCTATGGCCCGGTGAAGCCATCCGACGTCAAATCCCTGTTCGATGCGGATTTCCTATCGGGCGGCACGCACAAAACTGCATTGGGCGACCCGGAAGCCATTCCGTTTCTGGCAAAGCAGACGCGTCTGACCTTCGCCCGTTGCGGCATCATCGATCCGCTGTCTCTGGACGATTACAAGGCGCATGGCGGCCTGAAGGGGCTTGAGAACGCAGTCGCGCTCGCCCCGATGAATATCGTCACGCAGGTAACGGAATCGGGTCTTCGCGGTCGCGGCGGCGCGGGCTTCCCGACAGGCATCAAGTGGAAGACGGTTCTGGAAACGACCGGCGACCGCAAATACATCGTCTGCAACGCCGATGAAGGCGACAGCGCGACCTTTGCCGACCGCATGATCATGGAAGGCGACCCGTTCGTGCTGATCGAGGGCATGACGATTGCGGGCATCGCGACCGGTGCCACCAAAGGCTACATCTACATTCGCTCCGAATATCCTCACGCGATCCGCATCATGGAACGCGCAGTGGAGATCGCGCGGCGCGAAGGCGTTCTGGGGCTCAACGTTCTGGGCTCGCCCAATGCATTCGATATGGAAATCCGCGTCGGTGCGGGCGCTTATGTCTGCGGCGAGGAAACCTCGCTGCTGAACAGCCTTGAAGGCAAGCGTGGTGTGGTGCGGGCCAAACCGCCTCTCCCCGCTATACAGGGTCTGTTCGGCAGGCCGACCGTCATCAACAATGTGATATCGCTGGCCTCCGTGCCGATCATCATGGATCGCGGTGCCGCTTTCTACAAGGATTTCGGCATGGGCCGCTCGCGCGGCACGATCCCGATCCAGATTGCCGGCAACGTCAAGCATGGCGGCCTGTTCGAAGCGGCATTCGGCCTGACGCTTGGCGAAATCGTCGATGAAATCGGCGGCGGCACGGCGACGGGACGCGAGGTCAAGGCGGTGCAGGTTGGTGGGCCGCTGGGTGCTTATTTCCCGCGCGCGCTGTTCGACACGCCTTTCGACTATGAAGCATTCGCGGCCAAGAGCGGCCTGATCGGCCATGCCGGCATCACAATTTTCGACGATACTGCCGATATGTTGAAACAAGCCCGTTTCGCGATGGAATTCTGTGCCATCGAAAGCTGCGGCAAGTGCACGCCCTGCCGCATCGGCTCGACGCGCGGTGTCGAAACACTGGACAAGCTTGCGCAGAACATCGAGCCGGAAAAGCAGATCGAACTCGTTACCGATCTTTGCAACACGATGAAGTTCGGCTCGCTCTGCGCGCTGGGTGGGTTCACCCCCTATCCCGTGATGAGCGCGCTCAATCATTTCCCCGAAGACTTCCGGCCGCATCAGATGAAGGAGGCGGCAGAATGAAAAAACTGACATCAGCGACGTCGATCTTCCTTCTCCCCTTGCGGGAGAAGGTGGATTGGCGCGCAGCGTCAAGACGGATGAGGGGTGTTGGCCAGATCGCCACCGTATCCGCTCCGTCCAACACCCCTCATCCGACCTCGCTTTGCTCGGCCACCTTCTCCCGCAAGGGGAGAAGGAAACCCGTCTGCGTTTCAGGAGCCACATCATGGGCATGATTCACGAAATCGACTACGGCACACCGGCCTCGAAATCGGAAAAGCAGATAACGCTGACCGTCGATGGCTTCGAGATCACCGTGCCCGAAGGCACCTCGATCATGCGTGCCTCGATGGAGGCAGGCATCAAGATTCCGAAGCTTTGCGCCACCGACATGGTCGATGCGTTCGGCTCCTGCCGCCTTTGCCTCGTCGAGATCGAAGGCCGCAATGGCACGCCGTCTTCCTGCACGACGCCCGTCGCGCCCGGAATGGTCGTCAAGACGCAGACCGGCCGCCTGAAGGACATCCGCCGCGGCGTGATGGAACTTTACATTTCCGACCATCCGCTTGACTGCCTGACCTGCGCCGCCAATGGCGACTGCGAATTGCAGACGCAGGCCGGTGTCGTCGGACTGCGCGATGTGCGCTACGGCTATGAAGGCGAAAACCACGTTTTCAAGAAAAACGACGGTGCCGAAAACTTCAAATGGATGGCGAAGGACGAGTCCAACCCTTACTTCACCTATGATCCATCGAAATGTATCGTCTGCTCGCGCTGCGTGCGCGCCTGCGAAGAGGTTCAGGGCACCTTCGCGCTGACCATCGAAGGCCGTGGCTTCGGCAGCCGCGTTTCGCCTGGCATGCATGAGGCTTTCGTCGAATCCGAATGCGTTTCTTGCGGCGCATGCGTTCAGGCCTGCCCGACCGCGACGCTGACGGAAAAATCCGTCATTCAGATCGGCCAGCCGGAGCATTCGGTGGTCACGACTTGCGCCTATTGCGGCGTCGGCTGCTCGTTCAAGGCTGAAATGCGCGGCGACGAACTGGTGCGTATGGTGCCGTGGAAAGACGGCAAGGCTAATCGCGGCCATTCCTGCGTCAAAGGCCGCTTCGCCTATGGTTATGCGACCCACAAGGAGCGCATTCTCAACCCGATGATCCGCGAAAAGATCACTGATCCATGGCGCGAAGTATCGTGGGAGGAAGCGCTTACCTACACCGCCAACGAATTCCGCCGCCTCCAGTACCAGTATGGCCGCGCGGCAATCGGCGGCATCACCTCCTCGCGCTGCACCAACGAGGAAACCTATCTCGTCCAGAAGCTGATCCGTCAGGGTTTCGGCAACAACAATGTCGATACCTGCGCACGCGTCTGCCATTCGCCGACCGGCTACGGCCTCGGCCAGACCTTCGGCACCTCAGCCGGCACACAGGATTTCGACTCGGTCGAGGATTCCGACGTCATCATGGTGATCGGCGCCAATCCTTCTGCCGCGCATCCGGTCTTTGCCTCGCGCATGAAGAAGCGCATCCGCCAAGGCGCCAAGCTGATCGTACTCGACCCGCGCGTCACGGAGACCGTGGATTCGGTCCACGCCAAGGCCACGCATCACCTGCCGCTGAAGCCCGGCACCAATGTCGCCGTGATCACCTCGCTTGCCCATGTCGTCGTGACGGAAGGGCTATTCGACGAGCAGTTCATCCGCGAGCGCTGCGATTGGTCGGAGTTCGAGGATTACGCGACCTTCGTATCCGACGACCGCCACAGCCCGGAGGAAGTCGAAAAGCTGTCCGGCGTACCGGCACAGAAAATCCGCGAGGCAGCCCGGCTATACGCGACGGGCGGCAACGGCGCGATCTATTACGGCCTCGGCGTGACGGAACACAGCCAGGGTTCGACCACTGTCATCGCCATCGCCAACCTCGCCATGCTGACCGGCAATATCGGCCGGCGCGGCGTCGGCGTGAACCCGCTGCGCGGCCAGAACAATGTGCAGGGTTCGTGCGACATGGGTTCCTTCCCGCACGAGCTTCCGGGCTATCGCCACATCTCGGGCGATGCCGTGCGCGACATCTATGAGAGCCTGTGGGGCGTGAAGCTCGACAATGAGCCGGGCCTGCGCATTCCCAACATGCTGGACGCGGCCGTCGAAGGCACGTTCAAGGGCATCTACATTCAGGGCGAGGACATTCTTCAGTCCGACCCCGACACCAAGCATGTTTCTGCTGGTCTGGCCGCGATGGAATGCGTTGTCGTGCACGACCTTTTCCTGAACGAAACTGCCAACTACGCCCACGTCTTCCTGCCGGGTTCGACCTTCCTCGAAAAGGACGGCACCTTCACCAATGCAGAGCGCCGCATCAACCGCGTGCGTAAGGTCATGGCTCCGAAAAACGGCTTTGCCGATTGGGAAGTGACGCAGAAGCTTGCGCAGGCGATGGGCCTGAACTGGGCCTATACGCATCCATCGCAAGTCATGGACGAAATCGCACAGACAACGCCGTCTTTTGCGAATGTCTCCTATGATTTCCTCGAAAAAATGGGCTCCGTGCAGTGGCCTTGCAACGAGAAAGCGCCGGAAGGCACGCCGATCATGCATATGGACGGTTTCGTGCGCGGCAAGGGCAAGTTCATCCGCACCGAATATGTCGCGACGGACGAAAAGACCGGCCCGCGCTTTCCGCTGCTTCTGACCACCGGCCGCATCCTCTCGCAATACAATGTCGGCGCGCAGACGCGGCGTACCGAAAATGTCATCTGGCATGCGGAAGATCGTCTGGAAGTTCACCCGCACGATGCCGAAAATCGCGGCATCCGCGATGGCGACTGGGTGCGTTTGCAGAGCCGTGCGGGCGAGACGACGCTGCGCGCGCTGATCACGGATCGTGTGTCGCCAGGTGTGGTCTACACCACCTTCCACCATCCCGACACGCAGGCGAATGTCATCACGACCGACTTCTCCGACTGGGCGACGAACTGCCCGGAATACAAGGTCACCGCAGTTCAGATCGGGCCTTCCAACGGGCCGAGCGAGTGGCAGACCGAGTATAACGACCAGGCCCGCCAGAGCCGCCGCATCGTGCGGCCGCTTGAAGCGGCGGAGTAGGATTGTGCTTGAAGTCGGCAGCACCCCCCTCTGGCCTGCCGGCCATCTCCCCCTCAAGGGGGGAGATCAGATAGCAGATCTGCTTTCGCCAACTTCCGAAGTGAAGACCGGACTTCAACACCTGATGATCTCCCCCCTTGAGGGGGAGATCGCCGGCAGGCCAGAGGGGGGTGCACCATGACCCGCTCACGCGACGCCATCACAAAAATCTCACGCCTCGCGCACCGTCCAACCGGAACCACAACCGCCGACCGCATGGTGCCGGAGGAGACGCCGGTGGCACTCTCCTATGCCGGGACGACGCATGCAGTGATGATGGCCTCGCCCGCGGACTTTGAGGATTTTGCACTCGGCTTCAGCCTGACCGAAGGCATCATTGCCTCGGCAAAGGAAATCGAGGCCATCGAGGTCGAAGACCACGGCGCTGGTATCGACATACAGATTCGTCTGAAGGACAAGGCCAATACGCGCTTTCAGGCGCGTCGCCGCAGGCTGGCCGGACCTGTCGGATGCGGGTTGTGCGGTATCGAATCCATCGAGGAAGCGATGCGATCCGTCGATAAGGTCAGCCAGTCGAAATTGACACTCGACGCAGCAGACATCGTCAGCGCGGTTCGTCTTCTATCTAAGGTACAGCCGCTTCATGCGGAAACAGGCGCGGTGCACGCCGCCGGATTTTATATCCCCGGCAGGGGCATAATCGCGGCGCGCGAGGACGTTGGTCGCCATAATGCGCTGGACAAGCTCGCCGGCGCGCTGGCCAAAACTGGAACCGATGGAACGAGCGGCGCGGTCGTCGTTACCAGCCGCGTGTCGGTTGAAATGGTGCAAAAAACTGCCGCCATTGGCGCGCCCTTCATTATCGCCGTTTCAGCACCGACCGCACTTGCCATCAGAACGGCCGATGAGGCGGGCATGACGCTGATTGCGCTTGTGCGTGGCGAAGATTTTGACGTTTTTACACACCCCGAACGGGTATCCACCGGAGCCGCAAGACATGTCGCATGATGAAACCCACCGCGCCAGCACCATCGAAAAGATCGTGCGGATGGCCAATCAGATCGCGACATTCTTCCATTCCAAGCCGCGCGAGGAAGGGCTTGCCGGTGTGGCCGAGCATATCAACAAATTCTGGGAACCGCGCATGCGCAGGCATCTGTTCGAGACTCTCGACAGCGGCGGCGCGGGGCTGGACGAGCTGGTGATTGCCGCCTCGAAAGAAATTCGCCGCCCCAATGCGCCGGATGGCGTGGGGCTTGGTGCGGGCGACCACGCAAATGCAGGCGCGCCCGGCGGGAAAGGTTCTGCTGCCGGGGAATCCACGGCGGAGATCAACGCCTCGCAGGGATAGGTTTGTGAGGTTGGTGCATCCTTCGCGCTAAGCATCGGCCCACCTCCCTCATCCTGAGGTGCGATGTGAAGCCGAGCCTCGAAGGAGGCACCAACCACTAAGCCGCCTGTTTCCACCCTTTGCGTATATGCTTAAATCCATCACGGTAAACCGCTTCCGGGCTTTCGGCGAAATCGCGCCAGACCTTCGTTGCCGCGGCGAGATCCTTCAGGCCGCGCCCGAATGCCTCGATAGTCAGCCAATCGTCGTAGCCGCTCTTGCGGATGGCCGCGAAGGTTTCCTTCCAGGGAACATTGCCCCTGCCCGGCACGCCGCGATCGTTTTCCGAAATATGCACATGCGCGATATGGCGCTTGTTTCGCTTGAACGCACCGATAGGGTCCGTCTCTTCGATGTTTGCGTGGAACGTGTCGTACATTGCCTTAATATGCGGATTGTCGATATCCTTCAAATGCGCGACCAGCGCGTCCATCGTGTTGACGAGATAGCATTCGAAACGGTTGAGCGCTTCCAGCCCGATGGTCACGCCCTGCTTGCCTGCATGATCGCCGATGGCGCGTTGCGACGAAATCGACCGTTTGAACTCTGCAGCGCTCGGACCCGTTCCTGAAAACTGACCAAGGGTCGAATGCAGCGGACCGCTCAGCGTTTTCGCGCCAAGGGCCGACGTGCAATCGATTGCCCATTTCATATAGTCGATGCCTGCCTTGCGGGTGGCCGCATCCGCGCCGATCAAATTCATTGCCGGGTCGCCCATGGCCGAAACCGCCGTGCGCTGGAGTCCGATGCGATCGAGCATCGCGCCTAGCCTCGCATAGTCGTCGGGCTTGCCTTCGAATATCGGGATTTCCACCCCGTCATATCCCGTCGCCTTGATGTCCATCAGCAGCTTTTCGTGTTTTTTCGAAACGCTGGTGGTCCACAAAAACATGCAGAAGCCGATTTTCATTTGTCCTCCCTTACCGCAAACGCGGCCTTCTCCTGCGATCAATCTATCGCAAGAGAATTGGTAGGACCAGATGGCAAAATGAAATCTGTTATGGTGTCAGGTGACGTGCCGACGATTGACCGATTTCGGACGGCCAGCCAGCGAAAGGCTCGTGTCGCGCTTCTCTCGCGTCGCGACAATCCTGCCCTTGGCGATGACGCACAAGCGCTCCGCTCGCAGTCGCAACGCCTCGACCGGGTTGCCCGCATCGAGCACGACAAGGCTCGCGGTCTTGCCGACTTCCAGACCGTAATTGTCGAGGCCCATGATCTCGGCATTGACCTTGGTGACCATATCGAAGCACCGGCGCATATCTTGCGGGCTCGACATCTGCGCGATATGCAGCCCCATAAAGGCGACGTCCAGCATGTCGGCGGTGCCCAGCGAATACCAAGGATCGAGCACGCAATCCTGACCGAAGCCGACACGAATGCCTGCCTTGATCATTTCGGGCACGCGCGTCATGCCGCGCCGCTTCGGGTAAGTGTCGTGGCGGCCTTGCAGCATGATGTTGATCAGCGGATTGGGTATGACGGAGACATCGGCTTCGGCAATCAGCGCGATCAGTTTCGAGACGTAGTAATTGTCCATCGAGTGCATCGATGTGAGGTGCGATCCGGCCACCCTGCCCTGCAGCCCGAGACGCTGCGTCTCATACGCAAGCTGCTCGATATGGCGCGAATGCGGATCGTCCGTTTCGTCGCAATGCAGATCGACCATCAAGCCGCGCTCCGCAGCGATCTCGCAGAGATCGGTCACCGACCGCGTGCCGTCAGCCATTGTGCGCTCGAAATGCGGAATGCCGCCGACGATATCAACACCCATATCCAGCGCACGAATGGTGTTTTCGCGCGCGGTCGGATCGCGATAAAGCCCATCCTGGGGAAAAGCGACGAGTTGCAGATCGATATAGGGCGCGACCTCCTTCTTCACTTCAAGCAGAGCCTCGACCGCCAGAAGCCGATCATCGCAGGTATCGACATGGGTGCGGATTGCCAGCAGGCCCATCGAGACGGCCCAATCGCAGTAATCCAGCGCGCGCTGCTTCACCGCTTCATGGGTAAGTAAAGGCTTGAGTTCGCCCCAAAGCGCGATGCCCTCGAGCAATGTGCCAGACGCATTGATGCGCGGGAGCCCGTAAGACAGCGTCGCATCCATGTGAAAATGCGGATCGACGAATGGCTGCGAAACCAGATTTCCGGTCGCATCGACAATCGTGCCGGCTTCCGCTTCGATCTTCGGTTCGATGGCGGCGATCTTGTCTCCACGGATTCCTATATCGGCGACAGCGCCATCAGGCAGAATGCCGCCACGCAGGATAATGTCGAAACTCATCTTTCGCCTTTCTGGTAGGGGATCATCAGCGCCTTGGGGTAAGTCGCGCGACGGGCGACCAGAACGAGCGCAAGAATGGACAGGATGTAAGGCATCATCAGGAATATCTGATAAGGCACGACGCCGCCGGAAATCTGCTGCAGGCGCACCTGATAGGCGTCGAATGCGGCAAAGAGAATTGCGCCAATCAGCGCCTTACCCGGACGCCAGGAGCCGAACACGACAAGCGCTATGCAAATCCAGCCGCGTCCGTTGATCATCTCGAAGAAGAACGAGTTGAAGGCGGACATCGTCAGGAATGCCCCGCCGATGGCCATAAGCGCGCTGCCGACCATCACCGCGCCGATGCGGATACCGGTGACGCTGATGCCCTGCGCCTCGACTGCCGAAGGGTTTTCACCCGCTGCCCGCACCGCCAGCCCAAGCGGCGTGCGGTAAAGCACCCAAGCCACGATTGCGACCGTGGCGAAGGCCAGATAGGTCAGCGGCGTCTGGTTGAAGAGCGCCGGGCCAATGATCGGAATGTCGGACAGACCCGGGATAGCCAGAGGCTGAAATGGCTCGATCTTCGGCGGCGACGTCACTTCCGGCAATGCCAGACGGTAGGTGAAATAGGTCAGGCTGGTGGCAAGCAGGGTTATGCCGATGCCCACCACATGCTGCGAGAGGCCGAGCGGCACGGTGAGCGTTGCGTGAAGCAGGCCGAACATCGCGCCCGCAAGTGCGGCAATCGCCACGCCAGTCCAGAGATCGCCGCCCGAATAGACGGTGAACCAGCCCGCGAACGCGCCAACTGTCATGATGCCTTCGATGCCGAGATTGAGCACGCCCGCACGCTCGCAGATCAGCTCGCCCATCGTCGCGAAGATCAGCGGCGAAGCTATGCGGATCGCGGCCAACCAGAAGGATGCGGTGAAGAGGATGTCGAACGCGTCCATCATAGGTTTCGCACCAATAGGTGGAGAGGTTCGAGCTCTACGTTGCCCCCCTCTGTCCTGCCGGACATCTCCCCCACGAGGGGGGAGATCGGATGTCGCAGCCGTCCTAGCCAATAACCACCGTTGAAAGATGGAGGCCGAAGGTGAAACTGCCAATCTACCCACCTGTGGGGGAGATGTCCGGCAGGACAGAGGGGGGCAACGTAGAACTCCATGCCTACCTCCACTTAACTTTGAAGCGCGTCAGCAGGATCGCGACGACCATGGTCAGGAGCGACGTAGCGACCATGACTTGCGCAATGTAGCTCGGCACGCCCGCGGTGCGGCTCATGGCATCCGCGCCGACGAAAATGCCCGCGACGAAAATCGCCGATGCGATGACGCCGAGCGGGTTGAGCATGGCCAGCATGGCAACGACGATGCCGGTGTAACCAAAGCCCGGAGACAGATCGAGCGTCAGGTTTCCCTTGAGCCCGGCGACTTCGGAGAAGCCCGCCAGTGCCGCAAGCCCGCCCGAAAGCAGCGCCGTTTTCATCAATACGCGGTTGACCGGAATGCCGGCAAAGCGCGCGGCTTCGGGATTGTGGCCGACAGCACGCATTTCGTAGCCGAGCACCGTTTTTTTCATGACGATCCACATCGCAACCGCTGCGACCAGCGCAATGATGAAGCCGAAATGCAGGCGCTTTCCCTGAATTACACGCGGAAGCTGCGCATCGGCGATGACCCGCGAAGATTGCGGCCAGCCGAGGCCCATCGGGTCTTTAAGCACACCTTCGAGAAGCATAGAGACGAAGAGAAGAACGATGAAATTGAGCAGCAGAGTCGTCACCACTTCATCGACGCCGAACCGCGTTTTCAAAAAGGCAGGCCCGAGCAGAAGAAGCGCGCCGGCAGCCATTGCTGCCAGCATTATAAGCGGGATCAGGATGATCGACGGCAGCGGCAACGCACCGGTGCCCAGCACTACCGTCACGACGCCACCGATATAGAGCTGTGCCTCGGCCCCGATGTTCCAGAGCTTGGCGCGAAAGGCGACCGCGACTGCGAGGCCAGTGAAAATCAGAGGCGTCGCGCGGGTGAGCGTTTCGAGCAGGGCAAATTGCGAACCTGCCGCGCCTTTCGCGACGAGATAGAATACCGAGAATGGTGACGCGCCCGCTGCCAGAACCAATAGCGAAATGATGACCAGCGTGACAGCGATGGCCGCCAGTGGAAACAACAATGTCACGCCGAGCGAGGGTGCAGGTTTTGCTTCAAGCCGCATATGCAAGCCTTGCGTTTGGTCGCGCACCCCTCATCCGACCTCGCTGCGCGAGGCCACCTTCTCCCACAAGGGGAGAAGGAAGAGCGCATTCCCTTCTCCCCTTGCGGGAGAAGGTGCCTGAACGAAGTGAAGGCGGATGAGGGGTGTTCATATTCACGCTGCCTTCTCACCCTCACCATTACCGGCCATCAATTCCCCGAGCTGGCGGATGCTGCGTTCTCCGCGCGCTGAGGGAGACGACAGTTTGCCTTGGGACATCACGAAAATGCGGTCGGAAAGTGCCAGAATTTCTTCCAGATCTTCTGAAATCAGCAATATTGCAGCGCCTCTTTCGCGTGCTTCGAGCAATTTCTTATGAACGTACGAAACCGCGCCGACATCGAGACCGCGCGTCGGCTGGTTTGCCAGAATGACGATCGGATCGGGATCGAGCGCGCGGCCGAGGATCAGCTTCTGCATGTTGCCGCCGGACAGGAGACGAATGCGCGCTTCGGGCGACGGGCATTTCACGTCATAGTCGCGAATGAGACCTTCTGCGAAGCGGCGCGCTTCCGCCCAGTTCAGGAAACCGCGCGTGCTGAAGCGTTCGCTGCGATAGCGCTCGGCGATGACATTCTCGGTCACGCTCATATCGCCGATCGTGCCGACGGCGTGACGGTCTTCCGGGATGCGCGCAATGCCCTGCGCGAGTGCCACGCGCGGCGACCAGTCGCCGACATCAGTGTCCGCAATACGCATTTGACCGGCACTCGGCTGCAAGGTTCCTGCAATGAGTGCCGCCAGCGTTGCCTGACCATTGCCCGATACGCCCGCCAGACCGGTGATCTCGCCGCCGCGCAGTTTGAGCGACAGATCATCAAGTGCGACGCCTGAACCGGATGTCGAGACGTTTTCGAGTACCAGCAGCGGCGCGCGGGTGTTGACGGGCGACACCTCTGCGGCGGCCACTTCCTGTCCGACCATAAGCTCGGCGAGTTCGGCGCGGCTGGAGCCTTTCGTTTCGCGCTCGCCAACCAGCTTTCCGGCGCGCAGAACCAGCACGCGATCGCTGACCGCCATGACTTCATGCAGCTTGTGCGAGATGAAGATGATCGACAGCCCTTCCGCGACAAGAAGCTTGAGAGTGCGAAACAGTGCATCCGTTTCGGAAGGCGTCAAAACCGCGGTCGGCTCGTCGAGGATCAGAATACGCGCGTCGCGGTAGAGCGCCTTGAGGATTTCTACGCGCTGACGCTCGCCGACCGAAAGCGAACCAACCAAAGCATCGGGATCGACCGCCAGCCCGAAACTTTCGGCGATTTCGCGGATGCGTTTCTTCGCCCCTCCCCGGTCGAGGCTTGGGCTGAAAAGCTTTTGCGTGCCGAGCGCGATGTTTTCGAATACGGTCATATTGTCTGCCAGCGTGAAGTGCTGATGAACCATACCGACGCCCGCATCGAGTGCGGCGCGTGGGTCGCCCGGCGTCAGAGACTTACCAAACACTTCGACACTTCCCGCATCGGCCACATAATGCCCGAACAGGATGTTCATCAGCGTGGTTTTGCCCGCGCCGTTTTCGCCAAGCAGCGCAATGACCTCGCCCTTTTTCAGGGAAAAAGAGATGCCGTCATTGGCCGTCATCTGGCCAAATCGCTTGGTGATGCCTTCGAGGCGGAGAACGGGAGTGGACGTCATGGGCGTTTAGGTTCCTTCCTTCTCCCTTTGTGGAGAAGGTGGCTGAGCGAAGCGAAGTCGGATGAGGGGTGTTGACCAGCAAACCCCTCACCCGGATTGCCATTCTCGCCGCTGCGCGGCTCGGGCAATCCGGCCTCTCCCACAAGGGGAGAGGCCAGCGCAGCTTTTAGCTCGACTTCGGCTCTTCGTCGTTCACTTCAACGACGAAACTGCCGTCCTTGATCGCCTTTTCCTTCTCGGCGACCTTGGCCTTCACCTCGTCCGGCACTTTGCCTTCGAACGTGCCAAGCGGTGCAAGCGTGCAGCCGCCTTCTTTCATGAAGGAATAGACGCCGTAATCGGCAGCCTTGAACTTGCCTGCCTTCACTTCGGCAATCGCCTTGTCGAGCGTCGGCTCGAAATGCCAAAGCGCTGACGCGACGACCGTTTCGGGATAATCGGACTGCGTGTCGATGACGTTGCCGATTGCCAGCACGCCCTTTTCCTTCGCGGCATCAGAGACGCCGAAGCGCTCAGCGTAGAGAATGTCGGCGCCGCCATCGATCTGCGCGAAGGCGGTTTCCTTGGCCTTGGGCGGATCGAACCATGAACCGATGAAGGACACCTGGAACTTCGTGTCCGGCGCGGACTCCTTCACGCCTGCCATGAAGGCGTGCATCAGGCGGTTCACTTCCGGGATCGGATAGCCGCCGACCATGCCTATATTCTTCGATTTGGTCATCGCGCCCGCGATGATGCCGGTGAGGTAAGAGGCGTCCTGAATGTAATTGTCGAAGGGTGCGAAATTCGGCACGGCCTCGTCCGGCTTGAAGCTCGAACCCATCAGGAATGCAACGTCGGGATAGTCGCGCGCCACGGCACGCGCTGCCTCTTCCACGCCGAAGACTTCGCCGAGGATGAGCTTGTAGCCCGCCTCGGCATATTCGCGCATGACGCGCTCATAGTCGTTGTTGGTCGTGTTTTCCGAATAGACATATTCGATGTCGCCGCGTTCCTTCGCGGTGTTCGCGGCCTTATGGATGCGGCTGACCCATTGCTGCTCGACCGGGACGGTGTAGACGGCCGCAACTTTCAGCTTTTCCTGCGCGAAAAGCCGTACGGGAAAAGCGGCGGTGCCCGCCAAGAGAGCACTGGCTCCGGCAGCTTTGAGAATAGTACGGCGAGAGACTTCAGGAACCACCGGAAAAACCGTGTTTTTTGGCATTATGACCACCTCTGGATGAGTTTGAACGCTGACTGCAGATCCCGTCTTTTATCGTTTGGTCAACGTTAGGCGAATTCCCCAAAGCGGGCAATCTGCCGGGTGGGATTGTCCACCACCGGCTTCGGTAGTCGATGTCGCAGACACCCACTGCAAATTCCTATTTTGGTCAGACCAGATTTGATAAACCACTACTTGCGAGGCAAAATCAAATGCGGTACGACTTTTAAATAGCCTGATTGGTCCAACCAGATAAAAGACTGGGAGCCTTCAGGGAGGAGACGCGGCTTCGCCTGCGGCGAAGCGATCATAGGCGAAATACGAGAAGGGAAGACCATGCATCTTTCGACGCATAACTGGATGCGCGCCGAGCCTTTGGCAAAGACGCTCGCCCGCATCAAGAAGTACGGATATGAGAGCATCGAAATTTCCGGCGAGCCGACGCAGTACAATGTCACCGAAACCCGCGCGCTGCTGAAAGAACATGGCATTCGCTGCTGGGGTGCCGTGACCTTGACGCTTGGCGAGCGAAACCTCGCGGCAAAGGACGAGGGCCAACGCGCGCGCTCCGTCGATTACGTCAAAAGCGTCATCACCATGGTCAGCGAGCTGGACGGCCAGATCATAACGCTCGTGCCCGCGACTGTCGGCAAGGTCGTGCCAGATGGCACCGAGGAAGAAGAATGGAAATGGGTGGTCGATGCCACCAAGGAATGCTTCGCGCATGCGCAGAAAAAAGGCGTGCGGATCGCCATCGAGCCTCTGAACCGCTTCGAGACATATTTCTTCAACCGCGCTTCGCAGGCGCTGGCGCTTGCCGATGCGGTAAGCCCGGAATGCGGCGTCTGCCTTGATGCCTTCCACCTCAACATCGAGGAAGAAGACATGTATGACGCCATCCGCCTTGCCGGAAAGCGGCTGTTCGATTTCCATGTCGCCGACAATAACCGCTTTGCTGCGGGCCTCGGTCAACTCGACTGGCCGAAGATCATCGGCACGCTGAAAGAGATCGGCTATGACGGTGCCGTCACCAATGAGTTCGTCGCACCCGTCGACCGCACGCCAGCGAACAAATATCCAACCATGGTCGAACGCAATCCCGTGGACATCCCACCCGAGCAGCTCAAATTCATCCAGGACCACGGATCGAGCCTGCTGACGGAAGATTTCTACGACGACCAGATGCGGATTACGGCCGAAACCATCCTGCCGCTCATCAAGTAAACGGCCGCAGTTTTCGGCATATCAGCTTCCCTGCCCGTGTGCGGGGAAGCCGGGGAACAAAATGCGGATCAAGCACGTCCATGCATGGTGGGTTCGGATTCCGATCGAGGCTGCACGCCAGCATCGGAGCGATTTCGGACAGGTGACGACATTCGACGCGGCAATCCTGCGCATCGAAACCGATGACGGACTCGTCGGCTGGGGTGAAGGCAAGAATGCAGCCGGCAGTGCCGGAAGCTATGGCGCCCTCGTCCACATGCTCAATCATGAAGTCGGCCCGCAATTGATCGGCCTGCAGGCCGGCGACATCAGCATGATATGGGAAATGCTCTACAATGGCGTGCGCCACGAAAAGGCAGCCATCGCAGGGCATACAATGCCGCAGCTTGCGCGGCGCGGCCTGACAACGGCGGCGATCAGCGCCGTAGACATCGCGCTATGGGACATATTGGGCAAGTCACTCAACGTGCCGGTCTGGAAGCTGCTCGGCGGGCGAAAGCTCGACCGGCTACCGGCCTATGCGTCCGGCGGATGGGCGTCTGCCGACAAGATCGGCGAGCAGTTGCATTCTTACGTTTCGGCGGGCGGGTTCAAGGCCGTAAAAATGCGGATCGGCGCGATGGATGGCAGGCCGCATGTATCGGCAGCCCGCGTCCGCGCCGCACGTGAGGCACTCGGTCCAGACATCGATCTGATGGTCGACGCACACGGAACCTACACCGTCTCGGAAGCGCGGCGTTTTGCCAATCTGGTTGCGGATTGTGACCTCGCCTGGTTCGAAGAACCGCTGACGGCAGACGACAAGCCGGGCATGGCCGAGCTTCGCAAAGCAATTCCGATCCCGATTGCGACCGGCGAAAGCGAAGCCACGCGCTACGCTTTCCGTGATCTTGCCGTACTCAAATCCGCCGACATTTTCCAGCCAGACCCGGCCTTTTGCGGCGGCATAAGCGAGGCGGTGAAGATCGGCACGATCGCCAGCGCCTTCAATCTGCGTTTCGCGCCGCATCTGTGGGCGGGCGCGCCATGTTTCTTCGCCGGTCTTCACATTTGCGCGGCTTCGGCCTCAAGCTTCATCATCGAGTATTCGCTTGGAGCAAATCCAATGATACACGATCTTGTCACGGAGACGATCGAAGCCAAGGACGGTATGATCGCCATCCCTGAAACGCCCGGATTGGGGTTCACAGTCTCCGAACGATTTCTGGAGGCGCACGCGCAAAGAACTTGATATGACGAAAAACCACCTGCTCGCCGAACTTGCCTCGCACCTTTTCGCTTGTTCCAATTCGGATACAGGGCGGACACCGTCGGAGCGCGAACTGGCAGAGCATTTTGCAGTGAGCCGCGGCCAGATTCGTGAAGCGCTGGCAATCCTGGAAGCGATGCGCATCGTCGAGCGGCGGGCGAAGTCCGGCATTTACCTGACGACGCGGCAGGCAAGCGTCGAAGCAATCGCACTGTTCGCCAAAGCTGGCGTTCCGCTCGATCCGATCCAGATTTACGAGACGGTCGAACTGCGCAAGATTCACGAGATCAAGGCGGCCGAACTCGCATGCTCGCGCGCTACTGACGAAAACTACGACCGGCTGCGCGAAATTCTCAAAATCTCAGAAGAAAAGCTCGCAAATGGTGAAGGGCTGGCAGTGGAAGATCGCGATTTTCATCTTGAAATCGTACGCGCCACGCAAAACAGCGTCTTTCACAAGGTCTGTAGCGTCTACTACGTGATGGGCGAAGACCGCCTGCCGATCTATTTCAAGGACCCCGCGCGCGGCCACAAATCGCATGCCGAACATCTGCAAATCTTCGATGCGCTTCTGCGCCGCGACGGCAATCTGGCGCAAGCGCTGATGAGCGCGCATCTGCAAGGCGTCGAGAGCTACTGGAAGGGCCTGATCACCGGCATAGACGCCGATAGCCCCGACAAGACGCTGGAAAAGGCGTGATCCTATGCCGGTGATTTTCTCGACGCATCCGCTTCATCCGCGCGCCGTCGAGATGATCGAAGGCGATCTCGTCATCGCATCGGCGCCGGATGCGGAAACCCTTGCGAAAGAGGGGCGCGATGCGGACATCGTGATCGTCCGCGCGCCATTGCCGCCTGCGCTTTTCGACAACGCGCCCAAGCTGCGCGCGGCAATCCGGCATGGTGCCGGGCTCGACATGATCCCGATGGATGCCGCGACGAAGGCCGGCGTGCTCGTCGCGAATGTGCCCGGCGTCAACGCGAACTCCGTCGCCGAGCACGTCATTTTCACGACGCTGGCGCTTCTGCGGCGCTTTCGTGCGATGGATCGTGATTTGCGCGAGGGCGGCTGGCTGGCTGGACGCGAGTATGCGCCGCTGACCAACGAGCTTGGCGGGCGCACAATGGGCATCGTCGGCATGGGCGCGGTCGGCAAGGCAGTTGCGAAAATCGCGCATGATGGCTTCGGCCTCACCGTCATCGCCAACAGCCGCACCGCTTCCAGCCTGCCGCAAAATGTGCGCTTCGCGACGCTGGAAGAGCTTGCGATGGCGAGCGACATCATCGTTTTGTGCTGCCCGCTGACGCCCGAAACTACCGGCCTTATCAGCCGCGACATCATCGAGCTCATGCGCCCCGGTGCATTGCTGATCAATGTCTCGCGCGGACCGGTGGTCGATGACGACGCCTTGATCGAAGCGCTGGAAAACGGTCAGATCGGCGGTGCGGCGCTCGATGTGTTCTCAACACAGCCGCTACCGCCCAAACACCCCTATTTCAGCTTCGACAATGTGATTGTCACGCCGCACATGGCGGGTATCACCGAAGAAAGCATGGAGCGCATGGGCACCGGTGCGATCGCGGAAGCCAACCGCGTTTTACGCGGGGAATTGCCCGAAAATCTGCGAAATCCCGATGTGGTCGATCACTATCGCAGGCGTTTTCCATCCTGAATATCAGCCATGCGCGAGTGCGGCCTCTGCCGACACCGCCACACCGAGCAAGCGGTCATCGGCTCCGCTGCGCGCCGCCAGCGTCAGCCCGACAGGAAGCTCTGTGCCGGGAACAGGCAGTGAGATCGCGGTCAGATCGAACTGATTGACGATCTGCGGATTGCGCAGCAGCAGTCCTTCGATGCGGTTGTAAAAAGCAGGGTCATTCTCGAGGTCGACAATCGGCCGCCCAACGATCGGCAAGGTCGGATAGACCAGCATGTCTATGCCAGACAGATGCTCGTCCATCTGCCGCGCAAGATCGTTTCTACGGGCGAGAAGCGTATCATGTGCCTCGCGTGAAACATCCATGTAACGAGCTAATTGTTTGGTGACGCGCGGATCGACCGAAGCCGTTTTCCGCTTGTCCTTGAGCCAGTTGGAATGAATGGCAGCACCTTCTATCGAGGCGATGGAACCAGAGGCCGTCGCATCTCTCATCGCTTGAAGCAGATCTTCGATGTCGAAATCCACGAGCGTTGCGCCGGCATGTTCCAGCGCGCGAATGCCTTGCTCAAACGCTTGAGCAACCCTCGGATCGAGATCGTTGAAAAGCCGTCCTTTCGGGATCGCGAAACGCAGATTGCCGAGCGGGATCGGCGTGAGAGCCTGCGGTGTTTCACCCGCCATGATCGCGTCTGTCAGTGCGCAATCGGCGACGTTCAGAGCGAGCGGGCCGATGGAATCAAGCGTCGGAGACAGTGGGAATGCACCGTTCAGAGGCACGCGACGTGCCGTTGGTTTGAAGCCGACAATGCCATTCAAGGCGGCAGGTATGCGGACCGAGCCGCCTGTGTCCGAACCAATCGAAATCTGGCTGGTGCCTTCGGCCACCGAAACGCCAGCGCCGGACGACGAACCTCCCGCGTTCAGGCTTGCGTCTCTTGCATTGCCCGGAGACCCGTAGTGCGGGTTGAGCCCGACCGCCGTGAAAGCGAACTCGGTCATGTTCGTCTTGGCCGGGATCACGGCGCCTGCTTGCCGCAAACGCGAAACGATCGGCGCATCGGCCTTGGCTGACGGCGCCTCACGCAACAGCACCGAACCGGCGGTCGTTGCCTCGCCCGCGACGTCGAACAAATCCTTTATCGAGACGATCCTGCCATCCAGCGGTCCGATCGGCACACCTTTGCGATGGCGCTCATCGGACGCATTAGCGGCAGCACGCGCGGCTTCCCAATAGATTTTCGTGAAAACTTTCTCGTCACCGACGCGACTTTCCAGCCGCGCAAAAATCGCCTCCAGCGCATGGCGCGCAGGCCGCTGCTTCGGTGTCGAGTTGTTCATAGGCTCGCCTCGCGACAGATTGCTTGGGCATTCCGTCATAGACGGTTTGCTTCAGGCTGTCGAAAAACTAGGCCCGGTGCGTGAGATTGATGCCGCTCGACTGATCGAACAGCACGACTTTTTTCGGGTTCCAGGCAAAGCGCACCTGCTCCTCGATAGCAACTTCGGTTTGCGCAGGCACGGTTGCGCGCAGCATGCTGTCGCCGACGCGCAGTGTCAGGATTTTCTCCACGCCATGATTTTCGACATCGTGGACGCGGCCCTCCACCGGCGCGCCTGATTCCAGATAAATGTCTTCCGGCCTGATCCCGAAAACCAGATTTCGACCATCGGTCGCAGTGCCTGCGCCGACAGGTCCGTCATAGGGCAGCTCGAAATTGACGGGGGCCATGATGGCGCGCCCAGAAGAGAGTTTCCCATCCATCAAATTCATCGGCGGCGTGCCGACAGAACGCGCGACGAATGTGTTGAGCGGGTTGTTGTAAATCTCGTAAGGCGTTCCAACCTGAACGAGATGGCCCTTGTTCAAAACACCGATCTTGTCGCCCATCGACATGGCTTCGATCTGGTCATGCGTGACGAACAGGAACGTCGCGCCGAGATTGACCTGAAGGTTCTTGAGTTCGGTGCGCAACGCTTCGCGCAGCTTCGCATCGAGTGCTGAAAGCGGCTCGTCCATGAGGAAAACGCGCGGCTTGCGAACAATGGCACGGCCAATCGATACGCGCTGCATTTCGCCGCCCGAAAGCTTGTCCGTCTTACGGTCAAGCAGATGTTCGATGCGCAGCGTTCGGGCAACCCGCGCAACGCGCTCCTTGATCTCGTCCGGCTCGACCTTGCGGATTTTTGCCTTCAGCGGAAATTCCAGATTTTCGCGAACCGTATAGCGCGGATAAAGCGAATATTGCTGGAGAACCAGCGCTACATCGCGCTCGGCAGCACCCCAATCCGCGACGTCCGCGCCGTCGATGTAAATGGTGCCTGAAGTCGGCTTTTCGAGGCCTGCGATCAGGCGCAGTGTGGTGGTTTTGCCTGCACCTGTTTCGCCAAGCAGCACGAAGAATTCGCCGTCCTCGATTTCGAGGTCAAGACCTTTCAGCGCTGTGTGGTCGCCGAAGGTTTTAGTGATGTTTTGCAGCTTGATGTGGGCCATCAGCGCGCCTCCATCGACTGAGCGTTTTGAGGAAACTTGGCCCAACTTAACGCTCTACGTTGCCCCCCTCTGTCCTGCCGGACATCTCCCCCACAGGTGGGGAGATCAGATGATGTCCGCGATTTCGCTAACCGCGAAGGCGATACGAATGAAACTGCCAATCTCCCTCCTTGTGGGGGAGATGTCCGGCAGGACAGAGGAGGACAACGTAGAGTTCCGACGTTTTCGGGTCCCACCATCACAGCCTCACCCCCAAAGAATTGCCGCTCTGCGTGTCGAAAAAATGCGCCTGCGCCGGGTCGATGCGTGCCCAGACGCGGTCGCCCGCATTTGCCACATATCCCGCCTTGGTGCGGGCGCGCAGCATTTGCGTACCGACCTTCAAATCCACGATATCATGCGAACCGAGTGGCTCGATGATGTGAGCCTCGACCGGCAGATATCCATCCGATGCTTCATGCGCGACGAGCACGCCTTCGGGGCGAATGCCCAGCGATAGCTGTTTGCCCGCGTTTCCGTTCAGCTTTCCCAGAAGCTCGCGCGGGAATTTGAAGCCATCCGTAGCGCCATCGACCGTAACACGCGCCTGTGCGCCCTGCTCCGAAACACTGGCTGCAGCGATGTTCATGACCGGGCTGCCGACGAATTGTGCGACGAACAGATTGGCAGGCGAAGCATATACCTCGGAGGGCGTGCCGACCTGCTGAAGCACGCCTTCATGCATGATGACGATGCGGTCGGCGAGCGACATGGCTTCGACCTGATCATGCGTGACATAGATCGTCGTCGATCCCTGCTGGATGTGCAGCCTCTTGATCTCGGCGCGCATCTCTTCACGCAGCTTGGCGTCGAGCGCGCCGATCGGCTCATCCATCAACAGCGCCTTGGGACGGCGCACCAGCGCGCGGCCGATCGCGACGCGCTGCATATCGCCGCCGGAAAGCGCGGACGGTTTGCGCTGCAAGAGATGAGTGATCTGCAACGTCTTGGCGACACTGCGGACTTCGCTGTCGATTTCCGACTTGCTCTTGCGTGTCGCGCGCAACGGGAAGGCGATATTTTCGTAGGCATTCATATGCGGATAAAGCGCAAAGGACTGGAACACGAAGGCGATGTCGCGGTCTGACGCCTTCATATTCTGCACCGCTTTGCCGTCGATCAGAATGTCGCCGTGGTCGATGGTTTCCAGCCCGGCAATGGCGCGCAATGTCGTCGTTTTCCCGCAGCCGGATTGGCCGAGGAGCACGACGAACTCATTGTGGTCGATGACCAGATTGAGGTTCTTGATGACCTGTACCGCGCCAAAGAATTTCTCGACGCCACGGAGTTCAATCTGCGTCACGCTTCGGACTCCCGCTCATGCGCATCGACCTGCTGCGGACTAGGCTCCGGCCCGATCTTGCCCGTTATCATGAAGGCGATGAGGCCTATCAAAGTCATGGTCAGTCCATAGCGATGCAGGAAGAGATTCCACGGCTGACAGAGTGCGATGATGCCGAAGATCATCAATATCTGGGAGCCGGGTTCGAGATAGCGGCGGTTCAACTGGCGGAAGGTCATTTGCGTATCGCCCCGAACGACATGCCGCGCAGCAGGTGATTGCGCAGGAAGAAGGTGAAGATCGCGACCGGCAGGAGGAACAGGAACGTACCGGCGGCGATGACTGTCCAATCCGGCAGACCGGAGCCGACCTGGCTCGGAATGAATGGCGGCGCGGTCTGGGCGCGGCGGTTGGTCATGATCAGCGCGAATGCGTATTCGTTCCATGCGGTGATGAAGCAGAACACGGCGGTCGCGGCGATGCCTGTGGCAGCCTCCGGCAGCACGACCTTGAAGAAGGCCTGCATGCGCGTATAGCCATCGACGAGTGCGGCCTCCTCATACTCTTTCGGGATCTCGTCGATGAAGCCCTTCATGAGCCATACGGAGAAGGAAAGATTGAAGGCAGTGTAGAGGATTATCAGGCCCCAATGCGTGTCGTTCAGCCCCACCATCCGGTACATCAGGAACATGGGAATGGCGACGACGACGGGCGGCAACATTCGCGTCGATAATATGAAGAAGAGCAGATCCGCCTCCCCTTTCACCTTGAACCGCGAGAAGCCGTAGGCGGTGAGTGTGCCCATGCTGACAGCCAGAATCGTGGATGTGATTGCGACGATCAGACTGTTGATGAACCGGCTCGGATAGCCCGAAAGCTGCACTTCGCCACGGCCGGAACGAACGACCTTTTCACCGCCATCGAAGACCATGCGCTCCCACCAGGGGGCGGCTTCATATTCTTCCGGCGAAGGCGCGTTGCGTAGCTGCGAGCGCTTGGTGAAGAGCTTCACGAAGGGTGAAATCTCCGGCTCGAAAACCACTGTCGGCGGAATGGTCGTCGCCAGATTGCGCGGCTTAAAGGCGGTCGATGCAATCCAGTAGATCGGCGCCAGAAAAATCAGCGTGACGATCAAGACGCCTACGATTGCAAGGCGGTTCAGCGCGACTTCGCCTGATGTGCGGACGGCGGACATCCTAGCGCTCCTTCACCTTGTTGAGATATTTGACGTAGATGTTGGTGATCGCCAGAACCATGATCAGCACGATGTAGGCGAGCGCGCAGGAACGCCCCGTCTGCCATTCCTGAAACGCCATTTTGTAAAGCCGGATCGAGATGACTTCGGTCGTCGGCTGGCTGGTCAGGATGTAGGCGAGATCGAACGTTTTGAAGGCTTCCATCGTACGGAAAATAATCGCGATCATCAGGATCGGTGCGACCAGCGGAAGCGTGATGCGGAAGAAGGTGTAGAGACTGCCTGCACGGTCTATCGCCGCCGCCTCATAGAGATGCTTCGGCACTGCCGAAAGGCCCGCCAGCGAAAGCAGCATGACGAAGGGCGACCACATCCAGATGTCGGTAATGGCAACCGCATAGAGCGCCATGTCGGGGTTGGCCAGCCATTCGAATGTGCCGAGGCCCAGCGCGTAGTTGATGATACCGAATGACGGATCGTAGAGCAGTTTCCAGAACAGCCCGACGACGGCCATGGAAAGCATCATCGGCAGCAGAAGCAGCGTGGTCAGCAGTCCCTTGAACGGAATGCTCCGGTTCAAAAGAAGTGCCGTTCCGAAGCCGACGATCACCTGACCGGTGACGGAAACGATCACGTATTTCGCGGTGATAGCGAAGTTCGACCAGATGAACGGGTCGTTGAGCAGCTCGCGATAATTCTGAAGCCCTACGAAATTCGCCGGCGTGTTGGTCGATGCGCGGAAATCCGTGAAGGAGTAGCCGAGCGAATAGATCAACGGGAAGATGTTGAAGATGATCAGGAACAGGATCGTCGGGACGATGAACAGATTGCGTATCGTCAGGTCGCTCAGGCCGCGGCTTGCGGCGCGCGAAGCGGGGTCCAGCGTGGTCATGACTGCAGTTGCCAAAACTCTCCTCCTCCGGGAGCCTGTCGAATTCGGAATGCTTCAGGTCTGGTTGCAAAGCGTGCGGAAGGGCGCGGACGCCCTTCCGCAAAAGCTTGGCTATTTCAGGCGACCATATTTTTTGAAGGTCGCGGTCCAGTCGGCAGCCAGTGCGTCGAGCGTCTCTTTGGAAGAGCCTTCGCCACCGACCACGGCCGGATAGACGCGCTGGTTAAGCTGCTGCAGCAGTTCGGCATATTCGGGAACCGCCCAGAAATCCTTCACCTTGAACATGGTCTCGTAGAAGGCCTTGTTGTAAGGCGTCGCGTTCTGGAATTCC
This sequence comes from Foliimonas ilicis, assembly GCF_039939195.1. Classification (NCBI taxonomy): domain Bacteria; kingdom Pseudomonadati; phylum Pseudomonadota; class Alphaproteobacteria; order Hyphomicrobiales; family Phyllobacteriaceae; genus Foliimonas; species Foliimonas ilicis. The sequence goes on along the minus strand of NZ_JBDUUH010000008.1, from coordinate 122,094 downwards.
TCGGATTCGAGGACTGCCGTCGAGCAGGTGTAGCCGCCAAGTTCGGCCCAGCGTTTCTGGGTTTCGTCCTTGATGAACCACGCCAGGAACTTCATCGCCTCTTCCTGATTCTGCGAATAGGAGACGACCGAAATGCCCTGCCCGCCAAGTGCTGCAAACTGGTCGCCATCCGGTCCGGCCGGATTGGCGAAGAAGCCGGTATTCTTGGCATGCGGGTTGGTCGCTTCATTGAGCAGCGAGGGGAAGAAGGCGAAATAGTTCATGCTGATTGCGGCCAGACCTTCGGTGATGGCCTGGTTGTTCTCGACGAAGAAGGTCTTGGCCCAGCCCGGAGGCGTGAACTTGTAGAGCTCTCTGTAGGCATCAAGGGCTGCAACCGCCTTGTCGGAGTTGATGATGCCTTCGACCTCATAAGTTTCCATGTTACCGAGGTCGCCACCATACGAGAACAGAGCGTTCTCGAAGCCCATGGCCATCGCGTCGTAGGAATTGTCGGTGTAGATCGCGACGCCGTAGCGCTTTTCATCAGGACGATGGAAGAACTCGGAAATATCGCGCAGTTCCTTCCAGGTTTTCGGAACGGCAAGATCGTAGCCATACTTCGCCTTGAAGGCTTCCATTTCCTTCGGGTCTTCGAACCAGTCCTTGCGATATGACCAGCCAACAGCGTCGCCCTCGAGCGGGATCGCCCAGAATTTACCGCTGTTGCCGGGATATTCGGCATAGGCCTTCACGGTTGCCGGAGCCATGATCTCGCCGAGCTTGTGCTCTTTGAAGAAGTCGGTCAGATCAACGTAATGGCCGCCGGTCGAGGCCGCACCCAGCCACTGCGAGTCACCCACGACCATGTCATAGGCATCGCCCTTGGCGTTGAATTCGGTGAAGGTCTTGGTCTGGAAATCCGCCCAGGGCGTCGTTTCGACCGTAACCTTCACGCCGGTTTCGGCTTCATACTCGTTGACGAGTTCCTGGAGATAATTTGCAGGATCCCATTCAGCCCAGAAAATCGTGAGTTCCTGCGCGAATGCGGACGTTCCGCAGGCAAGCGTCAGTGCCATGCCGGCAAGCATACCGGTAAGTGTCTTGCGCATATGAGTTCCTCCCTTGCGCGCATTCTACCTTTTCATTCGACCGGCTTGGCGCCGGGTACTGGTAGTTTAACTGCTGCGACGTTTCAGGCCCCGAGCCTCCCAACCCTTGCCTGTTCAGGCGGACAATCCGCCCGAATTCTCCTCCGATACCAATCTGGTATTACCAACGACGAGTATGGTCAAGTCATTTTTTGCAACCAAGACGAATGGATTATAAAGCGGATTTTCTTTATTCAATCGATTTAATAAGCGTATTAAGCACGAATATACGCGTGAAGCGATTATCGGCTCAGAAAAATGCACAATGAATAAGAATGCCTACTGGTCCAACCAGTTAGCCAAACACGCGCAAAGCTTATAGCGCGGTTCCTCTATGAAACCGCATTTCCTTCGACAAGTGAAGCGCGAACAAGCGCCTGCGCCGCCCAGAGCGCCACTTCCTGCGCCTGATCCGCGTCCAGCCCCCAAATATCCTTCAGAACCACAAGCACCTCGACCCCGAAAATCAGCGAAAGCGACTGTGCGAGCCGATCCCGCTTTTTCTTCGGCAATGTCTTTTTCAGCGGTTCAATCGCGCTTTTGAGAAGGTCAACGCGATGGCCGCGCGCCAGCGCCGGCTCGCTGCCGAGCGTACCCGCCTGCCGCCGCGCCCACTGGTCCAATGAAAGCTTGAGGGCTGCCCGAAACGTTGCTTCGAATGCATCTATTCGCGGCAGCGATGTGGCGATCAGATCGGAGACGCGGCTTTCCGCATCCGGCAGATCGGAGCGCCATTCGAGGATTGGGCCGAGCGCCTCATCCACCACTGCCTGCACCAAAGCTGCCTGGCTCGGAAAATAGCGATAGGCGGTGGCGCGCGAAACTTCCGCGGCTTCCGCCACTTCGCTGACCGACGGCGTCGCGCCGGACTGCATAAGCCGGATCGCCGTATCGAGCATAAGCCTGCGTGTCCGCGCTCGCGGGCCGCGCTCTGCAATTTCGGGTTCGGTCCGTTGACGTGAGACTTCCATACCAATACGATACATGCGTCTCAAAAATTTGCAATGGCTTGGAGGAGCGGCAAATCGAAGAGAACGGGAGGAGCAATTGAACAAGATTTACGTGGTCGGAACTGCCGACACGAAGGCTGAGGAGTTGAACTTTCTCGCCGGGGCAATCAAGGCTGCGGGTGGGTTTCCTATTCGCGTCGATGTCGGCACCACACCGCATTCGGCGGAGGCCGAAATCTCGCCGGAAGAGGTCGCGCGTCACCACCCTTCAGGCAGCAACGCCGTACTCGGGCTTACCGATCGCGGCACAGCGGTTTCGGCAATGGGGCTCGCTTTCGAGCACTTTACTTCAGGCCGCGACGACATTGCCGGGATAGTCGGCATAGGTGGCGGCGGCGGCACCGCGATAGCAACGGCAGGCATGCGCGCTTTGCCAATGGGCATTCCCAAACTGATGGTTTCGACGCTCGCGTCCGGCGACGTGTCGCCCTATGTCGGCGCCGCCGACATCACCATGATGCCGTCGATCACCGATCTTGCCGGACTGAACCGGATCAGCCGCGCCGTGCTTCAAAAGGCAGCGCTCGCAATCGTCGCTATGAGCAAAGCGGCCGATCAACCCGCCGACAGCCGACCGGCAATCGGCCTGACGATGTTCGGCGTGACGACCACTTGCGTCACCGCGATCACCGAGCGCCTGCACGACGACTATGACTGTCTCGTCTTTCACGCGACCGGCACCGGCGGGCGGACGATGGAAAAGCTGGTGGACAGCCACATGCTTTCCGGCGTTCTCGACATAACGACAACCGAAATTTGCGATCTCCTGTTTGGCGGTGTTCTGGCTGCTGGCGAGGACAGGCTCGATGCCATCGCCCGCACCCGCCTGCCCTATGTCGGTTCGGTAGGTGCACTCGACATGGTTAATTTCTGGGCGCCGGAAACCATACCGGAACGCTACAAGGACCGCCTGTTCTACAAGCACAATTCCAACGTGACACTGATGCGCACGACCGCAGCCGAGTGCAGCGAAATCGGTGCATGGATCGCCCGTAAGCTGAACGCCTGCGAGGGGCCGGTCATTTTCCTCATCCCGGAAAAAGGCGTTTCCGCGCTCGACATTGAAGGCGGCACATTCTTCGACCCGCAGGCCGATGACGCGCTGTTTTCGGCCATCGAAACGGGCCTCAACAAGACAGCAAAGCGCCGCATCGAGCGGCTGCCTCTCCACATCAACGATCCAGAGTTCGCCGATGCGGCCGCAGCCGCATTCCGGTCAATCGCAAAGGAATAGGAAGAATGCCCGCTATCCCCCGCAAGACGATCATCGAGAAGTTTCAGGGCATGGTGAAACAGCGCGTGCCTATCATCGGCGGCGGCGCAGGCACCGGGCTTTCGGCCAAGGGCGAGGAAGCAGGCGGCATCGATCTCATCATCATCTACAATTCCGGCCGCTACCGCATGGCCGGGCGCGGTTCTGCCGCCGGTCTGCTCGCCTATGGCAACGCCAACGACATCGTCAAGGAAATGGCCTACGAGGTGCTGCCGGTGGTGAAGCACACGCCGGTACTTGCAGGTGTCAACGGTACTGACCCGTTCGCCTTCATGCCCTCCCTGCTCGCCGAGCTCAAACAGATGGGTTTTTCCGGGGTGCAGAACTTTCCGACCGTCGGGCTTTTCGACGGCCAGATGCGGCAAAGCTTCGAGGAAACTGGAATGGGTTTTGGGCTCGAAGTCGATATGATCGCGGAAGCCCATAAGCTCGATCTTTTAACGACGCCTTACGTGTTTAACGCCGACGAAGCGCGCGCGATGACGAAGGCCGGAGCCGATATCATCGTCGCCCATATGGGCGTTACGACCGGCGGGTCGATCGGTGCGACCTCTGCCAAAACACTGGACGATTGCGTCAAGGAAATCGACGCCATCGCGGAGGCCGCGCGCTCGGTGCGCAACGATGTAATCGTGCTTTGCCATGGCGGCCCGGTCGCCATGCCGGACGACGCCGAATATGTGCTGAAGCGCACGGCGAACTGCCACGGTTTTTACGGCGCGAGTTCCATGGAGCGCCTGCCGGTGGAAACCGCGCTCGCCGAACAGACGAAGAAATTCAAGGCCGTTTCCTTCTAACAACAAAGGCCGGGAGGCTTTCATGACCGACATGTTTCTCTACGCAAAAGACGTCGATACATTCGCATTCGATTGGGGCAGGCTGGCATTGACGGTGGGGCCGGATGTCAACGGCGCGTCGCGCTTCAGCGGCGGCGTGGTCTATCTCCAAAAAGGCCAGGGCCATACGCGCCACAACCATCCGGGCGCCGAAGAGATCATCTTCGTCATTTCCGGCAATGGCGAACAGATGGTCGAAGATGAAGCGGGCAACCCGATAACGCAAAAAGTCGGGCCGGGCTGCACAATCTACGTGCCGGAGAGCCGATTCCACTCGACCCTGAATACGGGCGATGGGCCGATGCAGCTTTTCGTCGTATACTCGCCGGCAGGCCCGGAACAGGCCTTGCGCGACCTCCCGGATTTCAGGCTGATTCCGGCTGGCGGTTAAGCGCTCTTCATTTTTTAAATGGAAACGCTAGCGGGACAGCACCCCCCTCTGCCCTGCCGGGCATCTCCCCCTCAAGGGGGGAGATTAGCCTAGCATTAACGCGTAGCGCCGATTGCCAACGTTGCAGAATGAAGGCGGAGAGCTGTGTCAGCCAATCTCCCCCCTTGAGGGGGAGATGCCCGGCAGGGCAGAGGGGGTGCCTCGCGATTACATCAAATAGGAACCACCCTAAACGCCGCCGATATTCCAGCCGCGACCGCGCTGCCCGAACATTTCGTGGCCGTCCGCAGTGATAGCCACGGTGTCCTCCAGCTTGATGAAGCCGCGTGTCGGGTGAAGCATTGTCGTCTCGACTGAAAGCACCATGCCTTCTTCGAGAGGATGTGCCGCATCCACGCCCTCGTAGGTCACCGGATGGTTGGTCATCAGGAATGGCGCTTCGTGGCTAATAAGGCCCATGCCATGCGCAAAAAAATCCGTAAAAGACGCACTGGGCGAAGCTTTCAAAACCTTTTCGGCATGCGCGATCATGTCTCCGCCAAGCACACCCGGCTTGCAGAGTGTGAACGCCGCCTGCTGAACCGCTTCGATTTCCGCCAGCAGATCCTGCAATTCGGAATCCGGCTCGCCCAGCACGGCCATGCGGCATAGATCACCGATGTAACCGTGATAATTGCCGCCGGAATCCAGCGACATCACCTCGCCTTTTTTCCAGCTTTGCGGCGAGACGGCGCGGTTATGGCTGGCTCCTAGCGTCAGCAGGCAATATTCGAAATGAAGCCCGCGCGCAGTTTCTTCGCGGCGAAGCGCATCGACGATACCCTGCTTGGTCGCGCCTTCGCCTTGCGAAGCAAAAACGGCCAGCATCGAATCCGTTATCAACTCGGAAGCACTGCGCAGCTTATCCAGTTCTTCCGGCGTCTTGATCGCGCGCATGCGCTCCATCGTGGAGTAGACATCGACCAGTGTCGCATCTGGCAGCGCGTCGGTGATTGCCTTGAAGGCATCGGCGGGCAGGAATGACAGTTCGACGCCGATGCGGGCATTATTCTTGCCGGTTTTCCGCAGATGTTCGATGGCAAGAGCGGCCGCATCCATGGTGCCCCAGGTCGCGGTGTGAACCGCAGACGTCCAGAACGGATTGTTCTGATGCTCCCCGCCTTCCATGCGATTGCCGATATAGGCGGCGTTTTCCGGCCTGCCCTTTTCGTAGATCAGCACGGGCAGATAACGGCTGTGGCCGATCGCATCCATGGCCGCGAAGAAGATGAATTTATATCCGCCAAGCAGATATTGAACATTGTGCTTGGACGTCGCCAGCAACACATCAATGCCCGCCTCTTCCATGAGGCGGTCGAGACGCGAATGATCGAATGGAACAGCATTGGCCTTCGCCGCGCCGGTGGCAAGGTTCATCGTTTCCTCCCGAAACTACCGCCCCTGTTTCACCTCATTCTATCTGGTCGGACCAGTTTGACAATCCGGTTCAGGCCATTTTACAGCAGCTTGTTCTTTTCGATAAGAGCGCCATGATGGCCAATAACTGCCGATGCGATTTTCGCTCCAAACGCAGCCGCCTTCAGTGCGTCACCGTCATTGAGATAGCTGGCAAGAAACGCTCCGTTGAAACTGTCGCCAGCGCTTGTCGTGTCGATCACCGCATTCGCCAAAGTTGCCGGCACGAACGCGTTCTGGTTTTCCGAAACGATGGTGACGCCCGCTTCGCCGTTTTTCACGACGACTGTTTCTGCACCGGCGTCGCGATAACGTGTTGCCGTTTCCTCGACGGATTTGTCGCCGAAATGCGTCGCCTCGTCGTCAAAACTTGGCATGACGATGCTCGACACTTTCGCGCCCTCTGTCACGGCGGAGAGCATCGTTTCCCGGTCGGTCCACAAACGAGGTCTGATATTCGGATCGAAAACGACATTCTTTCCGGCATTTCTTGCCTGCGAAAGCTCGGAAAGCAGCGCGTCGCGGTCGGTTTTTGATAAAATCGCCAGCGTTATTCCTGAAAAATAGACCGTGTCGCTCGCGTCAATTGCGTTGCGAAGATGCTCCGGGTCAGCCGCAAGCTGCTTGGCCGCAGATGTTTCACGCCAGTAGCTGAAAGAGCGTTCGCCGTTTTTTAGGTGAATCATGTAAAGGCCAGGCGACCTGCCGGGCACTGTTCGAATAGCATCTGTCTCGACGCCCGCGCCTTCGATAAAGGCACGCATTTCGTCGGACGCGGCATCGTCGCCGAGGCCGGTCAGATAGGCGACCGACCAATGATCGGGCAGGAATGCGCGCGCGTACCAGGCGGTGTTGAACGTGTCCCCCGCAAAGCCCTTGCGCAAAAGGCCGTCACCGGCCTGAGACAGTTCGATCATGCATTCGCCGATCGACAGGAAACGATTGCCCGACATTGCCACTCCCGCTTGCTCGCTTTGCCATGCAATAGGGGTGAGCGCGCTTTCGGGCAACCCGGATTATCAGGCGGCGATGTTCTGTTCGGCAGGTTGAAGGTGCTGGAGGAACTGCGCGGCGCATTCGCTCCAATTGTAGGTAAGCGCTTTTTCACGCGCCACGCTGCGCGAGACTTCGAGCGCGCCGAGGGCGGCTTCGCGCAAATCTTCGGACAGCACCCCGCCTATACCATCGCCTACAATATCGAGCGGGCCGGTGACCGGGAAACCTACGATCGGGCAGCCGCTCGCCAGCGCTTCCAAAAGGACATTGCCGAATGTGTCGGTGCGACTTGGAAAAACGAAAACATCGGCGGACGCGTAGATTTCGGCCAGTTCATCGCCTGTTTTGGTGCCCAGAAAATGCACGTCCGGGTAGCGGTTTTTGAGATTGGCGAATTCAGGTCCATCGCCGACGATCACCTTGCTGCCCGGCAGGTCGAGATCGAGAAAGGCCGGAAGGTTCTTCTCGACCGCGAGCCGTCCGACACACAGGAAGATCGGTCCCGGCAGCCCCAAATCCTTGCGACGATCAGGGTTGAAATGCTGCGTATCGACGCCGCGCGTCCACGGCCTGATGTTCTTGAAGCCAAGCGCTGAAAGCTCACGACCTAGCGATGGCGTCGCGACGAGCATTCCCTGCCCGGCATTGTGAAAGCGGCGCAGCAGGCGGTAGGTCCAGCTTTCCGGCATCGGCGTTCTTGCGTGAACCAGTTCCGGAAATTTGGTGTGATAGCTGGTGGTAAACGCTCTGCCCCGCGCCAGGCAGAAGCGGCGTGCCATGAAGCCGAGCGGGCCTTCGGTTGCGATGTGAATGGCGTCGGGCGCGACGGCATCGATGCGCCGCGCGATCTGCGCCGAGGTCGCCATTGCGAGGCGGATTTCCGGGTAGGATGGCAGCGGCAGGCTCGGAAAACCATCGGGTGTCAGAAATTCCACCTCGACATCGAAATCCTGCAGCGCTTCGGCAAGCGTTTCGAGCGTTCGGACAACGCCGTTGACCTGCGGACGCCAGGCGTCAGTGACGATCAATATGCGCATTGCGGATTTCCTCGATAATTTGCTTCGGCAAAGCGGCAGTGCCTGCGGAATGACGCTTGGCGCTTCGGTTGGGCGAGCCGATCGCGCTTAGCGAGAAGCCGTTCAACTCAGCGGCTTCCCGGTCGAAAAGATTGCGGAAATCGACGATTGCACGGCGGCGAACGCTGCGCGCCACGCGGGCGAGATCGAGCGCTTTGAAGCTTTTCCAATCGGTCATCAGCACGACGCAATCGGCCCCGCGCACGCATTGATACGGGTCTTCGAAAAAGCCTACATCGTCCATGACAGAGCGAGCGTTTTCCATGCCTTCGGGATCGTGCGCGCGGATGATCGCGCCTGCCCTTTGCAGCGCCTCGATCAGCGGAATGGACGGCGCCTCGCGCATATCGTCAGTGCCAGGCTTGAAGGTCAGGCCGAGGATCGCAACCGTGCGGCCATTGGCGTCGCCGCCCAACGCGTCGATGACCTTCAGCGCCATGCGCCGTTTTCTAGCATCGTTGACCACGACGGATTCCTGCACAATGCGCATCGGCACGCCGTAATCCTGCGAGGTCCGCAGCAGCGCCAGAGTGTCCTTCGGAAAGCAGGAGCCGCCATAACCCGGACCAGCATTCAGGAAACCCGGACCGATGCGATGATCAAGCCCCATGCCAAGCGCTACCTCACGAACATTCACGCCGACGCTTTCGCAAAGATCGGCCATTTCGTTGATGTAGGAAATCTTTACCGCGAGAAACGCATTGGCCGCATATTTGATAAGCTCGGCGGTGCGGCGCTCCGTCGTTACCATCGGTATGCCGTTATTCGTCAAAGGCTCATAGGCGGCATGAAGAAGCGTGCGGGCGCGTTCGTCATCGACACCAACCACGATCCGATCCGGCCGCTGAAAATCCGCGATCGCGCATCCCTCGCGCATGAATTCCGGGTTGGAGGCCACAGCGAAATCCGCATCCGGCCGCGCGCGGCGAATGATGCGTTCGATCTCATCACCTGTTCCGACCGGCACCGTCGATTTGGTGACTACAACGGTAAAACCGTTCATCGCCTGCGCGACTTCCTTCGCTGCATCGTAGACGTAAGCGAGATCGGCCTCTCCGTCACGAAGGCGCGGCGGCGTGCCGACCGCGATCATGACAATGTCGGCATTGCGAACAGCATCTGCAGTGTCGGTGCCGAAGGAGAGCTTTCCGCTTTCAACGCCCTCGCGCACCAGATCTTCCAGGCCCGGTTCGAAGATCGGCATGGCGCCGCGCTTCAATCCGGCGATCTTGCCTGCATCCTTATCGACAGCGAGGACATCATGTCCCCAGCGTGAAAAGCAGGCGGCGGAAACCAGACCCACATAACCGGTGCCGATGATTGCGATCTTCACGGCCAGACCCTCTCGCGGCTGAAAGCGGATGGTCAAATTCACCACCCTGATTCGCGTTCACGCCCTCTGCCTAAGCCTTCTGTTTGACAGCTTGATTACACCGCACCGCCTGATTGCTTTGAAAAATTCGCGGGATATTCCGAACGCTCGGAAAATTTCACTGTAGCCGACACGATTTCGGGGTGTATTGTCCGCACCGGCAGCCATAATCATGGTGACAAGAAGCGGCGATCGTCCCTTCCGCCCCTCATCGCAGAACATCAGGTAGGAGAATGAAATGAAGATAGCCGTTGCAGGCGACAGCGCAGGCGAGCCGCTGGTCAAGGTGATCCTCGAACATCTATCGTCAAAAAGCGGGCTTGAGATCGCTGATCTCAGCAAACCGGAAAACAACGAAGCCAACGAGTTCTACGCGGGCGTTGCAGAGCGCACGTCGCTTGCCATTCTCGATGGTCGTTTCGACCGAGGCATTCTCGTTTGCGGCACCGGCATCGGCGTCTGCATTTCGGCCAACAAGGTTCCGGGCATTCGCGCAGCACTGACGCATGACACCTATTCGGCCGAACGCGCGCAGCTCAGCAACAATGCGCAGATCATCACGATGGGCGCACGCGTCATCGGTTCGGAAGTCGCAAAGTCGATTGTCGATGCATGGCTTCGCTCGGAATTCGACGCGAATGGCCGCTCCGCAGGCAATGTCGACGCAATGGATGCGCTGGACAAGAAGTACAACAAATAATCGGAAGCGCCATTTTCCGAGCATTTCCCTGAAAGGAAACGACCATTGCCGATTGACGCCGTGGAAAAGATCGTTGCGGTCGATTGGGGCACGTCGAGCTTCCGTGCATGGCTTTTGAGCGCGGATGGCGAGCCTATTGCCGAAAGCCGCTCTGCTGAGGGTATGCAGGCCGTCGAGCAGGGAAATTTTCCAGCGGTGCTCCGCCGACATATTGAAACGCTTGCCGGCGCAGATGCCGGCAAGCAGACCATCGGCGTCGTGATGTGCGGCATGGTCGGCGCGCGGCAGGGATGGCAGGAAGCGCCTTATGGTCCGTTGCCGGCTTCCGCCGAAACGATCTCGGCAGGCGCGGTTGAACCAGAAGGCGCGCCGTACAAAACCTTCATCCTGCCCGGCCTCGCCAATCGAAACGAGCAAGCGCCGGATGTAATGCGCGGCGAGGAAACCCAATTGCTCGGCCTGCTTCTCGAGCGGCCAGACGTCAGCGGTATCGTCGCCATGCCCGGAACGCATTCGAAATGGGTGCTTTGCGAGAACGGCCAGATCCGCGATTTTTCGACCGTCATGACGGGCGAACTGTTTTCGCTGATCGCCAGGCAGTCGATCGTGCGGCATTCCATCGGTGATGCGAAACCGACCGGCGATGCGCAGTCGCCCGCATTTCAGGATGGGCTGGCCATCGGCATCAGCGACCCGGATCGCACGATCGAGCGGATGTTTTCGCTACGTGCCAGACAGCTTCTGTTCGGCACAGATGGCGAAGAAATCGCCGACCGACTGAGCGGAATCCTGATTGGCGCGGAAGTGGCAAGCCAGATGAAACGCCACGGAAAGAACGTCGAACTGGTGGCTTCCGGCCCGATGGAAGCGCTTTACAGCGCAGCAGTTGCGGCAGCAGGCGGCACCGTGCGTGTGACCGACGCCGACAAGGCCGTACGCAAAGGGCTGCATCATGCAGCCGAGATCATCTTCCAAAGGAGTGCCGCATGAGCACGCGCGTCGAATGGCCGAACCTCAAGCGCAATCTCGTGGCGATCCTGCGCGGGGTGAAACCTGATGAGGTTCTGGTGATTGGAAATGCCCTGGTCGAGGCAGGCTTCGAGGCCGTCGAAGTTCCACTCAACTCTCCCGATCCTCTCGAATCCATCCGTATCCTTAGCGAAAACCTGCCCGACACCATTCTGGTCGGTGGCGGCACGATGCTTTCGGTAAGTGATGTCGAAGCCGTGAGGGCCGCAGGCGGCAAGCTCATGGTCAGCCCGAATGTCGTGCCTGCCGCTATTATCCGCGCCGGTCAGCTCGGAATGGTCACCATGCCCGGCGTGTTCACGCCTAGCGAAGCGTTTCAGGCACTGGAGGCCGGTGCTTCCGGGTTGAAATTCTTTCCCGCTTCGGCACTTGGCGCCGACGGGATAGCCGCCGTTCGATCGGTGCTGCCGAAAGACACCATCGTCGGCGCAGTGGGCGGTGTGAGTGATGGCGATTTCGCGCGTTATGCAAAGGCGGGCGTCAACGCGTTCGGACTTGGCTCGAGCCTCTATAAGGCGGGCTTCGACGAAAATCAGGTTCGCAAGAATGCCATCTCTGCCGTTCAGGCATATGACGCAGTATTCGGGTAAAACGAAGTAAGTACCCCCACTCCGTCCGCTTCGCGGCCACCTCTCCCCCGCTTCGCGGGGGAGAGGAAGCGCGCACCTTGCAAGCACTGCATTTCCTCTCCCTCATGAAATGGGGGAGAGGTGGCCGCGAAGCGGACGGAGTGGGGGTAATCCTGCCGAGCAACCATAAATCAGCCGTTCACGACACACTGGCCGCTCCTCGCGGCTACCCCTCGCACATCGTCGAATATGCCGCTTGCTACGCCATTTTGCGTGTTCCCTAACCCCGATAGCCATGTTTCGCGCCCCGACGCAGGCATTAAACTGCGATTATTGGCGAATTCGCTGCGAAATCGTCATCGGTGCTCTCAGGTCTTTAAAGCACCGACTGCGAATGGTTCGTGCGCAAACGCCGCGGGCAGGGTGGGATGGCAAGATGAAGATTGTGCGGCTGGCCTTTATAATGGCGGCCCTCGAACAGTATCTGGGATTGGTGATTGGCTTCGCCGTCATCGCGGTTCTGTCGCGTCTTCTAACGCCTGCCGAAATCGGCATCAGCGCAATCGCCACCAGCATAACGATGATCGTCTTTTCAGTCCGCGAATTCGCGACGCCGGAATTCCTCATTCAACGCCGAGAAGTCTCAAGGGACGATCTGCGCACCGCCTCAACGATACTGATGGGGCTGATCATCATTCTCTCGCTGTTGCTTTTTGTAGCGTCGGGCTGGCTTGAAAATTTTTATGGCGCGGTCGAGCTGAAGGCGTTCCTGCTGCTGTCCATATTGAGCGCGATAAGCGACGCGTTTTCGCTTCCCATTTTCACCATGATGCGTCGTGATATGGCATTTGGAACCATCACCCGCATCAAGACCATCGGCAGCCTGATCACGGCAATCGCAGTCATCGGGTTCGCCTGGCACGGCTATAGCTATCTCAGCATCGCGATAGGCGGGCTGATCGGTTCGTTGGCAACGACGATCCTGGCGCTGATTGCGCGCCCATCCTACCTCGTCTTCAAACCAAGCATCGCCTCCTGGCGTCATCTGGTCGATTTCGGGCGCTACAAGGGCGCCACCTACATAACCGACCGCATCTATGAGGCCCTGCCCCAACTCGTTCTTGGCCGCGTCATGCCGATGGCTTCCGTCGGCATATTCAACCGTGCCAATGCAGTTTGCGGAATACCTGACAGGCTTTTGATGTCGTCGATCTTCACCGTCGCGTTTCCGGCGCTTGCCGCCGCTGCGCGTGAAGGTTCGAACATCAAGGAAACCTATCTGCGTTCGCTCGGCTACATCGCGGTCATCTACTGGCCGGGCGTGATCCTGATGGCGATACTGGCCGAACCGGCCGTTCGCATCGTTCTCGGCCCCGGATGGGAAGAAGCGATATTGCTCGTCCAGCTTATCGCCCTGTCCAGCGTCTTCTGGTTCCCGATCATATTGACCTACCCATTGCTCATGGCCTTGGGCGAAAACCGGGACGCATTCGTCTCGAACTTTATCGGGCGGATCGTCGCGGCCGTCATTTTATGCGCGGCGAGCTTTCACAGCCTGACTGCGATCGCGCTCAGCCAGTTCATCAGCATGCCATTCCAAATGATGATGTCTTTCCGGTATGTCCGCAGGCATGTTCCATTCACATCACGACAGATCTTTTCCGCGATTTCCGGCAGCATGATCGTTACATTCATCTCGATGCTCGGGCCGACGATCTATGTTCTGGCGCGTGGGTTCGGTGGGCATCTGACGGTACTCGATGCGGCTATCTGCATGATACTCGCGGCAGTCGGATGGTTCGGCGGCCTGATCATCGTAAAACACCCCTTCCTCGAAGAAATTCGCGGCGTCACCGACATGGTGAACTGGAGGGGCCTGCTCATGCGCAAGACGAGCGCGCCGCGCGGTACACAAACGGCAAGGCCATGACGAGCATCGATGTCGTCATCCCGAACTATAATTACGGACACTATCTCCGCGGATGCGTCGAAAGCGTGCTGTCGCAGGACGTAGACGCCTTGCGGTTGCTCATCATCGACAATGCATCGAACGACGACAGCGCCGAATTGGCGCGTGAACTGGCGAAAGCGGATCCGCGCATCGAGACGCTGCTGCGCCCGAAGAATATGGGGCCACACGCTTCCTTCAACGATGGCGTCGATTGGGCGAAGTCCGATTATTTCCTGATCCTTTGCTCGGACGATCTTCTGACCAAAGGCGCGTTGAGCCATGCAATGGGCATCATGGAAAACGACCCGCAGGTGAGCCTGGTTTATGGCAAGGCCGTCTTTTCCACCGATCAGGATATTGCGAAAGCCAGTGGCTCGCAGCCTACGCGCAACGCGTGGCGCCGGATGGCCGGGCACGCTCTGATCGAACGCTTCTGCAAAACCGGACGCAATCACATAAGCGGCCCGACTGCCATCGTCAGGACAGCGGCGCAAAAGCGCGCCGGACGTTATCGTCCGTCCCTGCCTCACACGGACGACCTTGAAATGTGGATGCGCATTGCTCTGCTTGGCGATGTGGTTGAAACAGAAAGGCAGCAGGCGATTGCGCGTGTCCATGGCGGCAACCAGTCTGCCACGGTGGCAAACATTCATCGCTGGAACCTCGAATTCAAGGCAGCCTTCGAATCCTTCTTCGAAAACGAAGGTCGTGCGATGTCCGACGCGAAAGAGCTTCTGGAAACTGCCAGGCGCAATCTCGGCGAACGCGCCTACTGGTCTGCGCTGGCGCATATGGCGCGGCGCGAGGCGGGGGCTGCCAAGCTCATGGCGTTCGCGCTTAAATCGCGCCCATCGATGGCGATACTTCCGCCCTTCGGCTACTTGGCGAGACGATCGCGAAGCATCTGATCAGCTCGTGCTTTCCGGCTCGACAGCCTCGGTGAGAAACGCATTTTCGTTGCTAGGTTTCTTTGCCAGAACCGTCTGCAACAGGATCGATTCCTGCATCGCCAATCGCTGGCTGTAAATCTCCACACGGCGCTGGATATTTTTCGCGATGCTCTCGCGCTCCTGCATCATAGCATCGAGCTGACGCTTCAGAATCTCGACCTCGAACGTCTCGATGTGCTGGCAGAAATGTCCCAAAGCCATATCCTCCAGCAATTGATCGTTCTTGCTGGAGTAGCCGATCGAGATCGTCGGTCGACCGAGTTTGAGCGCGCAGACCACATTGTGAAAACGCGTTGCAACGATGATGTCCGTCTGCTGAATTTGCGCCATCAGGAGGTGGAGATCGGTTGCCTGCTCGGCAATGATCGCGCTCGTGTCCGGCAGCGAAGCAACGAGCGCTTTCTGCAATTCCTCGACGGCGCGCCAGTCTTGCGCATCGCCGGTCAGAATACGCACGCGGTAGCCATTCTGAACAAGCCAGACGATGAATATCCGAAGCTTCTCGATATATGTGTGGTGGATGGTCTCACGGTCGGCGGCATTTTTCGACCACCCGTGATAGGACATGACGCCGACACCGATAACCGGTGAACCTTCGCGCTGAAACTCGTTCTTTGGCGCGGCCAGGCCGAAAGCGACGTCGGGAAATATTCGGTCGTCTCTGTTTTCGAAGCCTATGCTCTGCATGAAACGAAGCGAAGCCTGATCCCGGTAGCTTCTGTAGTTCGCAAACCCGGCTGCCCGCTTGATGAACCAGCGGCTGAGATGGCGATTTACCGGCCCTGCCCCGACGCTCACGAATGCAAGCTGCGTACCGCCCAAGAAGGCGGCAAGACACCAGCGGAACAGGACATATGGCCAGCCGAAGGGGTTCTCCTGAAAGTCGTCGAGAATGCCCGTTCCCGGCACGATGATCGCGTTGAACTCACTCGTGGTCGTGATGGAAAACATGACGTTCCGCAGCCGCCGCGGCACGCCGAACAGGATTTTGTCGAAGAAGCGGAAGACGCGGCCCTGATGTTCCGCTGCCGTAATGCTTATCGCCTGAACGTCGAGGTTCTTTTCCACGACTTCAGGATTCGAGCATATGCAGACGAGTTCGTCTTCGGGGCGGGTTCGGCGCAAAAACTGCACGACCGCCTCGAGCGAGCCATCATTACCGGAATTCCCCGAGCCGAATTGCCCCAAAAGGCCGACTTTCATACGAAAACTCCGCGGGGCTGAAAAAATCAGATATCGCCTTGCCGGCTCTTGTAGGCTGACCTTATTGGCGAAGGGGATTTTGCTGCACTGCGATGCTCTTGGATACTCATCCTTTCGGGTGAACTCGACCATCAGCCAGCGTCGAAAAGCTGATCGGAGTGGCGACATTCCGGACTTTCCGGGCATGCCATCCAACACCTAATTTCACCGCATGAGATTTGCCTATTTTTGCCTTCCCCATATTGGCGGCACCTATTCGGTTTTCAAACAGCTCCGAAAAGGCCTTGCCCCTCACGGTATAGATGTAACCTGGCTTGGGGCCGGGAGAACGGAAGCGTTCAGCGATCCACTTTGGCGCAGCGAGCTGGAACTCGGAACGTCGATCGATCCCGCCGGTGTGTTGTCACAGAACGAATTGGCCTCGGCACTGATCAACGCTTTGCGCAGTGGCGGCTATGACGGTGTTTTCGTCAATGTGCTTGCCGACCGCGTGCAGACCAATCTCATGCGCTACCTGCCGGAAGATCTACTGCGGGTGATGATCGTGCATAACATCACGCCCGGAACCTATGCCGCGGCCTGCTCGATCCGCGACAATGTTCATGCGACGGTCGGGGTCTCCGAGCGTTGTGCGCAAGATCTCATAACCCGCTTCGGATTTGCGTCCGGCCAGACCGTCGCGATACCGAATGCGGTGGATGTCGAAGCTTACGAGCATATAGAGCGCCAGCCCCGCGAGCGCGGCAAAATGCGAATGGTGTTTCTCGGCCGTGTCGAAGATGCCTCAAAGGGCGTATTCTGGCTGCCGAAACTGCTCGGCAGACTTCCAGGAAACATCACGCTGACCGTCGCCGGGGATGGCCCCGATCTGCCGAAGCTGAAACAGGAAATGCAGCAGCACCGTTCCCGCGTCACCTTTGCAGGACGTGTCGCACCTGAAGACGTTCCGGAATTGCTGGCCGCCCACGATCTGCTCATCATGCCATCGCGTTATGAGGGTTTCGGGATCACGCTGGTCGAGGCGATGGCGGCAGGCTGCGTGCCGGTCGTGTCACGCATTCGCGGTGTCACCGACACGATCGTCGATCACGAAAAAAACGGCCTGCTCTTCACCATGGGAAGCATGGACGAGGCCGCGTCGCAAATTCTTGGACTGTCCAAAAATCCGAAGAAGCTGGATGAAATGGCCAAGGCAGCTCAAATCAAGGCAGCGACGGGATTTTCACTCGAAGCCATGGCAACGCGCTACGCCCACATCATCGGCAAGATCTCGCAGCGCAGGCCCGCAGTCGCGCCGCAATTGCCGCTGGAACAATGGTCGCTACCCGCCGGTCTACGGCCCGGCCTGCGCACCTATCTGCCGCCACGGGTGAAGAACTGGCTACGGCTGGTCAAGGAACGCATCTGATACGCCTTTCGCGTGAACGGCACGTTCTTTTTGGGAGGGCGAAACCACACGCGGAGCACGTAAACTGGCAGGCGAAACAGGTTTGCTCCAATGACCGACACGATCAGTGTTTTCGAGAATTCCGACACGCTTCGCGAAAAGGCCCACAGACTGATACCGGGCGGTGCCCACACCTATGCCAAGGGCGACGACCAGTATCCGGTGCTGGCACCCGGCTTCATCGCGCGCGGTGCTGGCTCGCATGTCTGGGACGTCGATGGAAATGAGTACATCGAATACGGCATGGGCAACCGTGCGGTTGGCTTGGGTCATGCATATCCTTCCGTCGTGAAGGCGACCAGGGAGGCGCTGGAAGGCGGCTGCAATTTCACCCGGCCCGCCGAGATCGAGGTTGCATGTGCGGAAGCATTTCTGGAGACGATCCCGTCTGCCGAGATGGTCAAATTCTGCAAGGACGGATCGGACGCGACATCCGCCGCGATCCGGCTTGCACGCGCCTATACCGGACGCGACCTCGTCGCCTGCTGCGGCGACCATCCGTTCTTTTCGACGGATGATTGGTTCATCGGAACGACACCGGTCAATTCCGGCGTGCCGGAAACCGTGCGCAAGCTGACGCTGACTTTCCGCTACAACGACATCGAAAGTGCCGCCGAGCTTTTCCGGCACAACCCGGGCAAGATCGCCTGCGTCATTCTCGAACCTGCCAAAAACGACGCGCCGCGCAATCACTATCTCCACCAGCTTCGCCAGCTTTGCCACGATAATGGGGCGCTGTTCATTCTGGACGAGATGATCACCGGTTTTCGCTGGCATACGAATGGCGCGCAGGCGCTTTACGAGATCGAGCCGGATCTATCGACATTCGGCAAAGCGCTCGGCAACGGATTTTCGGTTTCCGCACTTGCCGGGAAAACCGAGATCATGCGGCTGGGCGGGCTCGACCACACCGACCGGCCACGCGTGTTCCTGCTTTCCACCACGCATGGCGCGGAAACGCATGGGCTGGCAGCGGCAATCGCCACGATGAAAATCTATCGCACAGAGCCGGTGATCGAGCATCTTTACCGGCAGGGAAAGGCGGTGAAGCTTGGCTTCGAAGAGGCAGTCCGTCGCCACGGTTTGGAGTCTCATGTGAAAGTGCTCGGGCCGGATTGCTGCCTTTCATACGCAACGCTCGACCGCGAAGGTGCCGCATCGCAGGCCTTCCGCACGCTGTTCCTTCAGGAAACGATCAAACGCGGCGTTCTCATGCCGTCGCTCGTCACCAGCTATTCGCACAGCGACGAGGATATTGCCCGCACGGTCGAGGCTGTTGATGGCGCGCTCGGCGTTTATGCCAAGGCGCTTGAGGACGGCACGGAACGCTATCTCGTCGGGCGCCCCTCGCAGGTCGTCTACCGGCGCTTCAACACGAATACGCCTGCGACGCTTGCGTCGGCTGGGTGATCGGGCGTGCGGCATCTGAAAACGGCTTTCATTCTGCTGGCGCTGGCTTTCTTCGCTGGCAGCGCATGGGCCGCAGATGCACCGTTTCCGTTACGTGTTTCCGCTGACGGGCGTCACCTCGAAGACAGTTCCGGCAAGCCATTCCTCATTGTCGGCGATGCCGCGTGGTCGCTGATTGCCGAGTTGAAGCGCGACGAAGTCGACACCTATCTCGACGCGCGCCGCAAGCTTGGTTTCAACACGATCCTCGCCTCGCTGATCGAGCATGAATTCAGCAGCCAGGCACCCGCCGATGCCTCCGGCGAAAAGCCATTCAAGACGGAGGGGAGTTTCGCGGAACCCAATGAGCGTTATTTCGAGAATGCGAAATGGGTGCTGCGCCGCGCGCAGGAAAAGGGTTTTCTCGTTCTGCTTGCGCCCGCCTATCTCGGCGTCAATGGCGGCAGTCAGGGTTGGCAGCAGGAGATGATCGCCACCGGACCCGAAGGGCTGGAGGCGTACGGCCGCTACATAGGCGCGCTTTACAAGGATTTGTCGAACATCATCTGGGTGCATGGCTGCGACAATGACCCTCCCGACAAAAGAATTGTCGAGGCAGTCGTGGAAGGCATCGAACGATCTGCTCACGGCTCACTTCATACCGTCAGTTCCAGTCGCGGCACGGTGATGCTCGACATATGGCCCGATACGGAATGGCTGTCGCTGAACACGGTGTATGTCTACGAGAACATTTATACGGCAGTTGCCACACAATATGAGCGGACGAAGCATTTGCCGGTTCTGTTTTTCGAAGGCCTTTATGAAAACGAAAGAGGCACAAATGCGCAGATGGCCCGTTCGCAAGCCTATGGCGCGATGCTTGCTGGCGCTGCCGGGCAGATATTCGGCAACAATCCGATGTGGCATTTCAGCGGACCGGGCGTCGATCATAGCGATTTGACCTGGCAGGAATCGCTTTCGAGCCCCGGCGCGAAAAGCATGGGGCATCTGCGCGTGCTTCTGGAAAGCTTGCCGTGGTGGCTTATCGCGCCTGATAAAGGCAAGGTTTTGCCTGCGGGCAGTTCTGCGGTTGCGGGAACGGCAAGCGATGGCAGTTTTTCAATCGTCTATTTGTCCGGCCCGGAAGCGGTTGTGGTGAACGGTGCAGTGCTGAAAGGCACGTTAGTCGCAAACTGGCTTGACCCGACGAGCGGTGCCAAGTCCGATGCGAATAGCAATGCCGCCGCGAACGGGCGGTTGCGCTTTACCCCGCCATCTCCCCGCAATGCGGATGGCGATAGCGATTGGATTCTCCTGCTTAAAGCGCAGTCCTAGATCGTTTCACGTCTTACTGAAAACAGCCCCTCACCCTTACCCTCTCCCCGTGAAAACGGGGAGAGGGGGACGTCGACGTTGCGGCCAGTTTCCTTCTCCCCGTACTTCACGGGGAGAAGGTCGCGGCAGCGGGATGAGGGGCGATTCCATCGGAACCAGAAGGACTCTAAGCCTTTTTACGCTGCCGTTTCATCCCATTGGGGTTATCGCGCAAGAGCGCGCCATTCTGTAGCGTCATGGCCAAATCCGAAATTGCGGGAGAGCGCCCCATGAAAGTTCTGCTTACAGGTCATCGCGGCTATATCGGCTCGGTCATGACACCAATCCTGCTTGCCGCAGGCCATGAAGTGCACGGTGTGGACAGCGACCTTTACGAGCGCTGCACCTATGATGCGGGCGGCGAAATCGCTTCTGTTCCAACCATCAAAAAGGATTTGCGCGATCTGGAGCGTTCCGATGTCGATGGCTTCGAAGCAGTGATCCATCTGGCCGCACTTTCCAACGACCCTCTGGGAAACCTCAATCCCGATTTGACCTTCGCGATCAACCACCGCGCCAGCGTAAGGCTGGCAGAGCTTGCGAAGGATGCAGGCGTCGAGCGCTTCCTGTTCGCGTCCTCATGCAGCAATTACGGCATTTCGGGCGCGGAGATGATCGACGAGACGGGTGAACTCAATCCCGTTACCGCCTATGGCCAGTCGAAAGTGTACTCTGAGCGCGACATCGCGAAACTGGCGGACAAGAATTTCTGCCCGACCTATTTCCGCCCGGCCACCGCATACGGGCTTTCGCCGCGCTTGCGCTTCGACATTGTGCTCAACAATCTGGTCGCATGGGCTGCCAGCGAAGGCCGCATCTTCCTGAAATCCGATGGCACGCCATGGCGGCCGATCGTGCATATCGAAGATATTTCGCGCGCCTTCATGGCCGGTCTTGCAGCGCCGAAGGATGCGATCTGGAACGAGGCGTTCAATGTCGGCTCGACCGACCATAATTACCGCATCCGCGATATTGCGCAGATCGTCGCCGATGTTGTTCCGGGTTGCGAACTCGCCTTCGCGGACGACGCTGGGCCGGACAAGCGCTCTTATCGCGTCAGTTTCGAGAAGCTCGCCCGCGTTCTGCCGGATGCAAAGCCGAAATGGGATGCGCGCCAGGGTGCGGAACAGCTTTACGCAGCCTATTTACGCTCGCCGGTCGGTTCTCAGGATTTCGAAGGCCCGAAATATCAGCGCATCGCACATATCCGCTCGCTGATCGGCTCGAAAATTCTCGACGGCGATCTGCGGCATCATGTTGCCCAGCCGCTTTCAAAGGCCAGCTAGCGCGGCAGCGATGAACCATCAGCCCGTGCATCCAATCGACTTCGCGCCCGGTAAAGATCTGGGCGCGGACATATATGCATTGGCTGTAGAAATCTTCCCTATCTGCCGGTCCATCACCGGCGCGGGCGTCGAACAAACGCTCGATATTCTCGAGCGTCGCATTCCGCTAGCGCGCGTACGCATCCCGACCGGCACGCCGCTTTTCGACTGGACCGCGCCGAAGGAATGGATCATCCGCGATGCCTATATCGAGGATGAAAACGGCAAGCGCGTTTTGGATTGGCGCGAATCCAATTTGCATGTGCTGAGCTACAGCGCACCTATCGACCGGCATATGCCGCTCGCCGAGTTGAAGGCGAATATATTCACACTGCCGGACCAGCCCGACCTTATCCCGTATCGCACGTCATACTATGCGGAGCGCTGGGGTTTTTGCATGGAGCAGCGCAGGCTGGATGCCTGGCCCGATGGCATTTACCACGCCGTCATCGATGCTGAGCTGGCGGACGGTCATCTGACCTATGGCGAGTATTTTCATCCCGGTACGAGCGAAGACGAATTCCTGCTCTCAGCGCATATCTGCCACCCATCGCTTGCGAATGACAATTGTTCGGGACTTGCACTGCTGACCATGCTGGCGCGCAATCTGAACAGCCGTAAAACGCGCTACGGCTATCGTTTCGTATTCGCACCGGGAACGATCGGCTCGCTGGCTTGGCTATCGCAGAACGAGGAACGAATCTCTCGGATAAAACACGGTCTCGTTGTCTCCTGCGTGGGCGATGGCGGCGGGCCGAACTACAAGAAAAGCCGTCGCGGCGATGCCATGATCGACCGGGCGATGGCGCATGTTATGGGCCAGACCGGCAAAATTCAGGACTTTTCGCCCTATGGCTATGATGAGCGGCAATATTGCTCGCCGGGCTTCAATCTGCCAGTCGGATTGTTTCAGAGAAGCGCCTTCGGCACCTTCCCGGAATATCATACGTCAGGCGACAATCTGGATTTCATACACCCCGAACATCTGGCGTCGTCCTATGAGACGATCACGGCGGCAATTGACATTGTCGAGGAAAACTGGACGCCGGTGAACCTCTTCCCGAAGGGCGAGCCGCAGCTTGGCCGGCGCGGACTTTATGCATCTCTGGGCGGCGACAAAGCGACCGGCGCGAGCGCCATGGCGATGCTTTGGGTGCTCAATCTGGCAGATGGCGATTACTGCCTGCTCTCGATGGCCGAGCGTTCCGGCCTGCCTTTTGCGGAGCTGGCAGCCGCAGCAAGGCTGTTGCGGGAGCATGGTCTGCTTGCCGAAGCATTTCAGGAAAACGCTGCGAGATAGCCCCATTTCAAATCGCGATCCGATATGACGCTTGGCTGTGCTGGCCACTCTATGCCAATCGCCGGTTCGTCATAACGCATGCCGCTTGCAGCATCCGGCGCATGAAATTCCGAGATCAGGTAGGAGACGAGCGTGTCGTCCTCCAGTGTCTGGAAACCGTGGGCGAAGCCTTTCGGAATGTAGAGCTGGCGCTGGTTTTCAGCGGTCAGTTCCACCGCGAACCAATGATTCCGCGTCGGCGAGCCGGGCCTTATATCAATGGCTACATCCCAGATACTGCCGCGAATGCAGGAGACCAGCTTCACCTCGCTATGCGGCGCATTCTGGAAGTGCAGCCCGCGCAAAGTATGCTTTTTCAGATTGAGCGAATGGCTGTGCTGCACGAAGCGCGTTTCAAGTCCACGTTCGCCAAACTCATTTATGCAGAAAATACGCATGAACGCGCCGCGCTCGTCGCGCACCGGCACAGGCTCGACGATCCAAAGTCCTTTCAACGGTGTCTCTGTGAATTTCATCATTGCCTTCTCGTTTGTGTCGAGTTTTCCACGGAGCGGCGCTGGGGCCAATGGGTATCTAGGGGTAAGCCGCACGCCCGAATGCCTTAGATGCGGCGGGTACTCACGCCCTTTGGGGGATAGCAGCCCGGCTACGCCGCCATGCCCCGTACGGACGGTGCACCATATGGCACCCGCGACACTCTTATTGCCGTATCGGCATGCCCGGCCCGCAAGCTGTAATCTCGGCCAATCACCGACATTGCGGCAAAAGGGATTGGACTATGAATTTCCAGGCGAGCGAGATCAGGAGCGGTACCCACACGACTCCCGAAAGCGACTGCAGGCTTTGCGGCGCGCATCTGCGGCACACCTTCGTCGATCTCGGCATGTCGCCTCCTTGCGAGGACTTTCTGCCAGCCGACCGGCTCGACCAGATGGAGGCTTATTTCCCGCTGCATGTGCTCGTCTGCGACGACTGCTTTCTGGTGCAGCTCAAGGAATATATGAGCCCGGAATCGATCTTCACCGAATACGCTTACTTCTCATCCTATTCGACGAGCTGGGTCGCCCACGCCAAGTCCTACTGCCGGGCGATCACCGACAGGCTGGGCTTGAACGAGAACAGCCTCGCGGTCGAACTGGCCAGTAATGACGGCTATCTGCTGCAGCATTTTCTACCGCTTGGAATTCCGGTTCTGGGCATCGAGCCAGCAGCAAACGTCGCCGCCGCCGCTATCGAAAAAGGCGTGCCGACGATGATTGAGTTCTTCGGCCGGAATTATGCGGAGCAGTTGGTTTCCGAAGGAAAACAGGCTGATTTGATTATCGGCAACAATGTGCTGGCGCAGGTGCCGGACCTCAACGATTTCGTCGCTGGAATGCAGGTGCTGCTGAAGCCGGAAGGCGTCATCACGCTGGAATTTCCGCATATCGAAAAGCTGATCGCGGAAAACCAGTTCGACACGATCTATCACGAGCATTTTTCCTACTTCTCGTTGATAACGATCGAGAAAATGGCATTCCGCCATGGATTGAAGGTGATCGACGTTCAGGAACTGCCGACCCATGGCGGCTCGCTGCGTGTCTATCTGGCTCACGAACACAGCAGCCATAAGATCGGTAAGGCGGTGCCCGCCCTTCTCGAACGCGAACACCGGCATGGCCTGACCGTCGTTTCGACATACACGGCTTTCGGCGAGCGTGCGCGGCGCGCCAAGCGCGACCTTCTCGCATTTCTCATTGCCGCGAAAAACGAAGGCAAGACGATCTGCGGATATGGTGCGCCCGGCAAGGGCAACACGCTTTTGAACTATTGCGGCATCGGCCCGGATTTCCTGGATTTCACGGTCGATCGCAATCCTTACAAGCACGGCCGCTTCACCCCCGGAATGCATATTCCGATCCGGCCGGTCCATGCGCTCGATGAAGCCAAGCCCCATTACATTCTGATCCTGCCATGGAATCTGAAGGACGAAATCGTGGAGCAGATGCATCACGTCGCCGCTTGGGGTGCCAAGTTCGTCGTTCCGATCCCGTTTGTAACAATCATCGATCCTGCGGAGTTGCAGCCATGAAAGTCGTCCTCTTCTGCGGCGGTTTGGGCACGCGTATTCGCGACTATTCCGAAAGCGTTCCAAAACCCATGATCCCGCTCGGCCACCAGCCGATCCTGCGCCACGTCATGCAATATTACAGTGATTACGGACACGAGGATTTCGTGCTTTGCCTTGGCTACAAGGCCAATGTCGTCAAGGAATTCTTCCTCAACAGCCGCCCGCAAACCTTCGCCGATTGCATCGTTTCGGCAGGCGGTCGCGACATTCAATTGCTGGAGGAAAGCCGCGAGGAATGGCGTGTCACGCTGATCGACACCGGCATCTGGCGCAATATCGGCGAGCGCCTTTGGGCGGCCAAGGAGCATGTGAAAAACGAGGAGATGTTCCTCGCCAATTACAGCGACGGCCTGACCAATGTCGACCTGACCGACATGATTGAGCGCTTCAAGCAAAGCGGAAAGATCGCCTGTTTCCTGGCCGTTCGCCCGCCGCTTACCTACCATCTTGCACATATTGCCGATGACGGGCGCGTGCGCGAATTCCGCACATCCGATACGTCCGATATCTGGATCAATGGCGGCTACTTCCTCTTCCGTCCGGAAATCTACGACTACATGCGCGAAGGCGAAGAACTCGTTCTCGAGCCATTTGCTCGGCTCATCGCAGAAGACAAGCTGATGGCCTACAAGCATGAAGGCTTCTGGCGCTCGATGGATACGCTGAAGGACTGGCAGGCGCTGGAAGATATGGTCGAAAAGGGCGATATGCCCTGGCACAAGCAGTCGTCGCGGCCTGCCATCCAAAGAGATGCCATAGCTTTGTGATGAGAAGCCTGCGTCTAGCCTTGCCCGGAGAAAGCCTGTCGGTGCTGTTCATCGGCGCGCATTCCGACGACATAGAGATCGGTGCCGGTGGCACAATATTATCGCTGATCGATTCCGGCGTAAAATTGAATGCGCTTTGGTGCGTGCTGAGCAGCGGCGGGCAGCGGGCGTATGAGGCACGGGCGTCTGCCGAGGCTTTTCTCAAAGGCGCGGACAAATCGACGATCGAACTCGCGGATTTCGACGACAGCTACTTTCCCACCCAAAACAGGTCGATCAAGCAAAAGCTGATCGACATCCGCGCGCGTTTCAATCCCGATGTCATTTTCACGCATTCGCGCGAGGATTCCCATCAGGACCATCGCGAGGTCAACCAGCTCACCTGGAACGTTTTCCGCGATCACCTGATCTTCGAATATGAAATTCCCAAATGGGACGGCGACCTCGGCCCGCGCAATGCCTATTTTCCACTGACTGCAAGCCAGGCAGACAAGAAGGCATCGTTACTGCTCGAACATTTCGGCACGCAGCGTTCCAAGGACTGGTTCGACGCCGAAACCTTTCTCGGTCTCTCCCGCCTTCGCGGAATGGAATGCCGCGCGCCGGAGCGCCACGCCGAAGCGTTTACTCTACGCAAGGCGAGTTTCTAATTCGCAATTCCAAATTTCACCGACAGCCGAATTGCTTAGTCCGCTACCACAAGGATCAGGTGGCGCAATGTGACGCCGCATCACAAACTCGCAAGCGGCTGGGGGACAAAATGTGGAGGCGATTTAGCGATCCATTGTGCGTTCTTGAGGCCCAAGGCACTCGCATAACGGTGTTGCTCGCGCATGCGTCAAAGGTTCAAAATCATGTCTGGGACTGCGAGATCCTCGGGGCTTGCCGCATTGGCAATCTGCGAAAGCATACTCCTCTCCCTGAGGGAAAACGGAATTCTGTCCTCGATGGAGATTGAAGACTCACTTTCCGACGCCGTTAAAACCCTTCAGAAAAAGGGTATCGCCAACAATGACGACGAAGCCCTCATGGCCTCCGAACTGGTGGCCGCGATCCGCGACGGAAAAGACGGGCTACGCGACTAGATTCGCGGCGTGATCAAGCCTCCAAATCGATTCCTTCGGAGTAGTCGCATACCTCTTGAGGCTTCGCCCCTCACCTCAATGTCCGAATCCATACATTGGCTCGCGGCGGCTAGAATCAAAGCTCGAAATTCTATTCGCAACAGATGCAGGTACATGCATCGCGCGAAAAACCGGGGCGTCCTGCAATGCCACTTCATATCGCGATCGGGTTCTTCGGAATGTTCACCATGACCGTGTTGATGGTCGTCATTTTCCGAAGATTTGCCTTCGTTCTGGGTCTTGTCGATGCGCCCGACCATCGCAAGGTGCATGATGGGCTGGTGCCGCTTTGCGGTGGCCTGGCGATATTCGGTGCCTTTGCGCTCTACGATACGGCGATCGACTACAATTATGGCATCCAATGGTATCTCGCCGTCGCACTGATCATGCTGGTCGGTACGGGCTTTGCCGATGACCGCTGGCGGCTGCCGGTCGCGCCGCGCTTGGCGGTGCAAATCTGTGCCGCCGCGATACTGGTTTTCAATATACCAGACCTGCTTTCGAGCGCTTCCTATCTTCTCGATACCGGCCAAATTCCTGCGATCGGCTGGCTACTGCCTGCTTTGGCCATCGTCTTCGTGGTCGGGCTTATCAACGCAACAAACATGATCGACGGCGCAGACGGGCTTGCGGGCGGCATCGCCGCATCGAGCCTCTTCTGGCTTGCGCTCATCGCAACACATACGGGTCGACTGGACCTGGCCGAATTCGCCATGGTGATGCTGGCCGGCGTACTCGGGTTCCTCACCTTCAACATGCGCCACAAATGGCGCAACCGCGCTTCGGTCTTCATGGGCGATGCAGGCAGCACCGCCCTCGGCGCGACCATCGCCTATCTGGTGATCGACCTTGCCAGCGGGCCGAACCCGGTGCCGCTGCCCATTCTGCTCTGGACGATCATTCTACCGATCACCGACATGGCCAGCCTGATGGTCAGGCGCAGGGCCGCGGGACGCAGCCCGATGACGGCGGATCGCTGGCATTTCCATCACCTTCTCATCGACCGGGGGCTGTCACATACAGCGACATCCGGACTGATGATACTATTCTGCACCGTTTGCGGCTTCATTGGCTGGCTGGGCGTCGTGTTAGGCATTTCACCGATAACGCTGACCGCCGCGCTGGTCGTGCCGGTGGTTTTGCATACGCTTCTTGTCGCGGCGATGAATGAAGAGAGCCGTCAGTTCAAAGTACCGTCTCCGATAGCCACCGCATCCGGTGAGACACAGTCCAAATCCCTCGATCCCGCGGTGCCTCAATGAGCATTTCCACCCTCATCATGACCTGGAACGAGGAGGCGAATCTGCCTGCCTGCCTCGCCTCGCTTTCATGGTGCGACGACATTGTGATCCTCGATTCCTTCAGCACCGACCGAACCGTCGAAATCGCCAGGGCGGCAGGCGCGCGCGTCTATCAGCATGTGCATGAGAGCGAGGTCCAGCAGCGCAATTACGGGCTGAAGCAGATTCAGTTCAAGCACAAATGGGTCTACACGCCGGACGCCGATGAAATCACGCCGGACGATCTGCGCGACGAAATGCTGCGCATAGCCAACGACCCATCACGTCCCGAAGTGTTTTTCAAAGCACGCTACAAGAACATGTTCATGGGGCAGTGGATCCGGCGCTCCAGCCTTTATCCGACCTGGATTACGCGTCTGGTACGCCCCGACAAGGTGAGCTTTGAGCGCTCCGTGCATTCGCGTTGCATCGGCGACGGTCCGAATGGCGAATTGCAGGCGCATTTCATCCATTACAGCTTCAACAAAGGCATGGCCGCCTGGTTCGACAAGCACAATCGCTATTCGAGCACTGAGGCCGATCTCGCCCAGCAGCGCGCCGAACCGCGCAAACTGGAATGGTCGCATCTCATTAGTTCCGACCCCGGCACGAGACGGCGCTTCCTGAAGGAATTGTCATATCGCGCACCGTGCAGGCCAATCTTGCGATTTCTCTATATGTACCTGTTCCGGGGCGGCTTTCTCGACGGTTGGGCTGGCTATGCCTATTGCCGCCTGATTGCTTCCTACGAATTCATGATCGTCATCAAAACTGCGGAGCTTCAGCGCCGAAGGCAGGGATTGTCAGTGTGAACATCCGTGCCGACCGCAGGCCATTCAAGCGTAGCGCGGCGTCCTATGCGGTTCTGGGCGTGTCTTTCATCGTGCTTTTAATCGCGGCGGCAAGCATGGCCTATTTTGCGGCGATCATTCTGGCAGACCCTTTGCTGACCGTGCGCGACGACGTTCAGAAGGCCGACGCAATGGTCGTGCTGGGAGGCGATGGGCCAACGCGCGCCACAAGGGCCGCCGAACTCTGGAATGAAGGCGTCGCACCTGCAGTCGTCATCGCGGGCGATGGAGACTGCACATATATTGCCGACCAGATGGTAAGCGATGGCGTGGATCGTGCGCAGATCTCGCTCGATTGCCTTTCCCGCGACACCTGGGAAAACGCGAAAAACGCCATCGATATTCTCGAAAAAATGGGCGTGAAACATGCCGTCGTGGTGACGAACTGGTTTCATTCCAGGCGCGCGCTCGACACGTTCCGCTATCTGGAACCTTCCATCGAATGGTCGTCGCTTCCAGCCGAGCCGCCGACAGACATATGGGCCATCGTTTTCGGGCCGTACGGACCGGCAATCGCCAAGGAATATGTCAAATCCATCGCCTATGGGCTGCAACGCGCGGCCGGTGAATTGTTCTACGCAAGCGGCGTCGAGAATGTAAGGAAAGCGTTCTCATGAACTCAAGCCTCACCCTCATTTTCTGCGGGATCGTGCTCTGGTTTCTGGTTTCGGGCATGATGCGGCCGGATCGCGTCTACCAGTTTCCATTTCTGGCTGGCGTTATCACCTTCGCGTTCATTCTGCCGCAATTGCCAGGCGTCTCGACCGATCCATTCATGCCGGACGGTGCCTATGTGAAGACGATGATCATGGGAATCCTCTGTCTTCTGATGCTGCGCCTCGGCTGGTCGGAAAAGGCCAAACCGTTCGAATTTCTCAACGTGACCTTGGATGAACGCAAGCTGCTCATGGTCGCCGGGTTTTTCTCGATCATCGGTGCCTATTTCTACCTGCAGCTAAGCCGCCTTCCCGGCGAATTGACGGTCGGCGTCCAGCAAAGCGGCGTGTCGGTCATGTATCTGTTCTTCGCCCGGCTGCTTACTTACGGCTTGGTGATTTCGTCGCTGTGTTTTGCGCGGCGTCGTTCGCTACCGGCGTTGGCGATCATCCTGTTCGACCTGATCTTCTATTTCGACCGCATCATCATCACAGGCAAGCGCGCCGAAGCAATCGAACTGATCCTGATCCTCGTCCTGCCTTACTGGTTCATGCATCGCTGGGCCGTACCCCGCATCGCAGTGATTGCCGGACTTGTGGTCGGAACGGTGGCTATGGTCAGCATGGGCGATTATCGCGAAATCACACGCGCGCATCCGCAGGAGAACTGGAACGCAATCGCCGACATCGACTTTGAAGGAAACTTCAAGCGCACACTTGAAAATGGCGGCGAGGAAATGCGCAACGCCGTTCTGCGCATCAACCAGACGGACCGGACACTGAAATTCGACTACGGCAAATTCCACTGGAACCGCATCGTCTTCAACTATGTGCCCGCCCAGCTCGTGGGCGCGGAACTCAAACAATCGCTGCTGTTTACCCTGCCGACCGTCGGACGCGGCTACACGCCATCGACGGGCTCGACGGAAACCGGCATGGCCGATGCTTTCCAGTCGTTCTGGTATTTCGGCGCGTTCAAATTCCTGCTTCTGTCATGGCTGATGGTACGCATCTGGAATGCGGCTATGGCGGGGATGGCCGCCGGCCAGATCATCTACATATTGTCGATCGTTCCAGCGATGCACGCGATCTCTCATCAGACCGATTGGGTGGTGACGATCTGGGTGCACATCGCGCTGTTTCTGGCACCGGCTCTGGTCTACGCGATGGCATCCAGGCAGCAGGTCGCAAGCGTCAACATGATGCGATTGCAACCCGCGTGATTGTTTAGGATATCTGCCGATACAATTCGCAGAACTGCGCGGCAACAGCGTCCCAGTCGAAATGCTCCTCGACAAGTTTGCGCCCGTTCTGGCCCATTGCTCGCCTCTGCGCTTCGGTCATTTGAAACAGCAGGCGCAGTGCAGCCTCGATCGAAGCCGCATCGGGCTGCATTTCCAGCGCGCATCCGGCAGCAAAGGTTTCCGGCAGATTGCATTGCGGCGTCAGCAAGGCTGGCATGCCATAGGCCAGCGCTTCAAGCGGTGCCAGCGGCAAGCCTTCGCTGATTGAGGGAAGAATGAAGGCATCCGCCGAGGCATAGGATAGTGCGCGCTCGACCCCGTATGCGGGACCGACGGTATGAACCGTGTCGAAGACATCGCTTTTCCGGATCGCGGAGCGCACGTCCCGCATGTGATCCTCATGGCCTGGCCCGACAATGACAAGATGCCAGTTGGCGTTTTGCCATCTCGCGCCGGCCCATGCCTCAATGAGTTGGAGCAGGCCTTTCTTGGGCGTCACGCGCCCGAGAAACAGCAATACTTTCGCATTTTCAGGCAGCTTCCTGCGCCATTCCGCAACGCCGCTGACCGGCATGGGCTTTTCAATGCCATTCGGCAGAACGAAGACAGGTGCAGTCCGTCCCAGCATGGCGATTGCGTCCTTTTCGGACTCGCAAAGCGCATGCAGACAGGCGGCGTTCGCCATATTGGATGTCTCGAACAGGCGCAGCGCCAGCCGTTTTTTCCAGCCGCTGTTCTGCAAGGCCCAGGGATCGAGCATGCCGTGCGGACTTACCACATAGGGTTTGCCGGTTTTCTTACCCCACCGCCGCGAAACAACGGAGGGATACATCCACAATCCGTGAAGATGGACGACATCCGGCGCATGCTGTTTCACCAGCCTGGATAATTCGGGTGCGTAGCCGAAACTCAACGGCCCGCGCCTCTTTGCAAGATGAACAGGGATCGGCCCGAAATCTCGCTGCGGAGATGCATCGTCCTCAAGGCTGAAAACGCGCGGCCTGACCTCGCCGGTTCTGTAGAGCGCCAGACAAAGCGCGCGTACCGCCTCTGAAACGCCGCCGCTGCCGACCGTTGTCGAGCCGACCAACATACCCACATTCAGAACCCGCGAATGAAGCGCCAGCGCAGGCTTCGGCATATTGGGTCTCAACGGCACGACATTGCCATTCACTGTCTGGCGGCTTTCGGAGGCTGTAGCCATCATCTTGCCGGAGACAGGCTCTGATAGCGCTCGACAGGCGCGAACGCGCTGAGCATTTCGGCCCATGCCTGAACGCTGTTGTCGCGCGAATGATGCTGTCGCAAAAGCAGCGATGCATTCTCACCCATGGAATGGCAACGCGCCGGGGCGTTGCTGAGGTTCGTAATCCATTCAACAAGGCCCTTGGCATCGCCCAGCGAGACGGCTGCGCCGCAGCCATGCCGTCTCACGGCCGTTCCGACCTCGCCTTCCGTATCGCCTATGAAAATGGTCGGCCGGGCAGCGGCCAATATGCCGTAGAATTTGCTGGGAACGATGCAATGTTCGAGTTCTGGCAACAGCGACACGAGATGTATGTCTGCCGCGCCGAGGCTTTCCGACAGCTTTTCACGCGGCTGAAAGGGCTTCATCAGCGTGTTCGGCAGCTTTCGTCGCGCGATCTCGCTTTCCACCCATCCGCGACGCTGCCCCTCGCCTACAAACAGAAACCTGATCCTGTTATTTCCCCGAAGCATGTCCGCAGCGTCCATGATGGTCGTGAAATCATGCGCCCGTCCGAAATTTCCCGAATATCCAATAACGAATTTTCCCTCGAGGCCCCATTGCTTGCGGAGCCTGTTTCGCGCGGGATCGACCGGCGCGATCTCGTCACCATCGGCCCAATGGTTCAACACTTCGAGCTGCCGTCTCGGCACGCCTTGCTGCGACAGATAACGTGCCATCTTGTCGATCGGACAGACATTGAGCTCGGCCCGGCGAAGCGACCAGTTGCGCAAGGCGAGCGTCGCCTTCCCGGCCAGCGACTCCTTGCCGATCATGCCGGATTCCATCGCCACTTCCGGGAACAGATCCATGATCCAGTTGATCATCACCCCGCCGCGCAACGCGATTGCGGGTGCAGCGGTAGCCGACAGCATCGGCGGGTCGGTCAACACGACGCAGATGTCGTCACTGCGCACATTGAACGCCAGCCAGCGCAGGCACGAAAGATGAAAAGTCAAATAGTCAGCCGCACGGCCTATCAGCTTCTTTCGCCCGAAGCCCGTCGTTCCGAGCCTTACGACACGAACGCCTGAAACGGTTTCCGTTGCGGGCAGCCTGGTATCATTGTTGTTGTGAAGATGCCGGCTGGCGATCACGGTTACGTCTACGCCCTTTGCGGCCAGCGAAAAAGCGAGACTCGTCAGCATCCGGCTCGTGGCGGACTGATCCGGATAGAAGTAGCGATTTGCAAAAATGATCTTCATCAGGCCGCATCTGGTTTGGCCAGAGCTTCGCAGCATAGGTAGTCGAACAACAAGCACGGCAATAGCGGTACCCTGGAAGCGTACGCCGCGCGGCGTCTACCCCTTAGAGGCAGGGTAGCGGGCCGGTTCTCCTACCGCAGAGGGATTTCCACGACAGAAACTAGCCACTACTGGGTGCGCCAATCGCCGATTGGAGCGCTGGAGAACACCAGCGCAAACAGTCTATCCAAGCATTGCTGGCATGTTTTCGGCTGGCCAACCAGGAGCTTGGATGATGGCTGAAAAGACCGCTTTGATCATAGGCGTGACCGGACAGGATGGAGCGTATCTCAGCGAATTGCTCCTTGAAAAAGGCTACCGGGTTCACGGCCTTAAAAGGCGGTCGTCCTCGTTCAATACGGGCCGTATCGATCATCTCTATCAAGATCCGAAAGAACATGAGACGCGCTTTCGCCTGCATTTCGGCGACTTGACCGACGGCACCAATCTTTGCCGCGTCGTGCAGGAAATCAAGCCGGACGAAATCTACAATCTCGGCGCACAGAGCCATGTTCAGGTGAGCTTCGAGACACCGGAATACACGGCCAATGCCGACGCTCTCGGCACGTTGCGTCTGCTCGAAGCCATGCGCCTTCTCGGCATCGAAAAGACCTGTCGTTTCTATCAGGCTTCGACCTCCGAACTGTTCGGCGCAAGCAAGCAGGTGCCGCAGGATGAGAACACGCCGTTCCATCCGCGCAGCCCTTATGCGGCAGCAAAGCTCTACGCATACTGGATGACGATCAATTACCGCGAAGCGTACGGGTTTCATGCGTCGAACGGCATTCTGTTCAACCATGAAAGCCCGATCCGCGGCGAAACCTTCGTCACCCGCAAGATCACGCGCGCGGTCGCGGCCATCGAGCGCGGCCTCCAGAAGAAGCTGCGCCTCGGCAATCTCGACGCCAAGCGCGACTGGGGCCACGCACGCGACTATGTGGAAGGCATGTGGCGCATTCTGCAGCAGGAAGTGCCGGATGATTACGTGCTTGCCACCGGCGAAACACATACGGTTCGCGATTTCGTTCAGAAGGCGTTTGCTGTCGTCGGTCGCAAGATCGAATGGGACGGTGAAGGCGTTCACGAGGCAGGCTACGACAATAAGAGCGGCGAAAAGCTGATCGAAATCGACCCAAGTTATTTCCGTCCCGCAGAGGTCGATATTCTCCTCGGCAACCCATCCAAGGCTTACGAACGGCTCGGATGGAAGCACAGTGTTTCCTTAGACGCGCTCGTATCCGAAATGGTCGAGGCGGATCTCAGCACCATTATGAGAGAGCAGGGGCGAAATGATCTCAGTGGATGGTAAGAATGCGCTTGATCTCGCAGGGCGACGCGTTTGGGTCGCGGGGCATAGGGGAATGGTCGGGTCGGCGCTGTTGCGCAGGCTTGAACGGGAACATTGCGAAATTCTGACGGTCGGGCACGAAAAGCTCGATCTTACCCGACAGAGAGAGACAGAAAACTGGATCGCTGCGCAGCGGCCCGAAATCGTCATTATCGCCGCCGCCCGTGTCGGCGGCATCATTGCGAATGCCACCTATCCTGCGGATTTTCTTTACGAAAATCTGATGATCGGCACCAATATCATGGCTGCCGCCAGGGAAGTGGGCGTGCAAAAACTGCTGTGGCTTGGGTCGAGCTGCGTCTACCCGCGCGATGCAGCCCAGCCGATCCACGAGGA
The DNA here is from genome assembly GCF_039939195.1 of Foliimonas ilicis. Taxonomy (NCBI): domain Bacteria; kingdom Pseudomonadati; phylum Pseudomonadota; class Alphaproteobacteria; order Hyphomicrobiales; family Phyllobacteriaceae; genus Foliimonas; species Foliimonas ilicis. The sequence continues at coordinate 87,112 of NZ_JBDUUH010000008.1, read as the reverse complement.
CAGCCTGCTGACCGGGCCTCTGGAGGCCACCAACGAGGCTTATTCGGTTGCAAAGATCGCCGGAATAAAGCTGGCGATGGCCTACAATGTGCAGCATGGCTGCAAGTTCATCACGGCAATGCCGACCAATCTTTACGGTCCGAACGACAATTTCGACCCTATGACCGCGCATGTCCTGCCGGCTTTGATCCGCAAAATCCACGATGCGAAGAGCTCCGGCGCGCCAAGCGTGATGCTGTGGGGCAGCGGGCGGCCTTTGCGCGAATTCCTGCATGTCGATGACATGGCGGATGCCTGCATTCACCTGCTCAAATTCTACAGTGAAGTCGAGCCGGTCAATATTGGCTCAGGGTCCGAGCTTTCCATCCGCGATCTCGCCGAACTGGTGGCAAGTATCCTCGGCTATCAGGGCAAATTCATTCAGGACACAAGCAAACCCGACGGCACACCGCGCAAGCGGCTGGACACGTCCAAGCTGGATCGCATGGGCTGGAAACCGAAGATCAGCCTCGATACGGGCATTCGTGCGCTTTATGGAGAATGGCTGGCGGAAGTCCTCGCCCAGCAGCAGGCAGAGCCGGCAGTCCGCTTCAGTTGACTGAAGCGGACCTTTCGTTCGGCATCGCCATTTCAGCCCGCAATATGTCGCCCGGCTTCAACGAAGTCTCCTGCGTGGCCGGAACTTCCTGATAATTCCCGTCGATCATGCGCGTCAGCGAGTAAGCCACGCCCACGCGCTTTTCCTTGAGCTTCAGGTTTTCGGACGCGATGCCGATCTCGGCCATCCGATTCAGGATGGACGTCATCTGCTTGTCCTTGCGCGCCTGATCGATTTCGATTTCACGTATCACAGACGCCGCATCGTTGCGGACGGTCTCGGTCAAGGCGACGATGCGCTGTTCCAGATCCAGCGAGCCCTGCCTGGCTCTCGCCAGATAGGATTCCATTTCCAGAGAGTCGCGGCGGGCGACGGACAGCGCGCGCTGAACATCGCGCAAATTCGATTGCGCGGTCAGCCCGCGGTCGACCAGTTTGCCCACCGCCTCGACATCCTTCGTCATAAGCTTCAGTTCGTCATTGTGCAGTTCAATTCGGCCTTCAAGAGCGGCTATCTCATCGAGAAAACTCTTCCGCTGGCCTTCGAGCGCCTCGCTCTGCTGCCTCAACGTGTTGCGGCGTATCTCGAACAGCGTCGCTTCGGAATCGACGATCTTCTGCCTTATCTGTCGCTCGGCCGGTTCGAGATCGTTGCCCAACGCATAGGAAAAACCGGTGCTGTCGAGCTCGGCCTTCAGCCGGGCATGTTTGATATCGTTGGAAAACACCTGCAGCGAGAGATCGGCATATTCCTGCCGCGCGCTGACCATTTGCAGTCCCGCGCTGTCGATTTCGCCCTTGGATTTCCGGATTCCGCCGCCAATCGCAACCAGTTCCAGAGCGATCATGCCCGGACGGTAGTCATATTTGCCCGGTTTTTCGACCTCGCCAAGCACGAAGATCGGCGCGTAGGAATTGACTGATACGGCAGCCGAACGACCGGCGACGTGCTGCGCCAAGGCGCTGTTGATCGCCGTTTCGATATCCGCCATCGTCATGTTCGCGACCGGGAAATTGCCCAGAAGCGGATAGCTTATCGCCCCATCGGCGCTGACTGGAAACTGCCCGGTAAGCCCCGCATCCCCATAGACCGTGACCTGCAATGTATCACCCGGCGTGACCCTGTAGGCATTTTGCTGAGCCATCGCCGCAAGGGGCGCGGTAAGCGTCAGCATGCCCGATAGAGCAAGTGCCGCGCATGTGCTGGACAATCTACCTGCATACGATTTCGTAACCTGACGGATCACGGTCACACTCCTGTTTTCGCCTGTTCCGGCTTCGGGAACGGATAAATCTTGTCGCCCGCTCTGGGCGGCGGCGGGTTGTCCCTGCGCGATTCGAACACGAAGGGCCGGAGAAAATCCGGGCTTGAAGAGTCCCGGTTGAGAACGATGCCCAATGGCTTCTTGCCGAAGCCGGCCAACCGTTCGAGCGCCCCGCGAAGCGTATCGGTAGACGTCTTTTCCTTGTTGGCGACCAGCAGAACCGTGTCGGCAAAGGACGTCGTCTGCAACGCTTCGGCAAAGTCGGAAAGATCGGGCGCATCCAGCAGGATAACGTCGTAACGGCTGCGCAATTCCTGGATCGTCTTGCGGAAACGCCTGTCGGCCAGAAGCAGACCGGGCGAAATGCCGATACGCCCGGACAGAATATTCACGCCAGTCGCCGGATCGACCCAGATCGCGCTGTCGATCGACCGGGTGCCGACGAGCGCGGCCTCGATGTTTTCGGCGGGTACCGTCTGGAACGCACCAGCCACCGAGGGCATGCGGAAGTCGCAATCTATGACCAGCGTTTTCAATGTGCTGCGGCTCATGGCCCGCGCCAGATTGACCGCGACCGTCGTTTTGCCTTCACCCGCCTGCGAAGACGTAACCGCGATCACCTGGTTTTCGTCCGAAGGTGTCGAAAGCTGCAAAACGGTCTGCAAAGAGACGAAAGCTTCCGAAAATGCCAGGGCACGGCCATGCTGGCCTTCAGCCCCTGTTTTGGCGCCACGTGGCGCCATCGGTATCATGCCGATGATCGGATAGCCTGTTGCACTCTCCAGCGACGATGCCGAGCGAATGCGTCGGTCGGTCGCTTCGCGGAATATCGCACCGGCAAAACCCGCCATGCCGCCCCAGACGACACCCAAAAGCAGCCAGTTCATGAGGTTCGGGCTAGAGCGCGCACCGGCTGGCTCGGCGCGCGAGATGATGCGCGCTTCGGGAACCGAAATGCCATCCTGCTCGATCGTCTGTTTGTAACGGCTAAGATAGCTTTCATAAATCGCCCGGTTGGCGCTGGCCTCGCGCTCAAGCTGGGCTTCCTGAATCAGCGCCTTGTTGGCCTTGTCGAGTTCAGCCTGCGCGCCTTCCAGTGCACCCTCTATATTCTCCAGTCTGCGACGCGCAATTTCGACTTCGGTCGAAAGACCCTGCACGACGCGTTTGGTCGCGACGTCGATCTGCGCATCCAGCGACGACAATTGAGAATTCAGGGCAGGAAGCAGATTGCTCTTCGTCGCCCCGTCATCAAGGATTTCCTTGATCGAACGTTCCAGCCTGTCTTTCTCGGTGCGCAAAGTCTGAATGTTCTGCGCGTTCAGCACTTCGGCGATTGCCGGGCCGGACTTGTCTTCGGAGACGTCTTTCGCGGAATCGAGACGCGCCTGCGCCGCGGCGAGGTTCGCGCGCGACGAAACAAGCTCGGCATCGAGTGCCGAAACACGCTGCGCCTGCATTGTCGTGCCATTGCCTTCGACGAGCTGCTGCTCGCGGCGGAATTCGCTCAGCGTACGCTCGGATTTCTCCAGCGTCGCCAGAAGGCTGACCAGCTTCTGGCCAAGCCATTCACCAACCTGCTTGGTCGCCGCCTGTTTCACCTCCACCTGATAATCGAGATAGGCATCCGCAAAAGCATTGACGATGTTTGCCGCGCGCGCTGGATTGTCGGCTGCGTAGGACAGGAAGATCGTGTAGGAACGCCCGTCATTCACCACGCTCAGATTGTCGAGCAACTGATCGACCAGAGCCGGGTTCGCATCGGGCGGCCGCGTCGCAGCCTTGGCGATGTCCATCGGCTCGACAGCTTTCGTGTTCAGCCGCGAATCCTTTTTCTCCCCAACTATCGGCAGACGTCCTCCTTCACGCGTCGTTTCCGCCCCCAATACTCCGATCACGTTCTCCGCCATAGTTCTCGACTTGATGATGTCGAGTTCGGTACGGATGACCGGGCTGTCCTGCGGCAGCGGCGAAATGATCGACTCGCTTGGCAGTGCCTGTACTCGCCTGACGTCGAGCACCAGCACCGCGTCCGAAGTGTAACGCGAAGGTGCATTGCTATAACCCGCGTAACCCGCGGCGAGGCCCAGGGCGACTGTCGATGCAAGGATTACCTTGCGTCGATTGATGATACCCAAAAGCTTCCAAGGTCCCGCGCTGGACGCGGGTTGCGAAAGGTCCGAAATTATCACGATTGCTACTCCGCCCGCCGCCTGTAAAGGCGTGTAAAGCTCAGCTCATCAGGTCGTTGATCTTGTAAGCGACTTCAGTGCGGTTGGTCGCATGAAGCTTCTTCATGATGTTGCGAATGTGAACTTTCACCGTGCTTTCACAGAGGTTGAGTTCATAGGCGATGATCTTGTTTGCCTTGCCTCTGCGGAGAGCCTCTACAACTTCGCCTTCGCGCACCGTAAACATGCCGTTCATGGTCTTCTGGTCGCCGCCCGAAATATTGATCATTTCACGCAACGCAAGAACACTCTGCGCGGGAATGAAGATGCCGCCTGCCCTGGCAAGAGCGATTGCTTCGGCCGCAACCTTCACACCTACATTCGTCGGGATAAAACCACGCGCTCCGCATTCCAGTGCACTGAGAACCTGAGCGATCTCACCGCTATCCGAGACGATAATGATCGGTGCTGGTTCGAATTCGGCAACGAGTTCAGTGATTTCGGCGGCAACACCCGCATCCGTCACCTTACGCACGCCGAGAATGAGAAGGATTGCCGAAGCCTCGGAAGAACCGTGCATTACACGCCATTCTTCAACACTTCCGACTGCCACGACATTCATATTAGGTTTATGTCCGGTCAGCCCCCGCGCCAGGCACTCACGCTCCAGAGCGCGTTTGTCGAAGATAACCACCGGGTCGCTTTCCACATGGTCGTCACGAGAAACTGAATAGTCACGGTATGTATGTCTTTCCATGGGAATACTTTCGAGATGCCCGAAATTAATCTTCGTACTTGACTTGATGACAGAATCTTCAATGCGCTCCATAGGATTACTCCTTGGCGGCTCCACGCCCCTGTTGTTATGCTTGTTAAGATACTTCCCCGTACAGGTCCGCTAGATAGCGGCCTGAATTCTTCTTTCTCTTCTGTCCAGCCCTGCTTCTGGCTGGACCAAACCCATGACCATAGATTGCACGAGGCAAATCGCGCTGTATTGATTTGTGTTAATTGTGAGTTACTATTTTTGGGGAGAGGCCTAACGGGGTAGGTTTACTGCTTTGGAGGTATTCAGAAGGGCCTAGCCGAGTAGAATAACATTCACCCTCAGCCCGCGCTTTCGGTCCCGAACTTCAGATAATCGGAACTGAAATGCGCCAGTTCGACCATTTGCTTGCGGTCATGAAACTCCACCAGACCGTGTCTGAACGAAGCCAGTCCGGCCTCCCGCAACTCGCGCAGAACGCGGTTGACGTGCACGGCGGAAAGACCCAGCGCATCCGACAATTCGATCTGGGTAAGCGGACAGTGGAACACGTTGCGTGCGTCGTCCGGGTAGGTTCGGTGCGCGAGTTCCAGAAGCAGATGGACCGTGCGCTCCACGGCCCCGCGACGGCCAAGATTGGCCTGATGCTCGATGGCAATGCCATATCGGCGCAACACGCCGCGCAGCAAGACGTTCGACAGCGCAGTGGTATGCCGGTTGATGGAAACCAACTCCCGCAAGGGAATCTCGAACGTATCTACGTCTGTCACTGCCGTTACCGTGCAGTCCGGTCGACCTATGAGCGACCCGCAGCTTGCAATATCACCGCGCAGGCCGAAATCGACGACGAGTTGCGAACCGTTCTCCAGTGCTTTGGAGCAGACGGCCCAACCGGAAATGATTATCGCGACAGTGTTGTGCGCGTAGCCTTCCTCAACGAGTGCGGCACCAGGCGCATAGTGTTTGTGAATGATGTGGCTGGATTTGATAAAGTCGGCATCCGCGGTACTGAACGAAACGCCCAGCGGCCTCGATTCAAGAAATTGTATAAACCTCTCCGCGGTTACCAATGCCCACCGTCTTTCGCACGCTGTGTCCAAAGATAACACACATGCGAGCGAATTGGACAGGGAACTGCAACTCACCAAATCTGATGGCGTCACTCCCCAAAAGGAGGAAATTCTTATTTTTTGCTTCGAACTTTTTCAAACCAGACTTTTTTATAATTATAGAAATTTTCGTGAATCTCATTTGCGGCAGAAGCCGGATTCTCCACAGTAGTCTTTTCAAATTTGGTTAGAAGCGCAGCACCTATGCTGGTTCCCGTTGCCGTTTTATTTCCTGAAATCACCGATCTTTCGGAAGCAGCCGACAACATCGAAACAAAAATCTTGTTTTTTGAAAATGGCCCCTCGACGATTATAGGTCCATCTGCTCCTACCAGATCGAGGCAGGTTGCAGTCATAAGCGCGAGATAGAACGAAATGGCGATATATCTCTCAGCTAAAGAGATGTCCTGCGCGTTCAGCCATTCAGCTTCACGATCAGGAAATGGGCCAGATCCTTTCTGAACGGATGGCAAAAGCATTATCTGCTCTTGAAGAACCGCCTTCACGTCTTCCTCGGTCCATTCCACTTGCCTGTCGCCGGTAAGCGTCGAATATTCGCGGCCGCCCATGAAACGGGCCGAAGGCACCGGATTGCCAAGCGCATTGACGTTTATCAGCGTGTCGCGGGAAGGGTCGAGACGGTCGAGCGTGCCACCCATGGCCATGACGATCACCCAGGTACCGGTGGACACGACCGAAAACGGCGCCTTGCGCGACAAGAGATGCGGCAGCAGCGAGGCGTTGGAATCATGGATGCCGCAATAGACCGGCGTCTCCGGGTCTAGCCCAGTGCTTTCAACGATCTCCGGCAATATCGATCCAAGCTTGTCGCTGGCCGCGCGCACCGGCGCAAACAGGCCACGCCACCCCAAATCATCCACCAGCGACGAGAAATCACCTTTGGCTGGGTTCCAGAGATCGGTGTGGCAGCCGAGCGACGTAACCTCGCTTGCCAGCACGCCGGTCAACCGGAATGACCAATATTGCGGGTACATGAGGATTGAAGTCACATCCGCAAACAATTCGGCAAAGGCTTTCGACTGCCAGAACAATTGCGCACCGAGATTAAGCCCGCCGGGAAGCCTCGGCGTTCCCGTCTCCGCAAAGGGCGGGCGCACGGCATCATATGCAGCGGTCAGACCGTCCGGACCATTATGCTCATAGTCGAGAACCGGCATTGCCAGCGCGCCGTCCTCCTTCAGAAGAACAGCCGTTGCTGCATGTGTCGTAATGGAAATTGCGTCGATCTGCTTTTCGCCATGCAACGCTTTCAGGCTTTCCAGAAGGAACAGCCAGAGCGCGTCGCAATCGGCATGCGGATAGATGCCGTCGCGAATAACCGAATTGGGTCGCGTGCGAACAGCGATTTCGGTGAGCGTTGCCATATCGACAAGCGCGACCTTTGCGTTGGTCTTGCCTATGTCGATGACCGCCACATGTCGCGGCGCAGAGTTTTCTTCGGTCATGATCAGTTCATGTGAAAGACGGTTTCCAGCGGCGCCGACACTGGTTCATTGTCGGGTCTGGTTTCCATGACATCCGCCATATGCGCCCACCAGCGCTTCATGACCGGATGGTCGGGCAGATCGTCCATGCCATGCCCGTCCTTGCGCCACAGAACGCCGAACAGGATGTTCGTCTCCTCATCAAGATGGATGGAATAGTCGGTCACGCCCGCTTCATGGAGCAGCGCCGAAAGTTCCGGCCAGATTTCGTCATGGCGCTTCTTGTACTCGGCCTTCATGCCGGGATTGAGCTTCATCTTGAATGCATATTTCTCGGCCATCAGATCGGGCGCCTTCCGCCGATCTTGCGGATGATGATCGGCAGCGAGATCGTGATGATCAGCAGCAGACCGATGAAGATCGACATGACGATGCCGGGCACATTCAACAGGCCAAGTCCGAATGTCACCAGACCCATGACGAAGGCAGCGATGACGACACCTGCAATGGAGCCCGCCCCGCCGAGGATCGACACGCCGCCGAGCACGACCATGGTGACGATTTCAAGCTCCCAGCCCTGCGCGATCGAAGGACGCGTGGAGCCGAGACGAGAAGTGAGGCACACGGCTGCGATGCCCGACATCAAGCCCGTCAACAGGAACAGCGTGAACTTGATGCGCTCGACCGGAATACCCGAAAAGCGCGCGGCGAATTCATTGTTGCCGATGGCGAAAACGCGACGGCCGAACGAAGTCGCGTGCAGCACGACGCCGAAAATCACCGCCAGGACGGCAAACAGCACGAATTCGAACGAAATGACCCAGAACACATAGCCCTGCCCGAAAAACGCAAAACTTGCCGGGTAGCTGCCATAGGCCTGATCGCCGAGCACGATATAGGAAATGCCGCGAAACAGGCTCATCGTGCCGATGGTGACGACGATGGAAGGCAGTTTCAGCCCTGCGACCAATGCGCCGTTGAAGGCACCGCAGGCCAGTCCCGTTCCAATGCCGATGCCCACCAGTCCCGCCGTGCCGACGCCCGCTTGCGCCGCAGCACCCATCGCGGTGGAGGCCAGCGCGATGATCGCGGCGACTGAAAGATCGATCTCGCCCGCTATAATCAGCAGTGCCATGGCAAAGGCGATCATGGCCTTTTCGGTGAAATTGAATGTCGCGTCCGACAGGTTCCAGGCGTTCAGGAAGTAGGGCGAGGCAAAGGAATTCGCGATGAAGATCGCGACAGCCACGCAGAGCAGCAGAAACTCCCAGCTCGCGAAAAGCCGCGTGATGGACGTGCCGAGACGGTCCGGGATGTGGCGCTTTTCAGTTACCGCGCTCATGCCGTCACCTCTTTGGAAGCAGGTTCGCTTGCTTCATCCACGCCACGGTCGCGCAGGATTATGCGCCCGCGCTTGCGTTCCTGCCTCGCATTGAAAACGACGGCCAGAATGATGACCGAGCCGGAAATCGCCATTTGCCAGAAGGGCGAGATGTTGATGACGGGCAATGCGTTCTTGATCACACCGAGGAACAGCGCGCCGAGCACTGCACCCGCGACAGTACCGATGCCGCCAGCAATCGAAATGCCGCCGATGACGCTTGCCGCGACCGTGTCGAGTTCGAAGCCTGCGGCGATATCGACATATGCGACCGCATAGCGCGACACCCAGAGATAGCCGCAGAGACCAGCCAGCGTACCGGACATGACAAATGCCGTGAAACGCGTGCGCCCGACATCGATGCCTGCATAGACCGCAGCGGTCGGATTGCCGCCAGAAGCGTAGATCGCGCGTCCGAAGAAGGAGCGCGTCATGATGATGTAGACGATCACGGTGATCAGAACCGCAGTCCAGCCGAGCAGCGGCAGGCCGAGGAAAAGCTGGCGCGGCGTTTGCAGGAAACTCGCCGTCATCTGATGCGCGTTCACCCAGCCGCCGCCCGAAAGCACGAAGGCCATGCCGCGATAGATCGTCAGCGTTCCGAGCGTCACCACGATGGACGGAATGTCGAGCTTCCAGACCAGCAGACCGTTGATCGCGCCGAGAATGGCGCCGATGCCCATCGCAACGACGATCAGCAACGCCAGCGGCAATTCTGGATGCGCAGCGTTGAGCATCGCGACCGCCATGCCGGTGAAGGCGAGGTTTGCTGCAACTGAAAGATCGATGGATTTGGTGAGGATCACCGCCATCTGCCCGAGCGCCAGGATCATCAGGATCGACGTATCGTTGAAGATGTTTGCAAGGTTTTTCGGGCTCGCAAAGCCCGGTGCACGGGTCGAAAATGCCGCAATCAGGATCGCGATGATGCCGACCAGCAGGAATTCGCGGTTTTTCAAAAATGCTTTCATGTCATGCGTTTCCCGTCGCGGCGCGAACAAGCGTCTCGGCGTCCAGACCTTCGCGGTCGAAAATCCCTTCCATCAGCCCTTCGCGCATCACCAGAACCCGGTCGGACATGCCCAGAATCTCCGGCAGTTCGGAGGACACCATGATGATGCTCAAGCCTTCCGAGGCCAGCTCGCTGATGAAGGCGTGAACGGCGGCTTTCGAACCGATGTCGATGCCCTTGGTCGGCTCGTCGAGGATGATGACCTTCGGCGCTGTCGCCAGCCATTTGCCGATCACCACCTTCTGCTGGTTGCCGCCGGAAAGCGTCCCGACAGGCACCGAGAGCGAAGCTGCGCGCAGGTCGAAGCGCTCGGCATATTTGCGCGCCAGCGCCAGTTCTTCCGCCACGCGCAGGAACCCCGAACGCGTGGTTCGCCGCAGCGAAGGCAGCGAGATATTCTGATAGATCGGCATTTGCGGCACGGTGCCGTGCCGTCCGCGTTCTTCCGGCACGTAGACGATGCCTGCATTGATCGCATCGGCTGGCGAGCGTATCTCGATTTCCTTGCCGTCGAGGACAAGCTTTCCGCTGCCCGGCCGCGTCACGCCGAAGATCGACTGCGAAAGCTCCGAGCGCCCTGCCCCGACAAGTCCGTAAACGCCGAGAATCTCGCCGCGCCTCAAATCGAAGGAGATGCCGCGAAACTCGGTCGGGTGCGAATAGTTTTCGACCTTCAGCACCGTGTCGCCAATCGCGACGTCGAGCTTCGGAAATGCCTTGTCGACCGAACGGCCAACCATCAACCGCACGATATGGTCCTGCGCGGCATCTTTCAGCGCACCGTGACCTACCGATTTTCCGTCGCGGAAAACCGCGTAGTCATCGGCGATCTCATAGACCTCATCGAATTTGTGGCTGATGAACAGGATGGCCTTGCCCTGCTTTTTCAGGCGCTCGACGATCAGGAACAGATCGTCCACTTCCTTGCGCGACAGGGCTGCCGTCGGCTCGTCCATGATGACGATGCGCGCATCGACCGAAAGCGCGCGGGCAATCGCCACCAGATGCCGCTGCGCGATGGACAAATCCTTGAGGCGCGTGCGCGACGGGATGTTGATTTCGAGCGACTGCAGCAATGTCGCCGCGCGCTCGTGAATGACTTTCCAGTCCACCAGACCGAAGCGGTTTTTCGGCGCATGGCCGATGAATATGTTTTCGCCGACCGACAATTCATCGAACAGCACGGTTTCCTGATGGATCGCCGTCACGCCATGCATCACCGCATCCTGCGCGGTCGTCAGCGCGACCGGCGCACCGTCGATCAGGATTTCGCCTTCGTCGGGGTGATAGATGCCAGTCAGGATTTTGACGAGGGTGGATTTGCCCGCGCCGTTCTCACCGATCAGCGCCGTCACGCGGCCTGGATAAAGCTGGATATTGACGTCGTCCAACGCCTTCACGCCGGGGAAGCTTTTGGAAATGCCGCGCATTTCCAACAGGGCCGCGCCGGGCGCTGGCTGTACTTCCGGCTTTTCCTGAAGGGCTGAATTCATTTTGAAACCATTTTGAAAAGTTGGCCCGGCGGGAAAGTGCCGCCGGGCCTGTTTACCGGTTCTCGTCGATTAGAAAATCTTGGAGAATTCGTCGATGTTGGACGCGTCATAGACGAACGGGTCGGACATGGCGGCTTCACCATTTTCGTCGACCTTGATCTTGCCCATGCGGCCTGCCTCGATTTCGCTGCCCGGTGCGCCGTCAGCTTCGCCCTTGACGAGGCGATAGGCGATCTGGGTTGCGGAATAGCCGAGGTCGATCGGGTTCCAGATGGCGAATTCCTTCGTCGCACCCGACTTGATCGCGCCCGCCATTTCGGACGGAAGGCCAAGGCCGGTCACGTAGACGTCGCCGATCTTTTTGGCATCGGCAACAGCCTGAGAAGCCGCCAGCACGCCAACGGTCGTCGGCGCAACGATGACTTTAACGTTCGGCTGCGAGGTCAGAAGGCCCTGCGCTTCACGATAGCTCTTGTCGGCCAGATCGTCGCCATAGACGGTCGTCACGAGGTTGAGGCCAGGGAAATCCGCAAGCTGCTTCTTCATCTCTTCGATCCAGATGTTCTGGTTGGTCGAAGTGGTGGTTGCAGAAAGGATTGCGAAGTCGCCCTTGCCTTCCGGCAAATGAGCAGCAGCAAGCTGCAGGCACATCTTGCCGATCAACGCGTTCGACGACGGGTTGAGGTGAACGATGCGGCCTTCCTTGGCAACGCCAGAATCCCACGAAATGACCTTGATGCCGCGCTGTGCGGCCTTCTTCAGAGCCGGGATGACGGCGTCGGGATCGTTCGCGGAAATCGCGATCGCATCGACATTCTGTGCGATCAGCGCGTTGATGACTTCGATCTGGCCTTCAGCCGTCGTCGAGGTCGGGCCGGTGTAGATGATCTCGACATCGCCGAGTTCCTTGGCAGCTTCCTTGGCGCCCTTGTCGGCGGCTTCAAAGAAGCCGTTGCCGAGCGACTTGACGACCAGGCCGATCTTGACCGGATCGGCATGGGCAGCACTTACCATCATCGCAGCGGTCATTGCCGCCGTTACAAGCAGTTTCTTCACAATGCTCATCGATTACCTCCCTTGAGCGTTACATTCATCAGCACCACACACGCGAACCCCTTTCACGCCTGCAGCGAAGATTCTTCCTTATCCTTTGCCGAGCGCGCGACGATCAGTTCGACGCCAGCACTTTCCAGCATCTTTGCTTCCCGGTCTTCCACACCATCATCCGTGATGACGGTGTGGATGCGCGCTAGCCCGCAAAGAATAAGGCTGGAACGCTGCCGGAATTTCGAGGAATCGATCAGCACCACAAGCTCGTCGGCCTGATCGATCAATTTCTGCTCGGCCTGAATGAGAAGCGGGTCGCCTTCCATAAGCCCCAGCGGCCCAAGCCCCCGCGCGCCCATGAACATGCGCCGCGCGTAGAAATTGCGCGTCACGTCATTGTCGAACGGGCTCAGAATGATGTTCTGCTCGCGATAGATCGTGCCACCGGACAGCATCACCGTATTCTTGGAATGCTTCAGCAAATGCTCGGCTATCGGGAATGAATTGGTGAAGATCGGCATCCTGCGGTTCGACAGGAAATGCACCATCTGAAATGTCGTCGTGCCGCCATTGATGATGATCGGCTCGCCATCTCCGCAAAGCTCGACAGCTTCGCGGGCAATCGCGCGCTTCTTGGAGGTGTTGATCGTTTCGTTGACGCTGAAGGGCCGACCAGCAAGGCCGATGAATTGCGGCGGCGTGATCGCCTCCGCTCCGCCGCGCACACGGCGCAGGCGCTTTTGCACATGAAGAGCTGCTATATCGCGCCGGATCGTCGCTTCCGAGGAGTCCGTCAACTCGACAAGCTCCTGCACCGTCACCACAGGTTTTTCCTGGACGGCGGACTGAATGATCCGATGGCGTTCTTTTTCGTGCATGGTTCCTCCCACTCTCAACATTAATTCAGTCAAACCGCGCAGTGTCAATCAACTTCAATCATTTTAATTCATTGTGCAGTGCAATATGATCGATCGTGATCGTTTTTGATTGACACTGCCAAACAAGTGGTGGAAATAATCGGTCAAAATTCAATGCCGCCATCTGTGCGCATAGGGAGGATGACCATGCTCGAAACGCGCTCCAACACGCGCCTCGCCAATCTGTGGGACGAAGCGAAAGCGGCCGGAATGTCGGAGTCCGAGCGGCTGGTCTACCGCTCGAACCTTCTCGGCTCGGACAAGCGCGTCACCAATTATGGCGGCGGCAACACCTCCGCCAAGGTCATGGAAAAAGACCCTCTCAGCGGCAAGCAGGTTGAAGTGCTATGGGTCAAGGGCTCCGGCGGCGATGTCGGCACGATCAAGCTCGACGGCTTTTCCACGCTTTACATGGACAAGCTGAACGACCTCAAAAACCTTTATCGCGGCGTCGACTTCGAAGACGAGATGGTGGCCTACCTGCCCCATTGCACTTTCAACCTCAATCCGCGCGCAGCCTCCATCGATACGCCGCTTCACGCCTATGTGCCGCGCAAGCATGTCGATCACATGCACCCCGATGCGGTGATCGCGATTGCCGCTTCGAAGAACAGCAAAGAGCTGACGCAGGCGATCTTCGGCGGCGAAATCGGCTGGCTGCCATGGAAGAAGCCGGGCTACGAATTGGGGCTGTGGCTTGAAAAATTCTGTGTTGAAAACCCGGAAGCAACGGGCGTCGTGCTCGAAAGCCACGGGCTTTTCACATGGGGCGACACGGCCAAGGAAAGCTACGAAACGACAATTCGCATCATCAATCGCGCAATCGAGTGGTTTGAAGAACAGACCGCCAGCAAGGCGGCGTTCGGCGGGACTAAACGCAACATCCTCCCACCTGCCGAACGCCGCGCCCTTGCTGCAAAGCTGATGCCCGCAATTCGCGGTTTCGTCTCGGCCACCGAACGCAAGGTCGGCCATTTCGACGATCAGGCCGCAGTGCTCGAATTCGTTTCCTCGAATGAACTGGAAGCGCTGGCCGCCCTCGGAACGAGCTGCCCGGACCATTTCCTGCGCACCAAAATCCGTCCGCTCGTCGTCGATTTCGATCCGGCCAACCCGGATATTGACGCAACGATTGCCGGACTTTCCAAGGCGGTCGAGGAATATCGCGAAGGCTACGCCGCCTATTACGAGCGCTGCAAGCACGCCGACAGCCCGCCGATGCGCGACCCGAACGCGGTCGTCTATCTGGTTCCCGGCATCGGCATGATCACCTTCGCCAAGGACAAGGCGACGGCCCGCATCTCCGCAGAGTTCTATGTCAACGCGATCAACGTCATGCGCGGCGCATCGACCGTCTCGACCTATGTCGGCCTGCCTGAGCAGGAAGCGTTCGACATCGAATATTGGCTTCTCGAAGAGGCAAAGCTTCAGCGCATGCCCAAGCCCAAGCCATTGGCCGGCAAGGTCGCGCTTGTTACCGGCGGTGCCGGCGGCATCGGCAAGGCAACGGCAGCGCGCCTTCTGCGCGACGGCGCATGCGTCGTGCTGGCAGACATCGATGAGAACGCACTGAACGCGGCCAAGGAAGAACTCAGTGCAGTCTTCGGTGCCGATTTCGTCCGCCCTGCCAAGGTCAACGTCACCAGCGAAAGCGAAGTCATCGCTGGCTTCGTGGAAACCGCAGTCGAGTTCGGCGGCATCGACATTCTGGTCTCGAATGCCGGCCTCGCTTCGGCAGCCCCCATCGAGGAAACCAGCCTCGAGCTTTGGAACAAGAATATGGATATCCTGACGACGGGGTATTTCCTCGTCAGCCGCGAGGCATTCAGGCTGTTCCGCGTCCAGAAGATCGGCGGTAACGTCGTGTTCGTCGCCTCGAAAAACGGTCTGGCCGCATCTCCCAACGCGTCGGCCTATTGCACCGCCAAGGCAGCCGAAATCCACCTCGCACGCTGCCTCGCACTCGAAGGCGCTGACGCGCAAATCCGCGTCAATGTCGTCAACCCGGATGCCGTTCTTCGCGGCTCGAAAATCTGGAGCGGCGAGTGGAAGGAACAGCGCGCGGCAGCCTACAAGATGTCGACCGACGAACTCGAGGAGCATTACCGCAAGCGTTCCATGCTGAAGCTCGGCGTCTATCCGGAAGACATTGCGGAGGCGATCTTCTTCCTGGCGTCCGATATGTCTGCCAAATCGACCGGTAACATCATCAATGTCGATGCCGGAAATTCGCAGAGCTTTACGCGATAAGTCTCGATTTCGACCGTTAGTTACAAACGCAACTATATCGAAAAACCCTTCGGCCTTTCGGCTGCTCGCTTCAATCCTCCCCCTGTTCAGGGGGAGAGGCGGAGAAGGGTGATAAGGGAGGCGAATTTGACCGAAAACATCATCTCCGCGGACATTCTCGAACGCGAAAACGCCAGCCGCGAGGCCGAACTCAAGCGCGACTATGAATCGCTTGGTGAGCGCCTTGACCGGCGCGGCATCGCAATCGACGCGATCCGCGACAAGGTCGCCGCTTTCTCCGTCGCGGTCCCATCATGGGGTGTCGGCACCGGCGGCACGCGCTTCGCCCGCTTTCCGGGTGCAGGCGAGCCGCGCGATATTTTCGACAAGATCGAGGATTGCGCAGTCATCCAGCAATTGACCCGCGCGACGCCCAACGTTTCGCTGCACATTCCATGGGACAAGGCCGACCCGAAGCGCTTGAAGCAGGCGGCAAGCCGCTTCGGCATGGGCTTCGACGCTATGAATTCCAACACTTTTTCCGATGCCGTCGAGCAGAAGCACAGCTATAAATTCGGCTCGCTGACCAACGCCGATTCCGGTGCGCGCAATCAGGCAGTCGAGCACAATCTCGAATGCATAGAGATCGGCCGCGAGATCGGCTCCAAGGCGCTGACGATCTGGATCGGCGACGGCTCGAACTTCCCCGGACAGGTGAATTTCGCCCGCGCATTCGAACGCTATTTGGATTCAGCCAAGGCGATCTATGCCGGCCTGCCGGACGATTGGCGGCTGTTCACCGAACACAAAATGTACGAACCGGCCTTCTATTCGACCGTCGTGCAGGATTGGGGCACCAACTACATCATCGCGCAGGAACTGGGCGAAAAGGCCTATTGCCTCGTCGATCTCGGCCACCATGCGCCCAACGTCAATATCGAGATGATCGTGTCCCGCCTGATCCAGTTCAAGAAACTGGGCGGTTTCCACTTCAACGATTCCAAATATGGCGACGACGATCTGGATGCCGGATCGATCGATCCGTACCGCCTGTTCCTCGTTTTCAACGAGCTGGTCGATGCGGAACTCAACAAGGCCGAAAGCTTCGATCCAGCACATATGCTCGACCAGAGCCACAATGTAACGGACCCGATCGAAAGCCTGATGCTCTCGGCAATCGAAGTCCAGCGCGCCTATGCCGCCGCTTTGCTGGTTGATCGCAAGAAGCTCTACGACTTCCAGGAAACCAACGACGCGCTGATGGCAACGCAGACCTTGAAGGCTGCATACCGCACCGATGTCGAGCCGATACTGGCCTCGGCACGTCAGATTTCAGGCGGAGCTATCGATCCGGTCGCTGCATATCGCACAAGCGGCTATCGCCAGAAAGTCGCGGCGGAACGTCCTGCGGTGGCAGGCGGAAGCGGCGGCATCGTCTGAGTTTTAGAAAAACGCGCTGGAATCCGGCGCGTTTTTCGCAATTACCGGGCGGAAATTTCGAGAAAAAGGTCGCGAAGCCGCTGCAAATTCTGCGGCAGTGGCCCCTTCGTCTCGAGTTTCGCGATCTCTTTTCTGGCAGCCTGCGCGTGGTCCGTTCCCTCCGGCAGCCACATGAGCCACGACAAAAGCACATCCTCCGGGCAGGCCTGAGCCATTTTCGGCGTCGGTCCGCTGCGTCGTTCGCGTGCAATCAGGCCAGGGCGGGTATCGTTTTCAGATCCCATCGTCAGGCCTCGATCTCGATTGCGCCGAGTGGCTTCGAGCAGCAGGCAAGGATGAACCCATCGTCGATTTCATGATCGAGAATGCCGCCATTGTGGCTCATCTCGACATCGCCCGCGACCTTGCGAACCTTACAGGTTCCGCACAATCCGAACTCGCAGGCAGCCGGAATACGCACGCCGGAGGCACGCGCCGTCTGCAAAACCGTCTGGCCCGAAAAGCATTCTGTATCGACGTCCGAGAGTGAAAACCGCACCGATATGCTTTGTGGGACTTCGGTTCCGGCAGGCATTTCCACATCGGAAAAAGGCGCTGGCACGACTTCGACCGGCGCGTGAAAGCTTTCCTGATGATAATGCTCCATATCGAAACCTGCCGATTGCAGCATTTCGCGCACGGCCCGCATGAAAGGCTCAGGGCCGCAACAGAAAATCTCGCGCTCCCTGAAATCGGGCGCGAGTAGCGGCAGGCGAACCGCATCGATGCGGCCCATATGGCCGAACCAGCTTTCGCGGCTAGAACGCTCCTCGATCAGGAAACCGAGACCGAGACCCGGCATACGGCTGCCCAGCAATTCCAGTTCCTTGCGGAAGATGATCTCTTCCGGACGCCGCGCGCAGTTGACGAAGGAGACATCGGTTTCCGGCGAGCAATCGTTGAGCCAGCGCGTCATCGACATCATCGGCGTGATGCCCGAACCCGCCGAGATGAACAGGTATTTCGCGGACGGATAATTATGCAGCGAGAAATCGCCGGTCGGCCCGTAAGCCTTGACCAGTTCGCCCGGCCTCAGATTGTCGAACATCCAGCGTGTGCCGATGCTGCCAGCCTGCGCCTTGACGGTAACGGCAATCGAGAACGGTCGCGACGGGCTGGACGACAGCGTGTAGGTGCGCATCAGCGGTTCGGGTGCCGTCGGCAGTTCGAATGTGATGAACTGGCCCGGCTGGTAGCGGAACCACGTCTGGTTGTCCGAGCGGAAGGTGAAGGTTTTGACGTCCGGCGCTTCGTCGGTGACGGCGATACACTCCAGCACCTGAAGCCGGTCGTTCCACGGCATCATCTCGTCGAGATGTTTGTAGAGGCTGACGGCGGCGTTCATGGGTGAGTGCTTTCGCAGCGAACTTCAAAGGTACGGCACTCTACGTTGCCCCCCTCTGGGCTGCCGCCCATCTCCCCCACATGGGGGGAGATCAGCCGTGTCGACGAAATTGCGTAATCTCCCCACCTGTGGGGGAGATGTCCGGCAGGACAGAGGGGGGCAACGTAGGGCACAAACATCTCCCGTCCCTCACGCCACGCTACGAAGCGCAGGCTTTTCACCATCCGCTAGGCGCGGTTCGATGAAATTGCAGTACCATTCGAGGAATTGCATCACGCCGCCTTCATGCTCCTGCGAGTACGGGCCGGGCTCATAGGCCGGCGATTTGATGCCGAAGGCGTTTTCCTCGACGATACGGCGGTCCTGATCGTTGGTTTCAGTCCAGACATGGGTGAGTTCGGCCAGATCATAATCGACGCCCTCGACCGCATCCTTGTGAACCAGCCATTTGGTCGTCACCGCCGTCTCGGTCGCGCTGATCGGCAGCACGCGGAAGGTGACAGCGTGGTCGCCAAGCACGTGATTCCATGTCGTCGGATAATGGTAGAGCAGCATCGAGCCGATGCGGTCGGTGCTGACGCTGTCGGACAGGTTCTTCTTCACCGCGCGTTTGCCCGTCATCGTGTAGCTGACAGCATCGCGCAGCAGCGGCGCACGTGTCGCGCGGAACTGACCGTCATCGGCAATGCGGAAGCGGCTGGGCAGGCCTGCTGCTTCGCATTTCTGCCAATGCGCCAGCATTTCCGGGTCGCTGTCGGCCCCATTGACGCCGGTTACAGTCGGCGCTTCCGGGAAGGTCTTGCAAAGTTCGGGATGGTTTCCGGCGCAATGGTAGCACTCGCGGTTGTTTTCCCAGACGAGCTTCCAGTTTCCCTTTTCGATGATAGTGCTTTCAAACGCGACCTTCGTCTCGCGCAATCGGTGCGGCGCTAGGTATGGCTCGATCAGCGCGCGGGCGGGCGCCAGATCGACGGGTTCATCGGCCAGGCAGATGAAGATATAGCCGCCGATGGATTCGCAGGCGACCGGCTTCAGGCCGAACTGGCTCTTATCGAAATCCTCCGCCATCTGGCGTGCGAAAAGCAGCCGTCCGTCTAGCTCGTAAGTCCACTGGTGATAGGGGCAGACGAGCTTTGCGGCCGTGCCTTTGGCGGCGCTGCAAACGCGGCTGCCGCGGTGACGGCATGAATTGTGGAAGGCGCGGATGTCGCCCTTCTGGTCGCGCACGATGACGACGGGATAATCGCCCACCTGCGCGGTGATGTAGCTGCCGGGCTTGGGAAGCTCGCAATCGTGACCGATGAAAAGCCAGTCCCGGTACCAGATCATTTCAAGGTCGAGCTTGAAATAGTCGGGGTCGGTGTAAAAGGCCTGTTCGAGGCTGAACCCATCCTTGCGGCTGCGTATCTGCCTCAGCATTTCGTTGCGTGCGTCCATGTCCTGTCCTCGCAATTAAGGACTGAACTGGTGGTGATTTCAGGGGAAGACGATCGGGCGGACGCCTGTTTCAAGGCACCGCACAATGATCTACCGCTTGACCGCCCACCGCGATCAGTCGAGTTCAAATCTCCTCAGGCTGGTTTCCGGGCTCTGGAGCTGGTCCCGCCGGACCCTCACGGACACCTTCCCAGGCCATTCGGCCCAGTGGTCTCCCACCGTGATTAGCTCCACCACCGTTGCGGGGGCAGCGCCGGATTTAAACCGGCTTCCCAATTCTCCGGCCCTGTTGAAGGGGCCAGCACCTGAAGTGGCTTCATGTAAACACTGTCGCGTCTGCACCGCCGATGCGAATGCGACATCGCATACGCGTCGGGCGACACTGGCGATGTTTAGAATTGAAGGCCGCCTATTTCGGAAGGGTGGTGCATCTCATTTTAAATAGAAACGCTTGCGGGACATCACCCCCCTCTGCCCTGCCGGGCATCTCCCCCTCAAGGGGGGAGATTGGCTATGCAACTCGCCGCCTTCATTCTGCAATGTCAGCAATTAGCGCCGCGCTTTCATGACAGGATAATCTCCACCCTTGAGGGCAGTGTTTACATTGGACTCGTAATTAGATGCCTGTTGAAGAACAGAGCGAGGGTTATGTCGAGCATCTGATGGGTTTTTGAAAAGCGCTTTGATCGACGGTTGAAGCGGGCGAGGTTGTCGCGGATCGATGAGTTGGATGCCTCGATCAGATGTGTCTGCGCCTTGGTCTGGGTATGAGGCTCGCCGATCCCCATGCGCTCGAAGGCCAGATGATAGCTGGAGTTGGCATCGGTATAGATCGCCTCGATCGTGCCCACGGCCTGTTTGACGAGCCGGTAGATGGTCATGGCGCTCGTCACGCCCTTGTCGCCGATATGATAGGCAACGACCCGGTTCTGACGGCGGCTGAAGGCGGTCCAGATCACCGCCCGCTGCTGTTTTTTTGAACGAAAGTATAGATCTCGTCCATCTCGATAATGTCGGCCTCAGTCACACAGGCTGGGCCAGACTTGGCCAGCCGCGCCTGCACGGCCTCATGCTCCTTGCGTATCCAGCGCAACACGCCGGCCGGCGAGGCGCCGACAAAGCGCGCGATTTTGCGGATGCCGACATTGTTGAGATACATGTCCACAGCCTGCGCTTTGGTTTGCGGGCTGAACCGGCGAGGCCTATCCGTACAGTAGCGTCCGCACGACCGGCAGCAATAGCGTTGCGCCCCGTCCTTGCGACCGGTCTTGCGCAAATCCTGGCTCTGGCAATTTGGACAGTCCATCCTTCTTCTCCCACCAAATCACATGACAGGCAGCAGAAGAATCCAAAAACAGTCAGATGTAAACAATGCCCCGCTTGCGGGGGAGATGCCCGGTAGGGCAGAGGGGGGTGCCCACGTTTCTGTCAAAACAGAAACCGCGCCAGGATTTACTCCGCCGCCTCCGCATGTGGCGCAGGCACATAATTCAAGATCGGCCCCAGCCACCGCTCAACCTCACGCAAAGGCATGGATTTGCGCGCAGCGTAATCCTCGACCTGATCGCGCTCGACCTTGGCGACACCGAAATAGTAGCTTTCCGGGTGCGCATAATACATGCCCGAAACCGACGAGCCCGGCCACATTGCATAGCTTTCGGTCAGCGAAACGCCGGAATTGCGCTCGGCATCGAGCAACTCGAACAAGGTCGCCTTTTCGGTATGATCGGGCTGCGCCGGATAGCCGGGTGCCGGGCGGATGCCGCGATATGGCTCGCCTATCAACTCGTCCGGCTGCAGATTCTCGTCGTGCGCATAGCCCCAATATTCCTTGCGCACGCATTCATGCATGCGCTCGGCAAAGGCTTCCGCGAAACGGTCGGCAAGCGCCTTGACGAGGATCGAGGAATAATCGTCGTTGGCACGCTCGAAACGCTCGGCAATCGCCACTTCCTCGATGCCCGCCGTGACCACGAAGCCGCCGAGATAATCGGCCTTGCCGCTATCCTTTGGCGCCACGAAATCCGACAGCGCGACATTGGCCTTGCCGTCGCGCTTTGCCAGTTGCTGGCGCAGCGTGAAGAAGGTCGCGAGTTCTTCGGTGCGCGTATCGTCGCTGTAGAGGCGCACATCGTCGCCAACGGCATTGGCTGGCCAGAAGCCGATGACGCCCTTCGGCGCGAACCATTTCTCCTCGATGATCTTTTTCAACATCGCCTGCGCGTCCTCGAAGAGCTGGCGTGCAGCAGGGCCTTGCTTTTCGTCATCGAGGATTTTCGGATAGCGTCCCTTCATCTCCCAAGTCTGGAAGAATGGCGTCCAGTCGATATAACGCGCAAGATCGGCCAGATCCCAGGTCTCGAAGGTTTTCGTGCCGAGGAACTTTGGCTTGGGCGGCTGGTATGCGCTCCAGTCGATGCGATGCGCATTGGCCCGCGCCCGCGCCAGGGGCAGGCGCAGCTTTTCGGCCTCGGAGCGCGCATGTGCATCCGATACTTTCTTGTATTCGGCGCGAACCGTGCTGACGTAATTCTCCTTCGCCTCAGGTGAAAGCAGGCTGGAAACCACGCCGACCGCGCGGCTTGCATCCGTGACATAAACCGCTTGTCCGCGATCATAACGCGGGTGAATTTTCACCGCCGTATGCACCCGGCTGGTGGTCGCGCCGCCAATCAGCAGCGGCACTTCAAAACCCTCGCGCTCCATCTCGGAAGCGACATGCACCATTTCGTCGAGCGACGGCGTAATGAGGCCGGAAAGACCGATAATATCGACCTTTTCGTCGCGCGCGATCTGCAGGATTTTCGTCGCGGGCACCATGACGCCCAAATCGATGATCTCGTAATTGTTGCAGGCGAGCACGACGCCGACAATGTTCTTGCCGATGTCGTGAACGTCGCCCTTGACTGTCGCCATGAGGATTTTGCCCGCGCTCTGGCGCTTGCCGTCGCCGCCATTTGCGAGTTTTTCCGCCTCCATGTAAGGCAGGAGAAGTGCCACCGCCTGCTTCATGACACGCGCCGATTTCACCACTTGCGGCAGGAACATCTTGCCAGCGCCGAATAGGTCACCGACCACATTCATGCCGGCCATGAGCGGACCCTCGATGACATGAAGCGGGCGCTCGGCGTTCTGGCGGGCTTCTTCCGTGTCCAGATCGATGAATTCGGTTATGCCATTGACCAGCGCATGCGCGAGCCGCTTTTCGACTGGCCATTCGCGCCACGCGAGATCGCGTTCCTTGGCCTCTTTTCCGGCCGTGCCCTTATAGCGCTCGGCAAGCTCCAGCATGCGCTCGGTCGCCGTGCCGCCGCCCTTCGGCGCAAGGTTGAGCACCACGTCCTCGCAGGCTTCGCGCAGTTCGGGATCAATCGATTCATAGACGGCAAGCTGCCCGGCATTGACGATGCCCATATCCATGCCGACCTGGATCGCGTGATACAGGAACACGGCATGCATCGCCTCGCGCACCGGCTCATTGCCGCGAAACGAGAAGGACAGGTTCGAAACGCCGCCGGAAATATGCACATGCGGCAGAGTTTCGACGATTTCGCGGGTCGCTTCGATGAAATCGACACCGTAATTGTCGTGTTCCTCGATACCCGTCGCGATGGCGAAAACGTTCGGATCGAAAATGATGTCTTCCGGCGGAAAACCAGCCTGCTCCGTCAGAAGCTTGTAGGCCCGCGTGCAAATCTCGACCTTGCGGGCCTGCGTATCAGCCTGCCCTTGCTCGTCGAACGCCATAACGACGACCGCCGCGCCATAGGCCCGGCAAAGACGCGCATGATGCAGGAAAGCCGCCTCGCCTTCCTTCATGGAGATGGAATTGACGATCGGCTTGCCCTGCACGCATTTCAGGCCGGCCTCGATGACATTCCATTTCGAACTGTCGATCATCACCGGCACGCGGGCGATATCTGGCTCGGCAGCGATGAGGTTCAGATATTCGACCATCGCCTTTTGCGAGTCGATCAGGCCTTCATCCATATTGATGTCGATGATCTGCGCGCCATTGGCGACCTGATCGCGCGCCACATCGAGTGCGGCTGCATAGTCCGCCGCCGTAATCAGCTTGCGAAATTTGGCAGAGCCGGTGACGTTGGTGCGCTCACCGACATTGACGAAGGGGATCTCGTCGGTGAGCGTGAAAGGTTCGAGCCCGGAAAGCCGCATCTGCGGCTTGTGGTCGGGAATTTCGCGCGGCGGATATTTCGAAACGGCGTCGGCAATTGCGCGAATGTGCTCCGGCGTCGAGCCGCAGCACCCGCCGACCACATTGACCAGACCTTCGCGGGCGAATTCCTCGATCTGCGCTGCCATGAATTCCGGGCTCTCGTCATACTGTCCGAATTCGTTGGGCAAACCGGCATTTGGATATGCGCAGGTGAACGTGTCCGCAGCGCCCGAAATCTCGGCCAGATGCGCGCGCATTGCGTTTGCGCCGAGAGCGCAGTTCAGGCCGATGGTAAAGGGGCTGGCGTGGCGCAGCGAATGCCAGAAAGCCGTCGGCGTCTGGCCGGAAAGCGTGCGTCCCGAAAGGTCGGTGATCGTACCCGAAATCATCAGCGGCAGGCGCACGCCCTTCTCGATGAAGATTTCCTCGCAGGCGAAAATCGCAGCCTTGGCGTTCAGCGTGTCGAAGATCGTCTCGATCAGGATTATGTCGGCGCCGCCGTCGATCAGACCGCGCAACTGTTCGCCATAGGCAATGCGCAACTGGTCGAACGTGACCGCGCGGTAGCCGGGATTGTTGACGTCCGGCGACATGGACGCCGTGCGGTTCGTCGGGCCGAGCGCGCCAGCGACGAAGCGGCGCTTGCCGTCTTCCTGCTCAGCGCGGATAAGCGCGCGGCGCACCAGCCGCGCGCCGTCGCGGTTCAGCTCGTAAACCGCGTCTTCCATGCCGTAATCGGCCTGCGCGATCGAGGTGGACGAAAACGTGTTCGTCTCGACGATGTCGGCACCGGCGATCGCGTATTGATAATGGATTTCCTCGATCGCCTTGGGCTGCGACAGGATCAGAAGGTCGTTATTGCCCTGCTGATGACAGGCGCAGCCGGCGAATTTGTCGCCGCGGAAATGGTCCTCATTGAAGCCCAAACCCTGAATCTGCGTGCCCATCGCGCCGTCGAGAACGAGGATGCGTTCGCTTGCGGCCTTGCGCAAAGCAGCCAACACCTCCGAGCCATCGGGGCGCGCCGCTTCCGGGCCGAACAGTTCGTCGAGGGCAGATTTCATTTGCGACATCCGAATAAGCTAAAGCGACAAGCCTACCAGATCACATAAAGATATGTTTATGTCAATATTCGCATCGAGTCGAGCGATAACCTATTATGGATCAATTCCGGTCCGAAACCTTCGCAATGATAGGTATGGCAAGGATCGCGATCACGCTCGCGCAGCCAAAAAACACGGTGTAGCCGAGATATTGCGCCGCATAGCCCGCAACGATGCCGCCGAGCATGCTGATCAAGGCATCCATGCACTGGAACAGCGTAAAATCCACACCCGCCTGCCTCGGGTCTGACCAACGCATGAACTGGGCGTAAAGCGCCACGAAACCGAGCGCCATGATGCCCGACGAGCTTGCAACCGAAACGGCCATGAGGAGCGCTTTGGGAATGGTGTCGAACTGATTGAACACGGCGAAAAAAGCCAAAGCCATCGCCTGCAAAACCACGGCCAGCACAAGCACGGCGCTTATGCCCCAAATCCTGACGAGTGTACCGCCCAGCAATGCTGCCGCGAGGCCGACGAACATGGCGCCTGCACCGTTCAGCAGGCCGACAGTGGTCAGATCGAACCCGGCGTCGATGAGGAACGGGCCGACCATTCCAAGCGCGACCTTCTGCGCCACCACATAAACTGCGGCTGCAAGCAACCCACGACGGATTTCGGGTCTGCGCAGCGCCGATGCGAGCGAAGGCACATGCTCCCGCGTCTCGACCAGCGTGGCCTTTCCTGCGCGAAGCATGAACGGAATGCCAAGCAGAACGAGCAAGAGCGCCATGCTCCAGACGCCAGTCTGCCATCCAGACCTATCGACGATCACCAGAAACAAACCAGCCCCGATCGCCGAGCCGAGATAAGCACCGCCGACCTGCGCAGCGTTGCCCCAGCCATGATTTTCCCTGAACAGGCTCTCGACCGCATAGCCATCGCAGGCGATGTCGACCGTGGAAGCGGCGAACGCAATGAGCGTCAGGCATATAAGGACCGGAGTGAGCATTGCCGGTCCGAGCGCGCCCACCACCACAAGTCCGGCGACGGACGCAAGGCCGCCGATAAGCACGATGATGCCGGAGCGGTTGCGTCCGACCGGCGGCAGGCGGAACCTTTCGACCGCGGGCGACCAAAGGAATTTCAGCGCCCACGGCAATGCGATCAGCGACAGCAGGCCGATGCGATCGAGCGACATGCCCTCGTTGCGCATGACCGCCGGCAGACCGGCCCAGGTAATTCCGCCGATAATGCTCTGCGCCACGTAAAGACCGCCGATCGCCGTGAAAATGGCGACCGGCGATGATGATGCGGCCTTCGCTTCAGCCTTGTCCAACATCAGAAACGATAGCGCAGGCTGCCGAGGACCGAGCGCCCTTCATCACGATAGCAGAAGCCTGCCGAGCAAGTGACTTCCTGCTTGTCGAACAAATTCTTGGCGTTCACCTGAAGTTTCAGACCTTTCAGGTCCGGATTCCGATACCCGAAATCATAGGAAACCGCCGCATCCACCAATGCGCGCGCGTCGTTCTTGTACGTATTGAAATCGTCGCCGAAGCTGCTGCTGGTGACGCGTACGCCCGCACCCAGACCAAGCCCTTCGAGAGTTCCGCTTTCGAACTGATACTGCCCCCAAAGCGAGAAGATGTGATTGGGCGTCGCGGAAAGCTCGTTTCCGTTCGTGCCTTCCGCGCCGCGCTCGATCTTCATCCGAAGATTG
Source organism: Foliimonas ilicis (assembly GCF_039939195.1). Taxonomy (NCBI): domain Bacteria; kingdom Pseudomonadati; phylum Pseudomonadota; class Alphaproteobacteria; order Hyphomicrobiales; family Phyllobacteriaceae; genus Foliimonas; species Foliimonas ilicis. Next base: position 60,476 of record NZ_JBDUUH010000008.1, on the reverse strand, counting down.
GTATACGAGGCGATGATGCCGAGGCCATTGTCCAGCGTGGCATTGGCTTCCAGCTCGAAACCGCGCGAATTGAGGTCAAGCTGGCGCTGCTTGTTTATGCCGGTGGAGGCGTCGAAAACCACACCATCTTTCTGATCAATATCGAACAGGGCCGCGCTTATGACGGCGTTGTAGCCCGGAATCTCATATTTGATGCCGATCTCTTTCTGCGTTGCCTTCGTTGGCCGCGCAAAACGGGTGACGTCGCTGGTAACGTCGTCATAGACGAGGCCGATATTTGGGGAGAACGAGGTCGAATAGTTCACATAGGGCATGATGCCCCATTCGGTCGCATAGGAAAGCCCAAAACGCCCTGAGAACGCGCTGTCCTTCTGGTTCGTTTCAGTGAAAGCCGCGTCCTTTGAATCTGTATCGACCCAGTCGTAACGACCGCTGGCAAAGAGCGTGAAATCGTTCCACTCAACCTGATCATGCAGATAGATGCCGACCTGATTCATGCGCTGGCCGCCGGAAAAAGGAACCGGTGCAGCCTTTATGTCATCCACCGAAACGTAGGATAGGCCGCTATATGCGTCGTACTCAGCCCAGGCGTAGTCGATCCCGGCGACCGCTGTGTGTTTGGCCGCGCCAGTGTCGAATTCAAACTGCGCCATGTTATCGACGACGAAGTTCTTCATTTTCTCGGTGTAGTGGCCCCAAAAACGCTCAAGCGGCAGGTCCGGGCCGAGCGTATAGTGGCCGCTATATTCCAGATCGCTGTCTACCGTGTTGTAGCGCAGGTTCTGGCGGACGGTCAGCCAGTCGTTGAAACGGTGTTCGAATTCATAGCCTATGCGGGCCTGTTCCTGGTCGAAATCGTTCCAGGCCGGGTCGCCTTCGTAGATATTGGAAATCTGGCCCGGTGCAGGATTGTAGTAGATGGCCGTTCCGCCGACCTTGCTCTTGGAATATTCGCCGAGGATCGTCAGTTTCGTGTCTTCGTCAGGCTTGAACGTGAAGGCCGGAGCCAGATAAATCTTGTCATCGGGATAGGCGGGGAGTTCAGTGTCGCTTACCCGGCCAAGCCCGGTGAAGCGATAGAGCATGCTGCCGCTTTCATTGACCGGGCCGGACAAATCGAACCCGGTCTGTGCGCGGCCGTGCTCGCCGAAAAGCACCTCCACTTCACGGAACTGCTCTTCCTTCGGTCGCTTCGTCACGACATTGACGATGCCGCCCGGACCGCTGACGCCATAAAGCGACGAGGCTGGACCTTTCAGCACCGTGATGCCTTCAATGCCATAGGGTTCGGTCTTGAACCAGGCGGACGGACCATTGTACTGGCGCAAACCGTCGCGGAACATGCCGTTGTAATAGGCCGGGAAACCGCGCAGGAAGAATGCGTCGTAGCGCGTGTCGAGACCGAAAGTGTTGGGATTGGCCCCTGCCGTATAGTTCAGGGACTCATTCAGCGTCCGCGGTTCCTGATCCTCGATCTGACGTTGCGTGATCACTGAAATCGCCTGAGGAATTTTGGCGATCGGCGTATCGACCTTCGTGCCGATACGGTCCTCCTTGGCGACATAACCGCTCTGTTTCAGGATGTCGTTACTCTGAGCTTCGACGTTTATGGCGTCGAGCACGATCGGATTTTCCTCATCCTGCGCATAGCTGGCCTGAGTTAGGCCGATCAGGGCAACACCGCCCAAAAGGATACGTCCCAGACGATTTCTTCTCAGTCCAACCCGCACACCCGATCTCCTTGTACGAAGCGCATGAAATATGTGCGAGGCGGTTCACAAATATGACTAAAAGAGTCAAGTAATATTGTATGTCGTCTTGAGCTTCCATTCGTGATGCTGGTGAGGTGTGGCTGCCTTTCAACAGCGGCGGCCTGAATCCACAATGCACGGCTGAGATTTGGCTGATTGCTGTCGGCCCCGGACGTTCGTGAAAGGCGCCGGAGAAACCAAACCGCGCGTTTGTGCGTATAGTTGATTGTGCGCCGAGAGCGCAGCGCCCTTCATGCCAGCCAATTCATGGATCTTCATGCATTTCAGGTTTCACCGCAGTCTTCTATCCCGCGTCATCTTCGTATGGTTTGCTCTCCTTTTAAGCTGGAGCGCGGCGGTCGCAGAACCAAAGACGCCGGCGGTGCTTACCGATGTTGGCGGCTACACGCTGAACAGCGTTCTGCTTGAACCGAAGGGGCGTGCGGAGCTTCCTCCGATCGTCTTCATCCATGGCGCGAGCACGAGCCTCTACGATCCGATTTTCTCGTTTCGTGAAAAGCTCGAAGGGCGTGCGCAACTCCTGTTCGTTGACAGGCCCGGACACGGGCGCTCCGACGTAGGCGGCGCGGCGAATACGCTCCCGGATGGTCAGGCAGATGCGATTGCAACGCTCATGGAAAAGCGCGGGATCAAAAAAGCGATCATCGTCGGCCATCCCTATGGCGGCGCGGTCGCAGCCGCATTCGCGCTCAATCACAAGGACAAGGTGCTAGGCCTCGTTCTGCTCTCGCCCGCCGTCTACCCATGGCCGGGCGGTGTCGCGTGGTATTATCAGGCGGCGCGCGCGCCTGTGCTCGGATGGGTATTCAGCGGCTTGGTCGTACCCGCTGTCGGACTGGTTGCCATGAACACGGCGATCGACGCCGTCTTCGCGCCCAACAAGCGCCCCGACACTTACATTTCCGAAACGAAGGCGATGCAATCGCTGCAACCGGCAGCCTTCCGGCACAATGCCAAGGAAATCGCGAACCTTCAGGATTGGACGAAGCGCGTCTCACCGCGCTATCCGGAGATCAAGGTGCCGACGATCATCATAACGGGCGATACGGACGACATTGTTTCTCCCGAAATCCACTCGCGTCAGCTTTCGCGCGCGATCAAGGGATCGGAGCTGATCGTGGTCCGCAATCTCGGCCACAAATCGGATTATATCGCAAACGATCTGGCGGTTGCGGCGATAGAAAAAATCGCCGGAAAGCGCCGCAACCTCAAAGCGATCGCGCGACAGGTCGAAAAGCGTATCGCCGGTGACTAGTCTCGCGGCCCCTGAACGCTGGACCTCCCGGCTCGTTCTGGCGGGTATCTATCTGCTCGCAGGTATTCTGCACTTTCCGTTCGCCGGACCGCTGCTTGCCATCACGCCTTCCTGGGTGCCCTACCCGCATTTCGTGATCCTTGCGACCGGCGTTTGCGAAATCATCGGCGCTGCCGCTTTGCTCACGTCAAGGTTTCGCTGGCTCGCTGGCGTAGCATTGGCGCTTTACGCCGTCTGCGTTTATCCGGCCAATATCAAGCATGCGATCGACGGGCTATCGGCGGTCGATGCCAGCAGCCTCGCCTGGATGTATCACATTCCCAGACTGGCATTTCAGCCGGTGTTCGTGTGGTGGGCGCTCCATGCGGGCGGGGTCATCGACTGGCCCTTCGCTTCCCGCAAAAGCTAAAAAGAAGGCGGCATTTGCGCCGCCTTCCTTTCCGCCCCGTAACTTAACTCAGGTCAATTCCAGCTTTTCACCAGCTCGTCATAGCTGATGGTCTGCGGCTTTTCCTTTTCATTCTCGATCTTGAGCTGCGGAGCGAGATTGCCCTTTGCGACGGCATCCTTGTTCCAGAACTCGATGTCGTGCTCTTCGGCCATTTTCGGACCGATGTCGCCCTGCACGCCTGCGCGCTCAAGACGTTCCATGACCTTTTCCTGCTCGGCGCAGAGCGAGTCCATGGCTTCCTGTGGGGTTTTCGCACCCGACGACGCATCGCCGATCGCCTGCCACCAAAGCTGTGCCAGCTTTGGATAATCAGGAACGTTCGTGCCCGTCGGCGACCATTGCTTGCGGGCTGGCGAGCGGTAGAACTCGATCAGACCACCAAGCTCCGGCGCACGCTTCGTGAAGCTCTCGTGCTGGATCGAAGATTCGCGGATGAGCGTCAGGCCGACATGGCTTTTCTTCACATCGACTGTCTTCGAAGTGACGAACTGGGCGTAAAGCCAGGCCGCCTTGGCGCGATCTTCCGGCGTGGATTTCAGCAATGTCCAGGAACCCACATCCTGATAGCCAAGCTTCATGCCGTCCTTCCAGTAGACGCCATGCGGCGAGGGAGCCATGCGCCATTTCGGCGTGCCATCCTCATTGACCACGGGCAGACCCTTCTTCACGGCATCGGCGGTGAAAGCCGTGTACCAGAAGATCTGCTGCGCGATCTGGCCCTGCGCAGGAACGGGACCGCTTTCCGAGAAGGTCATGCCTTGTGCTTCCGGTGGTGCATAAGCCTTCATCCAATCCAGATATTTCTGGATGGAATAGACCGCGGCCGGGCCGTTCGTATCGCCGCCACGCGCGACGCAGGAGCCGACAGGGCGCGAATTCTCATCGACCTTGATGCCCCATTCATCGACCGGCAATCCGTTAGGAATGCCCTTGTCGCCATTGCCTGCCATCGAAAGCCAAGCGTCGGTGAAGCGCCAGCCGAGCGACGGGTCCTTTTTGCCATAATCCATATGGCCGTAGACCTTCTTGCCGTCGATCTCGCGTCCGGTGAAGAATTCGGCGATGTCTTCATAGGCCGACCAGTTGACCGGCACGCCGAGATCGTAGCCGTACTTCTCCTTGAAATCGGCCTTGTTCTTCTCGTCGTTGAACCAGTCGTACCGGAACCAATAGAGGTTCGCGAATTGCTGGTCGGGAAGCTGGTAGAGCTTGCCGTCCGGCGCGGTGGTAAAAGATGTGCCTATGAAATCGGCAAGGTCGAGCGTCGGGCTGGTGACGTCCTTGCCTTCATTGGCCATCCAGTCGGTCAAGTTGCGCGCCTGCTGGTAGCGCCAATGCGTGCCGATCAGATCGGAATCGTTGACATAGGCGTCGTAGACGTTTTCACCCGACTGCATCTGCGTCTGCAGTTTTTCCACCACGTCGCCTTCGCCGATGAGATCATGCGTCAGCTTGATGCCGGTGATTTCCGAGAACGCCTTGGCCAGCGTCTTCGATTCATATTCATGCGTGGTGATCGTTTCAGAAACGACCTTGATGTCCATGCCGGCAAAAGGCTTCGCGGCATCGATGAACCATTGCATTTCAGCTTCCTGCGCCGCGCGGTCCAGCGCGGACATATCGCCGATCTCGGCGTCCAGGAATTTCTTCGCAGCGTCCATGTCGGCAAAAGCGCTGCCGGTGAAAACCAGCAGTGCCATGGCCGTCGTCGTAGCCAGAATATTACGTTTCATCAGTTCCTCCCGTTGAAACAAGGTTCGCTGTCTGTTTCTTGCCCCCGCGAAGCCAGCTATCGACGCGGTCGATCTTCCTCCCTCCGTTTCGCTGATCAGACGAAGCGGAATACGCCGATGGCGTAAGCCACCGACAGAGCCGTTGCCCACCACAGATCCGGACCGACAAGCCCGAGCCAGGCGAGATGAATGAACGCTGCGCCAAGCAGCGATATGAACAGCCGGTCGCCGCGCGTCGTCTCGAAGCGCAGCAGGCCAATGCGCGGATTGCCGCCGGGCGAGACATATTCCCAGACCGACATGGCAATCAGCAGCGCCAATATGGTAACGAAGAAGAGCGCGGTCGGCACGGTCCATGCCATCCATGAGAGGTTCATGAGAGTGCCTCCGGATGATGGTACGAAACCGGTCCACCCCCCTCTGGCCTGCCGGCCATCTCCCCCTCAAGGGGGGAGATTAGCTGCGGCAATGAGGAGAATAATCTCCCCCCTTGAGGGGGAGATGGCCGGCAGGCCAGAGGGGGGTGATTTTTGCTCACTAAGCCCATCACACCCTCCCCAGGGCAAAGCCCTTGGCGATGTAATTGCGTACGAACCAGATGACGAGCGCACCCGGAATAATCGTCAACACGCCTGCCGCCGCCAGTACCCCCCAATCCATTCCCGAAGCCGAGACCGTACGCGTCATGATTGCCGCAATAGGCTTCGCGTCCGTCGTCGTCAGCGTGCGCGCGATCAGCAGTTCGACCCATGAGAACATGAAGCAGAAGAAGGCAGCAACGCCGATGCCCGACGCGATCAGCGGCATGAATATCTTTACGAAGAAGCGCGGGAAGGAATAGCCGTCGATATAGGCCGTTTCGTCGATTTCCTTCGGTACGCCCGACATGAAACCTTCCAATATCCAGACCGCCAGCGGCACATTGAACAGGCAGTGCGCCAGCGCGACCGCGATATGCGTGTCGATCAGGCCGAAGGCCGAATAAAGCTGGAAGAAAGGCAGCACGAAAACGGCAGGCGGTGCCATGCGGTTGGTGAGCAGCCAGAAGAACAGATGCTTGTCGCCAAGGAACCGGTAGCGCGAAAAGGCGTAAGCCGCAGGCAGCGCCACGGACACCGAGATCACCGTGTTCATGACCACATAGATGATGGAGTTGATGTAGCCCTTGTACCAGGACGGGTCGGTGAAGATCACCGCGTAATTTCGCAGTGTCGGGTTCTGCGGCCACAGCGAAAAAGCGCCCAGAATTTCCTGATTGGTCTTGAAACTCATATTGATGAGCCAATAAATCGGCAGCATCAGGAAGATGATGTAGATGGTCGGCACCAGCCACCAGAGCCGTGACTCATCTCCGCGACGCCGCATGCGCCTCGCAAGGGCCGTATCGACTGGCGCAATGGCTCCGCCCGCATCATTATTGCGCAGTACGGTTTCGGACGTGGCGTTCAAATTCACCATCTCACCGCTCCGCGTCGTAATTGGTCATGACGGTGTAGAACACCCATGACAGCAGAAGGATGATCAGGAAGTAGATCAGCGACATGGCCGCCGCCGGTCCAAGATCGAACTGGCCGACCGCGATCTTCACGAGGTCGATCGACAGGAATGTCGTGGAATTGCCGGGTCCGCCGCCGGTCACGACGAAGGGCTCGGTGTAGATCATGAAGCTGTCCATGAAGCGCAGCAGCACGGCAATCAGCAGCACGCGGTTCATCTTCGGAAGCTGGATGTAGCGAAACACGGCCCAGCGCGATGCGCCGTCGATCTTGGCCGCCTGATAATAAGCATCCGGGATCGAGACGAGACCGGCATAGCAGAGCAGCACGACAAGACTCGTCCAGTGCCAGACATCCATGACGATTACCGTCACCCAGGCGTCGAACGGGTCGTTGACGTAATTATAGTCGAAGCCGAGCGACGTCAGCACATAGCCGAGCAGGCCGATATCGACGCGGCCGAAAACCTGCCAGATCGTGCCAACCACATTCCACGGAATGAGCAGCGGCAGAGACATCAGAACGAGACACACCGGCACGCCCCAGCCGGATTTCGGCATGTTGAGCGCGATGAAAATGCCGAGCGGTATTTCGATCGCCAGAATAATCCCTGAGAAAATCAGGTTCCGCCCCATCGCTTCCCAGAAACGGGATGAGGTCAGGATTTCCTCGAACCATTCGGTTCCGGCCCAGAAGAACTGGTTGTTGCCGAACGTGTCCTGCACTGAATAATTGACGACCGTCATAAGCGGGATCACCGCCGAAAATGCGACCAGCACGAGAACCGGCAGGACCATGAACCAGGCGCGATTGTTCCAGCTTTTTTCCATGATCAGCCCCCCGCCCCGTCTCGTCCGAGTTCGGCGCGCCCAAGTTCGACCCGCCAAGAGTCAGCGTAGAGGTTGATGCCCGCCGGATCGAAGCGGATGCGCGGTTCTGCCGGAACCTCATCATCCTCGCCGAGCAAAGCCGCGATCTCACGCCCTTCGAAGGTTCCGCGCACGATTTTCTGGCGCCCGATGTCCTCGACCTTGGAGACAGTCACCAGCATGCCCTCGCGTCCGAGCTTTACGAATTCGGGCCGCACGCCGAGTTCAAGCGAACCGGCGACAGCGGATGGCGCACCGGGCAATTCGATGGTCTGGCTGCCGACCCGCGCGGTTCGCCCGTCCAGCGTGGCGGGCATGACATTCATACCCGGCGAGCCGATGAAATAGCCGACGAATGTGTGCCGGGGCCGCTCGAACAATTCGTGCGGCGTGCCGATCTGCACGATCTGACCATCGAACATCACCACGACATGCTCGGCGAAGGTCAGCGCCTCGGTCTGGTCGTGCGTGACGTAAACCATCGTGTAGCCGAAGCGTTTGTGAAGCTGCTTCAACTGCGAGCGCAACTGCCATTTCATATGCGGATCGATGACCGTCAGTGGTTCGTCGAACAGGATCGCATTCACATCCGAACGCACCAGACCGCGGCCAAGCGAGATCTTCTGTTTCTGGTCCGCCGTCAGCCCGCGCGCCTTGCGATGCGCGCGCTCTTCGAGGTCCGTCATCGCCAGAATCTCGCGCACCTTGCGGTCGACATCGGCTTCGTTCACGCCGCGATTGCGCAGCGGAAACGCCAGATTGTCGTAGACCGTCATCGTGTCGTAGATGACCGGAAACTGGAACACCTGCGCAATATTGCGTTCCTGCGTCGAGGCGCGTGTCACGTCGCGCCCATCGAAAAGCAGCTTTCCATGCGAGGGATGCAGAAGGCCGGAAATGATGTTGAGCAGGGTCGTCTTGCCGCAACCGGAAGGGCCTAGCAGCGCATAGGCGCTGCCATCCTCAAACGTATGGTGCACCTCCTTCAGCGCATAATCGGCTTCCGACTTCGGATTGGCTCCGTAGGCGTGGCGGATATGGTCGAGATCGATGCGTGCCATCCCGGTCTCCCCTCACGCCGCCATTTGCGCGGCATGCATCGCGCGGCCATCGGCCCCGAACACCATGATGTGGCGCGGATCGATGAACACTTCGACGGTTTCGCCCGGCTCGAAAATGTGGATGCCCGGCGTCAGCATCACCCAGCGCATATCGGCGAAATCGACATGCACGAAGCTTTCAGACCCGGTGATTTCCGTAACCTGAACAGTCGCACGCACCGGCACTGCATCCGGCGAACGCTTTTGCAGCGACAGATGATGCGGCTGGAAACCGACCGTGTAGCTGGCGTCGGGAATGTCGCCCAGCGAAGCAGGAACGGCGAGATCGACCCCGCCATCGAGCACGAAGCTGCGCCCGCGCTTCTCCAAAACGATCGTATTGAGCGGCGGATCGGAAAAAGTTCTGGCCGTAATCAAATCTTCGGGCCGCCTGAACACATCGATCGTAAGCCCGAACTGCGTGACCCTGCCTTCGGAAAGCGTCGCAGTATTGCCGCCAAGAAGCAGCGCCTCATGCGGTTCGGTCGTCGCATAAACGAAAATCGCGCCGGTTTCGGCGAATATGCGCGGCAGTTCGGCGCGCAATTCCTCGCGCAGCTTGTAGTCCAGATTGGCCAGCGGCTCGTCGAGCAGCACCAGCCCCGCCTGCTTGACCATGGCGCGGGCCAGCGCCGTGCGCTGTTGCTGCCCGCCGGAAAGATTCAACGGCGTGCGTTCGAGATAAGGCGTCAGTTTCAGGAGATTGGCCGCTTCGCGGACTTTCTTGTCTATGGTCGCTTTGTCGACACCCGCGACCCGCAGCGGCGAGGCGATGTTCTCGTAGACGCTCATCGCCGGATAATTGATGAATTGCTGGTAGACCATGGCCACGGCGCGTTTCTGCACCGGCACGCCGGTCACATCCTTGCCGTCGATCCAGACCGTCCCGGAAGTCGGTCGGTCGAGCCCGGCCATCAGGCGCATAAGGCTGGTTTTTCCCGAAAGCGTCGGGCCGAGCAACACGTTGAGCGTGCCTGGATGAAGCGACAGCGATACGTCGTGGATATGATCCACGCCAGCCACGCTTTTGGTCACGTTCTTGAGTTCCAGCATTCCGCCTCCTCCCAGGCTTTATGCTCGACGGTCGCTTATTCGCCCGCCGTACTACTCACGCTTTCCAATTCCAAAATGTCATTTCAACGCGCCTGCTATTGTTATTCTTGATGCAGCAGGCTGCGCGCCGTTTTATCCAATTCCCCTCAGCCACAGCCCATATTCAGGTTGAAAGCTGATCGTCGCCGAAATTTCACCGAACGTCCATCAAAGAAGGCGTTACGCGGGCAAGTAGGGCTACTTTGCTCGCCCTTTCGACTTTCGAAGCGCAATGAACCTCCCTCATTACGAAACATTCCGCGATTATTTCGAACCATGATCGAATGTCAAACGAAATTCATTGCAATAGATTTATCGTCGTTTGCAGCGATGATCTTTTTCAACATCGGGAGCGCCATGATCACTCCGCAATCCGCCGCGGCGCGCTCAATGCCGCCCTCTGGATCGCTGCCAGTGACGATGCTGCCGAAACCTTCCGTGCCCTAGCTAGAGGGCTTCTTGCGAAGCCCGTGTAAATTGACGGCGCACTATACGTTGCTGGAAATCACCACAGCCGAGAAATACCGCAGGCGCCGTAGCCTTGATGGTTTCTGCCGAATAAGGTGCCATGGTTGCAAGTGGCCAAAGGATACACGGATGGGCAGCAATATTGCCGGGACATTGCGTATCGTCGCAGCGCTGACAGTTGTGATATCGCTCATCGCAGCGGGGTATCTGAGCCGCTCACCCTGGATCGTCGTGCTGGCGACGCCGGTGCTGACCTTGCTTTATGTGCTGGGCAAATTTCGACAGTGGCGAGCTGCATGGCGCGCCGGTGGAACGAAGTCCATCATGCTGAGCGTGCTGACGACGCTGCCTATCCAGCTAATTCTCGGCTACGTTCTCTACCTGATCGGACTTGGGCTGGCGCAGCTCATCGCACCGGCTCCTATCGCCAGTTTCGGCTCGGGAGACGTTCTTGGCGTCGGTCTCATGTTTGTGATCTGCCTGATCTGCTCCCTCGCCATCATCAGCCTTGAAGGAGATGCTCCCGCTGCGTTTCAGCAGGCAGGCACCGCGCAAGCCGCAAACCAGCCGGACCGGGATGAAGAGGTGGAGCTAGACATCGATCCGAACCCGCTGACATCGGAAACATTCTTCACCTCGCCAGGATATTGGCGACCCGATCCGGTGCGCGAAGTGCTGGAGGGGCGCGGCAGACGCGTTGCTAAACCTTTGCTGACGGCAAGCGATGCGGAGATCACCGCTGCCGAAGAGCGGATCGGTTTTCGACTGCCGCAAAGCCTGCGCGGGCTCTACCGCGTCATGAACGGAGGCAATGTCGGCGAGCTCTATGTGCCGCTGAAAGCCAAGCCGGGACCGGTCTATGACGATTGGCGCGGGGCCTTCAGCATCGATTACTCCAGCCTCAATCCACTGGACAGGCTGCGCACCGTGCGCGAGCATTATGAAGACTTCACCGAGGACCCGGATGAGTTTCCCGCCAATGCCGACAAGCTGCTTGTGCTTCAGGCGCGCTATGGCGACATGACCTTGCTCGATTATTCGAAGCCCGGCGAACCCAGGGTTTCGATCGTCGACTTCGACAAGAATGGCGATCTGCCCGACATTGCGTTCGACACATTCGATGATTTCTTCAAGGCGTTGCGTCGACCGAAGAAGGAACCGCTTCGCCCGTTCAATCGCGAGATGTACCGCAGCAAGCCGCTGGGGACTTTGCCGCGGGAGAACCGGGCGGCGGCTTTCTGGGGCACAGCCAACCATCCCTTCGCCAATATGGCGCAAGGGCGCGACGACGGCTGGCAGCCGAAAACCGCTGCCGACGACGCGCTGATCGCCGAGACGGAAAAGCGGATCGGTGCAAAGCTGCCCGAGGCGGTCAAGGCGCTATGGAAGGCCAGGAACGGAGGCGATGTAATGTACCGCTTTCTGGATGACGGTCCGGACAAGGAGATCCAGCCCTTCGAGGAACTGGCGCCGCTGGAATATGCCTCGAAGCTGGCCGAGCTTTCGCGGCGCATCGATTTTCCGCCGGGGGAAACGCCCTGGCATGAGACGATCGCCGGTGCCGACAAGCTGATCGTGTTGAACGCCAAGCGCGATGATCTGGTGCTGTTGGATTATCGCGGCGGCGGTGATCCGTCGCTCTTGCTGGTCGACGATTTTGAAGCCTCCGGCATCAACAACGCGCGCGTTTTTAAGGACGTTGATGCATTCGTCGAAAAGCTGCGGAAGTTCGAGCGGTCGCCATTGCTGCCAAAGCTTCCATGACGCGCAGAAGACAGGAAAGTACGATGAAAAATTTCCAGCTTTTGTTCGTTCGGCACGGAAAGCTCTTGCGTGGCTTGGTAATGGCCGCAGGGCTATTGACGCTCGCGCAAGGGCAAGTGCTGGCGCAGGACGCTCCGAGTACGTCCAAATTCAAGGAAAAGGTCGTATCCTGTTTCACGCCGCCGCCCGGCGCTACGGAAAAGACCATTGTTTCTGCCATGCTCGAACAGGACGGCTCTCTGAAGGGGAGCCCAGTGGTAGTCCATAAGGGCGATGGACCGATAAACGACACATTTGCGAAAGCGGCGGTTCGTGCGATTTTGAAATGTCAGCCTTATGCCGGGCTGGGCATTCAGGGAGAAGTCACGGTCAATTTCGTACCGGACCCCCTACCTGTTTCAAGTGCAGACGCTCAGCCAGAACCACAGATTTTAACAACGCCCGACGGAAGCCGATTGTCTTTCAATCCGCCACCGGGCCTTTGCCGGGTTGATCCAGCTCTGGGCGGAGCCGACGAGCAGATCTGGCGCACCAATCCTTTTGGAACCGGAGGCGCCGATCTGCTTGCGGTGTGGATCGATTGCGCTGCATTAAACACAATCAGAAAGGGCGACCGCTCCTCACCGCCCCGGCAAATGTTGTCAGTCGTCGAGATGCAGAGACTTCCGACGAACAATCCGCCGATATCCGACACTCTCAGTGGATTTGTTGCGGCTCTGGTCACCCGAGACAAGGACCGCTACACGCCGGTAAGCCAATTTCTGAACAATCCAACGCAGGACGGGAGCGCACTTGTCAATCACGATCAGCAAGCTGTTTATTACGGCCTTCGTAAAATAGGTTCCGATGGCACAGTCAACGGTGGCGGTGCCAGCGCTTACACCATGATTGGAACCCGTCCGCTGGTCGCTTTCAACATGACGTTCCGCGGCAGAAACTACGATGATGCCCTGCTATCGGAAAGCAAACCCATGATTGAAAGCCTGCACTCGCTCAATCGTTAGGAATTGATACGCAGCCAAGATTGTCAAAGGCAATTTACCTTTGGCAAAAAGGGTATCCTTACGGCCCGCAAGACCAAATACCCGACAATCAACAAATGAAGTAAAATGGCGCGCCCGAAAGGATTCGAACCTCTGACCCCCAGATTCGTAGTCTGGTGCTCTATCCAGCTGAGCTACGGGCGCGCATACCGCTAAGATGCGGTCAGAAACGAACAGGCAGTAGCCCGCTGCGTTTGCGAGACGGTACCTACCCACTGCCGAAAAGAATTGCAAGCGGGCATCTGCTAAAAGTTGGGAGGAATTTTGCATCCCCTAAGGGCAGCCTGTGCGAAACCGGCTAAAATCCGGCCCGGCGCGAAATCCCTGGGCCTTAGGCCGGGCGGCGCATAGAGTTGCGGGCTTCCTCGAGACGCACGGGCTGATCGGGAATCGTCACTGCGAACACAGTCTTGCCGCCGACGCTCTCCACAAGCTCTATCGAGCCGCTATGAGCGCGGACCAGTTCATGGGCGATGGCCAGCCCCAGGCCGGTGCCGCCGCTGCGTGCCGATCCCCTGAACGCCGCGAACAGGTTTTCACGCGCCTTCTGCGGGAGGCCGGGACCGGTATCGGCCACCATCACGCGGCACACGCTGCCCTCACGCTCGGCAGAAACGGTCAGGCGGCGCACGATCGCGCTCTCTTTATCTGCCGACATCGCCTCGACAGCGTTTCGGCAAAGATTGTTCAAGACGCGGAAAAGCTGTTCGGCGTCGGCATCGATCTCGAACGTGTGTTCGATCTCGTTGAAGAACTCTATGTCCTGATCGGAAGCGATGCCAAGCATGCCATGAACCTCATCGACCACCTGCCGAAGCCGTAGCCGTCGCCGCGAGGGTGCCGCTTCCTGCGTTCGTCCATAGGTCAAAACGCCTTCGGAATAGGAGACGGCGCGGTCGATCGTGCGCATCAGTTTTGGTACGAATGCCTGCACGGTCGGATCTTTCACCATGTTCAGCCGGTCGGACATGAGCTGCGCCGACGCCAATATGTTGCGCATGTCGTGATTGATCTTGGAAACGGCCAGGCCAAGATCGGCAAGATGCTTCTGCTCACCAAGCGTTTTTTGAAGCCGTATCTGCATTCTCGCCAGCTCGCGTTCCGCAACGCCGAGTTCATCAGCCCTGCCCTCAGGCTCGATGATGTGCCCCGGATTATCCGGCTCCTCCGAGAAGGCGAGCATCGAACGCGTTATCTTTCGGATTGGCCTGATCATTTTGCGGTCAATCGCGTAGAAGACCAGCATTGCCGTGAAAAGCGATATCAAAAGGGAAAGAAATGCGAGAATTTTGGAGAAGTTCAGCATCGCCGCCCGCAACTTCTTGTCGGGCATGATCAGTTCGAATTCCTTGGTACTGTCGCCGACAGGGCCATAGACGCGCAGCATCCGGTCCCCGCCGCGCACCAGCGTATCGAGCGCATCGACCATGGCAGATAATGGCGCGACATCGGCAAGGTTGACATGCTCATCGACGGTCGGCGGCATTTCAGTGGTCGCCAGAAGCCGCGAGACGCCGCCATCGCGCACGGCAATTGCCTTCGCACCGATGGATGCCAGAACATCGTTCTGCACGGGGCGTGAAAGCTCCATCGCGTCTTCCTGAACGAGCACGATGGATAGTGCTGCGGCCGTGTTCAGCCGTTCTTCCAGCCAGCGAATGCGGAAATTCGCGATAGCGGGGAAGAAAATCAGGATTTCCGCAATAAGGACGAAAATGACCGTCAGAATGAGAAGCTTGGTCGACAGGCCGCGCGACAACGGCACCATGCGCGATGTGCCGCACTTTTTCTCGGAAACGGTTTCTTCGCTCATAAATGCCTGTCTAACTTGCCACACCGGGCCAACATGGATTCGCGGCAGTGGTCTTTCGACATCTAAACTAGGCGATTAAGGCGGATTTTCCAATTTCGCCGGCTGACGCACGAAAGATTTCGGTTTGTGTTGTTTGCAAGACACGTATACGAGCCGCAAAGTGTTTCGGATGAAGTAAAGCTGCAACCGTCTATGCAACGGTCGGCAATTGACTTTCAGGCACCTTCTTTTTATAAGCCCGCCACGCTTGGGCCTTATCGTCTGGCGCAATTTGCATTGCGTTGAAGAAAGCCCGGCGAAAGCTCCTGTTACCAAGTGACAGAATTAAGAAGGGCCGCACCCCGCGGTATTAAAAGAAATGAAGCGTACATATCAGCCGTCCAAACTCGTTCGCAAACGCCGTCATGGTTTCCGTTCTCGCATGGCAACCAAGGGCGGTCGCAGCGTCGTCGCAGCTCGCCGCAACCGCGGCCGCAAGCGGCTTTCAGCATAAGGGAAGACGAGACGTTGCCGGAAACGGCTGCCCTCAAGCTCCCTGCCAGGCTCCGCAAACGTGCGGAGTTTCTGGCTGTCAGACGCGGTGAAAAACGCCGCGGACCACTGATGCTGCTGGAAGTGCTAAATCGCGGCGATGAACAAGCGCCGCGTTTCGGCATTACAGTTACCAAAAAAGTCGGCAATGCCGTCATTCGCAATCGCATCAGGCGGCGCATACGCGAGGCCGTACGCGTACATGCCGCAGGTGACATGACGCCCGGCACGGATTATGTGATCGTCGGCCGCGGCGAAATACTAAACGCGCCATTCGAGAAGCTCGCGTCAGAGCTTTCAAGACGAATTCGCGGAACGCGTTAGGACCAAAGGCCCCCGATGCAAAATAATCGCAATTTCCTCATCACCATCGCGCTTTCGGTGCTGGTCCTCACGCTGTGGCAAGTGTTCTACATGAACCCGCGCATCGAACGTCAGCGCGAAGCCGCGCAGATCGAGGCGCAGCAACAGCAGGCACAGCAGCAACAGGCGCAGCCAGGCAGCCCCGCACCGGGCGCCGCCGTTCCCGGCGCTCCGCAGGCCACTGTACCCGGCATTCCCGGCACGGACGGCACAACGCCTGTCGGTCGCGAGCAGGCGCTTGCCGCATCGGCCCGCATTCAGATCGAGACGCCGAGCCTTGAAGGCTCCCTCAATCTTACCGGCGCGCGCATCGACGACCTTCGCCTGAAGGATTACACGCTTACGGTAGACAAGAATTCGCCGATCATCGACCTGCTCAACCCGCAATCGCTGCCCAATGGCTATTATGCCGAAGTCGGCTATGTGGGCAACGAGGCGAGCGGCGACGTTCCCGGCCCGCAGACCACCTGGACTGCCGCAGCCAACCAGACGCTGACGCCGGACACCCCTGTCACGCTGACCTTCACCAACGACAAGGGCCTGACCTTCACGCGCGTCGTATCCGTCGATGCGGACTACATGTTCACGGTTTCCGACACGGTCGCCAATACGAGCGGCACCAGCGTTTCGCTGTCCAACTATGGCCGCGTGACGCGCTTCGACAAGCCAAGCACCGCCAGCGTCTACGTGCTTCACGAAGGCCTGATCGGCGTAACCGGCACCGAAGGCCTGCAGGAGATCAAATACTCCAAGATCGAGGACGACAAAGAGGTCAAGCCGGGCAAGTCCAGCGATGGCTGGCTCGGCATTACCGACAAGTATTGGGCGGTAACGCTCATTCCTTCAAAGACGCATGAATTCCAGCCGCGTTTCGGCTACTTCTCGGATGGCCGCTCGCGCTTCCAGTCCGACTATCTTTCCGACGCGATCACCATCGATGCCGGACAGTCCACAAATGTCGAAACTCTGGTGTTCGCCGGTGCCAAAGAAGTCGCCAAGATTGACGGCTATGAAAAAGACCGCGGCGTACGCCAGTTCGAACTTCTGATCGACTGGGGCTGGTTCTACTTCATCACCAAGCCGATGTTCTGGCTGATCGACACGCTCTACAAGATGCTCGGCAATTTCGGTCTTGCCATTCTGGCAACGACCGTCGTCGTCAAGCTCATCTTCTTCCCGCTTGCCAACAAGTCTTATGCTTCGATGGCGAACATGAAGAAGGTTCAGCCGAAGATGCTGGAAATCCGCGAGAAATATGCGGATGACAAGATGAAGCAGCAGCAGGCGATGATGGAGCTGTACAAGACGGAAAAGATCAATCCGCTTGCAGGCTGCTGGCCGATCCTCATCCAGATCCCTGTCTTCTTCGCGCTCTACAAGGTTCTCTACATCACCATCGAGATGCGCCACGCGCCCTTCTTCGGCTGGATTCAGGATCTTGCAGCACCGGACCCGACATCCTTGTTCAATTTGTTCGGCCTGTTGCCGTTCATGGTGCCGCAATACCTGCATATCGGCGTATGGCCGCTCATCATGGGTGTCACCATGTTCCTCCAGATGCGCATGAACCCGACGCCGCCAGACCCGACGCAGCAGATGATTTTCAACTGGATGCCGGTGATCTTCACCTTCATGCTGGCATCGTTCCCAGCCGGTCTGGTGATCTACTGGGCCTGGAACAACTCGCTTTCGATCCTCCAGCAGGGCGTGATCATGAAGCGCCAGGGCGCGAAGATCGAGCTCTGGGACAATCTGATCGGTCTCTTCAAGAAAAAACCGACGCCGGCGGAATAGCCGGAACTCCAAACAAAAAAGCCCGGCTCGACCGGGCTTTTTTTTATGTTCAACGGGTTTTCCAACGTGAAATGGCAAATTTCCCGTTTGCAACCGGGCCGTGTTAATTGTGAAACTCCTATTGTGGAATGCGGGGGAAACCATTTCCGTCTAGACTAATTGCGTAATGACCGGAGGACGACATGCACGGACCTAGCCCACAAACGAAGCACCCCACCCTTTTCAAGCGAGTCGGTTTTCTCAAGCCTCTGGTCAACGCACCGAATGTCGAGATTGGCGATTTCACCTATTACGACGACCCTGACGGCCCCGACCGTTTCGTCGAGAAATGCGTGCTTCATCACTACACATTCATCGGCGACAAGCTCGTAATCGGAAAGTTCTGCGCGATAGCCGAGGGCGCGAAGTTCGTGATGAACGGCGCAAACCACACGCTCGCCGGGTTTTCCACCTTTCCCTTCAACATATTCGGCCAGGGCTGGGAGAAGGGTTTCGACCCGGAAGTCTGGAAAAGCGAACTGCGCGGCGACACGGTGGTCGGCAACGATGTCTGGATCGGCATGGAATCCGTCATTCTGCCCGGCGTCACGATCGGCCACGGATCGATCGTCGCTGCGCGCGCAGTCGTCAGCCGTGATGTGCCACCCTACTCCATCGCTGCCGGAAATCCGGCGACGCCGGTCAAGATGCGCTTCGACGAAAAGACGGTCGAACGTCTGCTTGCGGTCGCATGGTGGGATTGGCCGGTTGACAAGATCACCAGAAACCTTGAAGCGATCCGGGGAGCCGACATCGACCGGCTGGAAGCTTCTGATTGATGATCGAAAGAGTGGTACGGTTTTGACGCGCGACGAGAACAGTTTTCCAAATCCCTGGATTTTCATCCGCGGCGTGCCGTCCATGAAGTTCCTGCCGCCCGAAGGGCCGTCGGAAATCGCTTTCGCCGGCCGTTCGAATGTCGGCAAATCCTCGCTGATCAATGCACTGGTCGGGCAAAAGGCGCTTGCCCGCACCTCGAATACGCCGGGCCGCACGCAGGAGCTCAACTACTTCGTGCCGGACGGCTATTCAGGTGAGCCGGGCGACCTGCCGCCGATGGCCCTGGTCGATATGCCGGGCTATGGCTACGCCAAGGCTCCCAAGGAGCAGGTGGATTTGTGGACGAAGCTCGTCTTCGACTATCTGAAGGGCCGCGTGACGCTGAAGCGCGTCTATGTGCTGATCGATTCCCGGCATGGCATCAAGAAGAACGACTCGGACGTCCTCGACCTGCTCGATAAGGCCGCCGTCTCCTACCAGATCGTGCTGACCAAGACGGACAAGATAAAAGTGGCGGGCATACCGCGCCTGATCGAAGAAACCGCCGAGAAAATTCGCAAAAGACCCGCCGCTTTTCCCGAAATCATCGCGACTTCTTCAGAAAAATCCGAAAATATCGACGAGCTTCGCGCCGCAATCATGTTTGCGATCAGCCATTAGAGCGCTTCATTAGAAGCGCTGGCGGGACATCACCCCCCTCTGTCCTGCCGGACATCTCCCCCTCAAGGGTGGAGATTGGCTGACATCGCTATCTGGTTTCATTCTGCAACATCAGCGATTGGTGCCGTGCATTCATGACAGGATAATCTCCCCCCTTGAGGGGGAGATGCCCGGCAGGGCAGAGGGGGGTGCCTCGCGATTGCGTCAAACAGAAACCGCTCAAAAGAAAAAAAGGGCCGGTTTCCCGGCCCTTTCAACGTGCTGGCCTGAGACGGCCGATCACATCTTGGGAAGAAGCACCTTGTCGATGACGTGAATGACGCCGTTCGACTGTTCGACATCGGCGATAGTTACATTTGCAACATTGCCGTTTTCATCGGTTACGGTGACTTTGCCGCCGGTGTCCTTGAGCGTCAGTTCGCAGCCGCCGACTGTCTTGACCTTGTGCTCGCCGCCATCATCCTTGACCATCTTCATCACGTCGGCCGACATCGCCTTTGCGCCGATGACGTGGCAGGTCAGAACCTTGGTGAGCTGATCCTTGTTTTCTGGCTTCAGAAGCGTGTCGACCGTGCCTGCTGGCAGCGCCTCGAAGGCTTCATTGGTTGGTGCCAGAACGGTGAACGGGCCTGCGCCCTGCAGCGTCTCGACCAGGCCTGCTGCCTTAACTGCTGCAACCAGCGTGGTGTGATCTTTCGAATTCATCGCATTTTCAACGATGTTCTTGTCGGTAAACATTGCCGCACCGCCGACCTTCGGATTTTCGGCATAGGCAGAACCTGCCAGTGCGGAAAAAGCAACGGCGCTGGCGAAGAGGATGGAGGTTAGTTTACGCATTTGGAAAAACTCCCTGGATTGTTTCCCTCTGTGGGGCGCAAGGAGATACGGAAAGAAAATCTACAAGTTTCCGGCTGCGCAAAAAAAGTTTTGATTTTTTTGCGATTTACAGAAAATAAAGCCGCCTTCGTCTTTACGAAAACCTTTAAAATAAAAATAAAGCCGCGCACCGCACCCTTACAGATGCAGAACACGACTTGCATTTACATGAGGAAAACTTTGTCGTCTTAGATGTTTCTCAAATCGCCCGCCGCTACAACTGGGCCGGTCGGCTGGCCGGTGGGGGAGCCGCCCTGCGGCTCAAGACTGACTGCGAGAACCGCACCGCCTGCCAGTTTCTGGCGTGCGGCCTCATCCATTTCCATCTTCATGTGAACGGAAGCACCGGCGGGGATGACACCCATCGAGACCGGAGCATTGTCGCCCTCGATCATCCAAAGCTCGAAATCCTTGCCGCTTTCGCGCTCCCCGGAGACATGCGACAGCGAAACCTCGCCCCGCGCCTCGTCATACATTGCGAGATAGCGCACATCGCTGTTGTCGGCTGCCAGTGAAGCCACCATCCGCATCGGCGGCGTGGTTGCCGGAGGGCTGACATAAGGAACCGCGATATAAATCGCGAGAGCGGCCACGGCAGCGGTGGCAAGCCCGCGCCAGAAGGCGAGGCTCAACCAAAGTCCGGCTTTGCTCTCGGTTGTTTTGGCCGACGAGGAGAACAGGCGCGCATCTATCGCCTGCTTTACCGATGCCGGTGCCTCGACGGGCGCGTAGCCATCATTGAGCGGCGAAAGATGTACCGTCCAGGCATCGACCTGCCGCGCGAAGTCCTGATCGGTCTCGACGCGAGCACTGGCAGCCTTGCGTTCGTCCGCAGGCAAGACGCCGAGCACGTATTCGGCGGCGATCATGTCGCCGTCTCCACGTTCGGGCAGGTTTTCGTCTGCGAAGCTCATCTTTCCAGGCATTCTCTCAGTTTCAACAGGCTGCGGCGCAGCCATGTTCTCATCGTGTTGAGGGGTACGCCGTGGCGCTCAGCCAGTTCGGCATAACTCTCGCCCGTCAGATAGGCACCGCGAACGGCGGCCGCCCTATCCTGCTCAAGTTCCTCCAGGCAATGATGGATACGCTCTCCCTCCGCGCCCGCAATGGCCGAAGCCTCGGGGTCTGGTGACGGGTCGGCAATATCGTACGCGGCATCTATATCTGTCGTCGGTTGCCGTCTCGCCCGGATTCGATCTATCGCGTGGTTCCTGGCAATCGCCACGAGCCACGATATCGGGCTTAGGTCCGTGACCGCGAAACGATCAGCCTTCGTCCATATCTTGACGTAGACTTCCTGCAACGCTTCCTCGGCTTCTGCTCGATTGTTCAAGACACGGAGGCACACGCCAAAAAGTTTCGAATTTGTTTGACGATAGAGCTGATCAAACGCGCTGCGATCCCTCATGGAGGTCCGGACAATCAACTTTGTGATATCCTGAGTAGTCATCGCAACCAAATTAGAATCCTGCCTAATATTTGCAATCGCTGATTTTATACCGCTGCAAGCAGCATTTTGTGGAAACGCAAAGGCTACGGTTTGGTTCAACGCAAAACAGAGCCTAAATCATAATGCTTTCCGGGTCGTGAACCATTTGCCCCCGGCATGATTTACCGCTAAGACCCCGCGCATTAATTGCCGCGAGGACACTCCATGAAATCTGACATGGCTACCGCCGAGATGCAGGCGGGTCTGCTTTCCGCCGCCCTGCCATTCATGCAGCGTTACGAGAACAAGACCGTGGTGGTCAAATATGGCGGGCACGCCATGGGCGATGCCGCGCTGGGCCAGGCTTTCGCGCGCGACATCGCGCTGCTCAAGCAATCCGGCGTCAATCCGATCGTCGTGCATGGCGGCGGCCCGCAGATCGGCGCGATGCTGACCAAGATGGGCATCGAATCAAAATTCGAAGGCGGCTTGCGCGTCACCGACCAGAGGACGGTCGAGATCGTCGAGATGGTCCTTGCAGGCTCGATCAACAAGGAAATCGTCGCGCTGATCAATGCCGAAGGCGAGTGGGCAATCGGCCTTTGCGGCAAGGACGGCAATATGGTTTTTGCCGAAAAAGCCAAGAAGACCGTGGTCGACCCGGACTCCAACATCGAGCGAGTGCTCGATCTCGGTTTCGTCGGCGAACCGGTAGAAGTCGATCGCACCCTGCTCGATTTGCTTGCACGCTCCGAAATGATCCCGGTGCTGGCACCTGTTGCGCCCGGCCGTGACGGCCACACCTACAACATCAACGCAGATACGTTTGCAGGGGCCATTGCAGGTGCGCTCGGCGCGTCACGCCTCCTGTTCCTGACCGACGTTCCCGGCGTGCTCGACAAGGACAAGAAGCTGATCGACGAGTTGACAGTCGCCGAAGCAAGGTCGCTCATCCGCGACGGCACGATTTCCGGCGGCATGATCCCGAAAGTAGAAACCTGCATCGAGGCCATCGAGCGCGGTGTCGAAGGCGTCGTGATCCTGAACGGCAAGACGCCGCATTCGGTGCTGCTCGAACTCTTCACCGAGCACGGCGCAGGTACGCTGATCGTTCCTTGAACCGGAGACGAAGAGAATGCCGGTCGTCTTCCGCTACAAGGGTTTCCGGTTTCTCTTCTATTCCAATGAGGGCGACCCCCGCGAACCGATGCACATTCACGTCGTGAAAGACGGCATCGACGCCAAGTTTTGGCTCTGGCCCGATGTTCTGGTAGACTATAATGACGGGTTCAATGCGAAGACCCTGCGTGAGCTTACGGAAATCATTGAGCAACGCCGCGACGAGATAGCGAGTGCGTGGGATGAATTCTTTGGTTAGAGCAACACAAGTCCGCTTCGATCAGGACAGCATGTGGGTCGATCTTTCCGATGGCCGCACATTGAGTGTGCCGCTTGCATGGTTTCCACGGCTTCTCCACGCGACTTCCTCGCAGCGCGATAATGTTGCCATCAGCAGCCGCGGACTACATTGGGAAGAGCTCCACGAGGACATTTCCGTGGAAGGCCTTCTCGCAGGACGTGGCGATCAAACCCGCCCCGGACCAAAGGTCGAAGCTGCGTAACCCGACTCAACTCCGCAAATGCTGCAAAGGTATGTGGCCGGGGCCTTTGATGTTCTGCAGCACCAGTTGCGTGTGGACGTCACGGACACCGGCCAGCCGCATCAGCCGGTGCATGACGAAGTCGTTCAGATCATCGACGGACGCCACCATGACATGCAGCAGGAAGTCGTGATCGCCCGTCATCGTCCAGCAGGATGACACCTCATCCATATCGCGGACGGCTGCGATGAAGCGTTCCGGCGAACCGTCGCTGTGGCTGGTCAGCCGAACCTGCACGAAGACCTCGACGGCAAGCCCCAACGCCCTTCTGCTGAGATTGGCCGAGAAGCCCTTGATGACACCGCTGTCCTGAAGCGCGTCGAAGCGGCGTGCGCAGGGCGTTGCAGAAAGCCCGACTTCCTGCGCCAGCTCCGTTACGGATTTGCGCCCGTCGCGCTGGAGAATGTTCAGGATCTTGATTTCAAACTCGTCGAAACTGCGCATCATCTTCTCCAAAACCCAGAAATTGAGAGAATTCCACTCATTCTGTCACCATTTCGGAAGAAACTAAGCCGGTTTCACTCGCTTTTCCATCTTACTCTTCGATAAACGGGAGGAAATCGAGATGAATATCAGCGTCGAAGCCTATGCCAGGGAATGCGCGGATCAGGGCCTGCGCGGTGATTACATGGCCTGCCGATCGGATTTTACGGTCGTGCAGAAATACAGCTACTCGAAGGCCGAACAGGATGTCTGGCGCACCCTATGCGACCGCCAGATCAAGCTCACCCGCAAGCTGGCGCATCATTCCTATCTCGACGGTGTGGAAACGCTCGGGCTTCTCGATAAAATTCCAGATTTCGGGAAGGTCAGCGAGCGGTTGCGTGAGCTCACAGGCTGGGAAATCGTCGCCGTTCCGGGCCTCATTCCGGCGGGACCGTTTTTCGATCACCTCGCCAATCGGCGGTTCCCGGTAACGAACTGGCTGCGCACGCGCGACGAACTCGACTACATCGTCGAACCGGACATGTTTCATGACTTCTTCGGGCATGTTCCGATCCTGACGCAGCCGGTTTTTGCCGATTTCATGCAGATGTATGGCCAGAAAGCAGAAGAAGTGATTGCGCTGGGCGGCGATCTGATGATTACGCGGCTTTACTGGTACACCGCGGAATATGGGCTCATTCAGGAACCCGGCGCACCGCTGAAGGCCTTCGGTGCCGGGCTGATGTCGTCTTTCACGGAACTGCAATTTGCGGTGGAAGGCGCTGATGCGCACCATGTGCCGTTCGACCTCGAAACGGTGATGCGGACCGGTTACGAAATCGACAAATTCCAGCGCGCGTATTTCGTGCTGCCGTCCTTCGACAAATTGCGTGACGCGTTCGCGAAAACCGATCTGAAGGCCATCGTGAAACGCTGGAAGGACGCGCCGCAGCTCGATCCTTCCGAGATTTAGCCAAAGGCCAGAAGCGTCAGGATACCACCGACGATCAGGATGCAGCCCGCTATCTCCAGCGGGCTGATCTTTTCCTTGAAGAAGAATATCGTTGCGGCGAATGTGAAGAGCATTTCGATCTGCGCCAGCGATTTCACCACTGCGGCCTGCTGCAGCGTCATTGCCATGAACCAGCCGAAGGATGCCGATGCGCCGACAAAGCCGGTGAACAGCGCGGGCTTCCAGGCTTTGGCGATGCGGCCAATTTCTGCGGGTTCCTTCCAGAGCATCCAGCCGAACATGATGATGCTTTGGAAAATGATGACGAAAAGCAGCGTCACGGCCGCCTGCATCATGAAATTCGGCCCATCCAGAGACAGGGATGCAGCACGATAGGCAACGCCGGAAATGCCGAAGAACATGCCCGATGCAAGGCCGATCAATGAATTCCGGCTTGCCAAGGATGACAGCATCGTGCGCCAGTTCACGGCAACGGGTGCGACGGAAATCAGCATGACGCCGAATACGCTGATCACGATTGCCGCGATAACGCCAATCGATGCGCGTTCGCCGAAGAATATCAATGCGAAGAGGGCCGCCTGTGCAGGTTCGGTTCTTGAATAAGCCGTACCGACCGCAAAATTGCGGAACGAAAACAGATAAAGCAGCAGAAATGTCGCCGCGATCTGCGCCAGCCCGCCAATCAAAGCCCAAAGCGCGAAACGCTCGTTCAGTGCAGGCAACGGATAGTCCGCGGCCAGATGAAGCAGCGCGACGAAGACGATTGCGAACGGCACGCCGAAACCGAAGCGCACGAAGGTTGCACCGGTGGTGCCCATCACGCCCTTCAGATGTTTTTGCGCCATCGAGCGCAAATTCTGCAGAAAGGCCGCAGCTATCGTTATCGGAATCCACAGTTCCATGAAGCGCACGCTGTTTGTTTGCGAAGCGCCTCTTCTAATCCAATTTTGTCGTGAAGAAACAGGTGGACAATGTTTTATGCGGCGTGGGCCACATCCTTGTCGAGAAACACCAAATTGCGCCCGCCGCGCTTGGCTTCGTAGAGCTTGGCATCGGCGCGGCGCATGATGTCACGCACGCTGGCACCGACCGCGCAGAGCGTTCCGCCTATGCTGACGGTCAGCGGGATGATTTGCTGGTCGGTCGGCCTGAAGCGGATCGCTTCCACCTCTCGCCGCACACGTTCGGCAACCAGTTCCGCTTCCTCATCGCTGGCGCCAACCAGAAACGCGCCAAACTCCTCACCGCCGATACGGCCCAGAACATCACCACTGCGCACGGCGCGCTTGATCGCCGCGACAATACTCAACAGCGCATCATCGCCCGCCAGATGGCCGAAACCGTCGTTGATTTTCTTGAAATGGTCGGCGTCGATGATCAGCAGCGCGCCCCGGTTCGGCTGGTCGCGCAGGCTTTCAAGCTCGACGAAAAAGCTCTCGCGGTTGAGCATGCCAGTCATGTCGTCGAGGCTGGCCTTCTTGGTGAGGTTTCGATGCGCAGATCTCAGATGCGCGTGGGCGCGCGAAAGTTCGCGGTGCGCCTGCTGCAGTTTCGCATTTTGCCAAAACGTGTAGGCGCTTGCAGGCCATGCAACGACGAGTGGGCAGACGATGCACATGAGCCAGGCGTTACCGTCCACCACGCCGCCAAGGGCTGGCACGACGGTAAGTGCTGCAAGCAGAGAAGCTCCCACCGCCAGCAATGTAACGATGGTCGCCTTCAGGAATATCTTTGTCATTACCCACCCCGTTCGTCAGATGGAGTACCACCGAGCGTTGAAGAGCCCATTTAACACGCACCTAAAATTTGAACCAATTCCTGCCAATCTGCCAGTTCACTTCTGAAAATGACTACGAAAATCGAAAAACCGTGGCATAAGGGCAGCATGACCGATAGCCCTGACCCCGCCCGCTTCGCCCATGTCAAAGACTGGGTTTTCGACCTCGACAACACGCTATATCCGCATCACTCGAACCTGTTTTCGCAGATCGACGTGAAGATGACGGCCTATGTGTCGGAACTGCTGCAACTGCCGAGGGATGAGGCGAGAAAGCTGCAGAAGGAGTTTTATCGCGATTACGGGACGACGATGAATGGCCTTATCGAAATACATGGGATCGATCCGGATGATTTTTTGAACAAGGTTCACGACATCGATTATTCGTCGCTTGCGCCGGACCCGTCTCTCGGAGAGGCCATCAAGGCGTTGCCCGGCCGCAAATTCATTTTCACCAATGGCGACAGGGGCCATGCCGAGCGCACGGCAAGACAACTCGGCATTCTCGACAATTTCGACGATATTTTCGACATTGTCGCCGCCGGTCTGACGCCCAAACCCGCCCAGCAGACCTACGATAAATTCGTAGCACTGCATAAAATCGCGGGTGCGAACGCCGTGATGTTTGAAGACCTCGCGCGCAACCTGACCGTGCCAAAGGCACTCGGCATGACCACCGTGCTGATCGTGCCGCGCAACTTCGAGCCTACATTCTCGGAGATATGGGAACGCGACCCGTTGAAGGACGATGACGTCGATTACGTCACCGACAATCTCTCCACGTTCCTGCAAGCGATAATCTAGGATTTCTTCGCACTCCGGCGTGAATTGACGCGCTCCACTGCCTTGTGAAGGTCATTGCGCGTTTCGTCGCGCGACGGGCCATGATCATTGCGCACCGCATGCGGGTAATCGTCGAGCCCTTCGTCCAGACGCTTTTCGAGCCGTGTTATGCGTTCTTCGAGCGCGTGCTGCGTTTCGGCGGGCAGTTGCTCTTCCGGCTTCTTGCCGGGATCGGCATCCTGATTCTTCTTCGCGGCATCTTTGTCGGGGTTGGACATGCGAGACATCACGCTCTCCCATTTTCAGGACAGGGAGAACGCCCGACAGGCCCGCACGTTCCGAGACGTGCGGGAAAGACTTAAAGTTTGTAGAAGCGGCGAATAATCTCCCAGGCTTCCTCGGCCGTATCGACATAGTCGATGATGTCCTGATCGCCCGGAGTAATCGTTCCCTGCTCGGCCAGATAATCGAGATCCATCGCGCGCTCCCAGAACTCCTTGCCGAAAAGGATGACAGGCACCCGCTCCATGCGGCCGGTCTGGATGAGGGTGAGTGTTTCGAAGAACTCGTCCAGCGTGCCGAAGCCGCCGGGGAAAACGGCTACCGCCTTGGCACGCATGACGAAATGCATCTTGCGGATCGCGAAATAATGGAAATTGAAGCACAGTTCCGGCGTCACATAGGCGTTGGGTGCCTGCTCGTGCGGCAGCACGATGTTCAGCCCGATGGAAGGCGCACCGACATCGTCGGCACCCCGGTTTCCGGCTTCCATGACGCCCGGCCCGCCGCCGGTGACGACGACATATTCACGGTAATAGGACGTTGCCGAATGCTGTGAGCAAAGACGCGCGAATTTCCGTGCCTCTTCGTAATAACGGCTGTTCTTTTCGAGATTCTTCCGCTGCGTCTCGTTCTTTGCAGCCCAGGCCTCGCCGCCCGGCTCAGGCAGGCGCGCGCCGCCGAACAGGATCACCGTCGAGCGTATGCCACGCTCTGCCAGAACGAGCTCGGGCTTCAAAAGCTCCAATTGCAGGCGCACGGGCCGCAATTCGCGGCGCGTCATGAAGTCCTCGTCCGTCCACGCCAAGCGGTATTCAGGCGCGCGCGTCTGGGGCGTATCGGGCACGCTTTTCGCGCGCTCGAGATCCTCGTCGGAGTGCGGCAGCGGCGTCCAGCCCGTGTTTTCCTCTGGTTTCATAATCTAGGCATTCCCGGTTTCTTAATCGATGCGCTTTGAAGGCGCTGGCATGATTGACCCTCGACCTTGCCTGACATAGGGTCCGCGCGAATTTTTGATACCTTAATAGCCTGCGCCTTAACAGCGCGTGTAACGGAGCATTTCATGGCCAAGACTGACCTCGCCGCACTCGAAAAGACCATCGAGAAGGCTTTTGACGAGCGCGATGGTGTCTCCACCGATACGCGAGGCGAGATCAGGGATGCGGTGGAAACGTCGCTGAACCTTCTCGACAAGGGTGAGGCCCGCGTTGCCGAAAAGCAGGCAGACGGCCAGTGGAAGGTCAATCAGTGGCTGAAGAAAGCCGTTCTCCTTTCCTTCCGCCTGAACCCGATGGAAGTGATGCGCGGCGGCCCCGCCGATGCCGTCTGGTGGGACAAGGTGCCATCGAAGTTCGACGGCTGGGGTGCGATGGATTTCGAAAAGGCAGGCTTCCGGGCCGTGCCGAACTGCATCGTGCGCCGTTCCGCCTACATTGCGCCCAGCGTCATTCTGATGCCGTCTTTCGTTAACCTCGGTGCCTATGTGGACACCGGCACGATGGTCGATACATGGGCCACCGTCGGCTCCTGCGCGCAGATCGGCAAGAATGTGCATCTTTCGGGCGGCGTCGGCATTGGCGGCGTTCTTGAGCCCATGCAGGCCGGCCCAACGATCATCGAGGACAATTGCTTCATCGGTGCACGTTCGGAAGTGGTCGAGGGCTGCATCGTGCGCGAAGGCGCGGTGCTCGGAATGGGCGTGTTCATCGGCAAGTCGACCAAGATCGTCGACCGTGCGACCGGCGAAATCTTCTACGGCGAAGTTCCGCCCTACTCCGTGGTCGTTGCCGGAACGCTGCCGGGCAAGCCATTCCCGAATGGTGAGGCCGGTCCGAGCCTCTATTGCGCGGTGATCGTCAAGCGCGTCGATGAAAAGACACGCTCGAAGACTTCGATCAACGAGCTGCTGCGCGATTGATGGATGCACCATTGCCGCAGGCTTTGGACTTGCTTTGACATGGAAAGGCTGGCACGAACCCACAGGGGTCGGCCAGCCTTCACGGTTGCCGGTCGGACCGTCATCGAAATCTGGACCGGATACCTCTTGTCTAACAGCAATCAATTCATCTGGTTCTTTTTCCGCTTCCAGGGCCGCGTCAGTCGCATGGCCTATTTTCTCGGCGGCCTGCTGATCGCAATCGCCCAGGCGTTTCCGCTGTATCGAGCGACGCTGGTGCCGCAGGACAGCACATCCGGCGAAATGTGGGCCTCCATCTTCATGGTGGCGCTGATTGCGTCGCTTTGGTCGAATGTGGCGCTTGGCGTCAAGCGCCTGCACGATTTCGGCAAGCCCGGCATCGCTGCGATCGCGCTCTTCATTCCAATCGTCTCTATCGCCATCTTTCTGGTGCTTTGCTTTTTCCCCGGCGACCGCGGCCCGAACCGCTATGGCTACGAGACAAACGCGCCTTAAAGATGCGCGGTGAATGAGGGCGCCCTGTCCTGCCTGTCGTGAAGCCCGTCTTCGTAGACGATAGGGGCTGCGGCCAGTTCCTCTTCCGTTGCATCATCCAGACAGACGACATTAACGGCGTGAAAATTGCCGTTGAACGGGTCCATCTCCAGATAGCCGCGGCTGAAAGGCTGCATGCCGCAATTCTCGCAGAAATAATGATCGATATGCCCTTCCGGCCAGTTGGAAGGTGTGGCGCGATAGGTTTTCAGGCTGTCCTTTCCTGCCGTGATGCGAAAATCATCCTTATAGGCAAATGCCTTCTGGTATCCGGCCTTCCGGCAAAATGTGCAGTTACATTTGCGAATTCCCTCCGAGAGATCGATTTCGCATTCGAATTTCACCTGACCGCAGTGGCAACTTCCGTGATATTTTTTCTTCATATCCTCACTCCTCGGATGGTTTTACACATAGGACGAACGCCAGAACGGGAAACCGACCGGCATTGAAGATAATTTTGTTGTGCTGGCATATTTCCGCGCATTTTCTGTCGCGTGACAGGCGGGATCGTTTCGACTATCCCTGCCATTCATGAGCACACCGACAGACCCCTCCGCCAACCTTGCAACGCTTATACGCTGCGCTTCCGTGACACCCGCAGAAGGCGGCGCCTTGTCGGCGCTTCAGGCCATGCTCGAACCGCTCGGTTTCAAGGTGGAACGGCCGGTTTTCAGCGAAGATGGCACGCCGGACATTGAAAATCTCTATGCAAGACGCTCCGGCAACGGACCGCATCTGATGTTTGCGGGGCATACCGATGTCGTGCCGCCCGGCGACGAAGCATCATGGCGTTTCCCGCCTTTCTCGGCTGAAATCCACAATGGCGAGATGTATGGGCGCGGCGCGGTGGACATGAAGGGCGGGATCGCCTGCTTCATCGCGGCACTTGCGCGCCATCTCGAAGATGGCGGCAAGCTGAACGGCTCCGTCTCGCTGCTGATCACCGGTGACGAAGAAGGCCCGGCGATCAACGGAACGGTCAAGCTTCTGGAATGGGCGGCGGCAAAGGGCGAAAGCTGGGACGCGGCAATTGTCGGAGAGCCGACCAACCCGAACCAGCTCGGCGACATGATCAAGATCGGCAGGCGTGGTTCGCTTTCGGGCACCGTCACCGTAAAGGGCGTGCAGGGCCACGCCGCCTACCCTCACCTTGCGGACAATCCCGTGCCCGGCATTTTGTTGATGGTCGATGCGCTGCTCGACCCGGCCTTCGATGAAGGCACAGGCGATTTCCAGCCTTCCAACCTCGAAGTCACGTCGGTCGATGTCGGCAATCCTGCGGTCAACGTCATTCCGGCCAAGGCGACCGCCTCGTTCAACATCCGCTTCAACGACACATGGACTGCCGAAACCGTGCAGGCGGAAATTCACAATCGTCTCGACAAGGCGAGCAGACGCCGGAAGTACCGCGAGGGAAAGCAGCCGGTGAATTTCGAACTCACCTGGCGCGACAGGCCGAGCCCGGTATTTCTGACCCGCGACGACAAACTCGTCGAGACGCTCAGCCGGTCGATCAATTCGGTAACGCAGCGCGAACCTACGCTTTCGACTTCGGGCGGCACCTCGGATGCGCGCTTCATCAAGGATTATTGCCCGGTCGTCGAATTCGGGCTCGTCGGCCAGACCATGCATATGGTGGACGAGCGCGTACCGCTGGAAGATCTCGAAACGCTGACCGAGATTTACCGTCACTTCATCGTCGATTGGTTTGCCTGAAACTAGGGTCTGAACGAAGATGCTGTCTGCCGACGATATTTACCAATATTTGAACGGTGCATGGCGGCTGATGCGGGGCAAGCCGGATGGCGTGCGCCTTCTCGATCTAAGCCCGGACGGCTTCTGGAATTCCTTTTTCGCAATCGTGCTGGCGCTGCCTGCGCTCATTCTTGGCTGGACCGGCGTTGCAGCCGAGTTCAGCGCCTCGGAGACGGGCACCAGCGCGTTCTCGGTCGTCCTGAGACTGGCGATCGTCGATCTTGGCTCGTGGATCCTGCCGCTCATCGCACTCGCCGCTGCCGCGCCCTATGCGGGTGTCAGCGACCGTTTCGTGCACTATGTCGTGGCCAGCAATTGGGGCTCGGCGCTGTTCGCCTGGATGATGTTGCCGGTCGCGCTGCTGCGCTTCCTCATGCCTTCGGCAGGCGACTTTCTGATCCTTGTATCTCTTTTCGTTTTCGGCCTTTCCATGGTCTTCTCATGGCGGCTGACCAACGCCGTGATCGCCAAGGGTCCGGCAGTCGGCACGACGGTTTTCGCCGCCATGTTCGTGGCGTCGCTGTTCGTGCTGTTTACCTTGCAGAGTCTGCTTGGAATTCAGTCGGCGGGATAATCGACGCCGGTTAGATAAAGCCCATCCGGCGGCGCCATCGACGCGCAGGCAGCGCGATCCTTTGCCTCCAATGCCGCTTTCACATCGTCGGCAGTCCAAGCGCCTTCGCCGACGCGCTTCAAGGTGCCGACCATCGAGCGGACCTGATTGTGCAGGAACGAACGAGCCGCAGCGCGAATTTCGATCACCTCGCCGTGACGCTGAACGTCGAGCAGTTCCAGCGTCCTGAGCGGACTGTTCGCCTGACATTGCGCCGAGCGGAACGTGGTGAAATCGTGCCTGCCGAGCAGCATTTTCGCGGCTTCATGCATGGCATCGGCATCCAGCGCTTTCGGCACCCACCACGCCTTGTTGAGTTCCAGAGCCAGCGGCGCACGGCGATTGACGATGCGGTACAGATAACGCCTGCCCGTCGCCGAAAAGCGCGCGTCGAAATCTTCGCTCACCAGGCTTGCCGAAATGATGGAAACGGTTTCCCGCTCCATTTTCATATGCGCGTTCAGCGCATCGCGCACGACATCGGCGCGCCACTCGGCAGTCAGATTGACATGCGCGACCTGACCTGTCGCGTGAACGCCTGCGTCCGTTCGGCCTGCCGCACGCAGCGAGATTTCCTCGCCGGAAAAACGCAGCACTGCGCGTTCTATCGCGCCCTGCACGGTCTGCTGGTCGGCCTGACGCTGCCAGCCCGCATAGGCGGTGCCGTCATATTCGATGTCGAGACGGTAGCGCGGCATCAGGACAGGCCGCTCATTTGAGCAGCGATCCCTTGCCCAGCCGCGCACCGCGCTGGAATTCTTCTGCCGTTGCCGCCTTGCTGCCCGCCTTTTGCAATTCGGTGATGCGCAGCGCGTCTTTCCCGCAGGCGACCGTCAGACGGTCGTCGAGCAACTCACCGGGAGTTCCCGTTCCCTCTGCAAGCCCTGTGCGCAGCAGCTTCAGACGCTCAGTCTTCTCGCCAACCGGCATTTCGCACCATGCGCCCGGAAACGGCGACAGAGCGCGGATTCGGTCATGCACGGTGGAGGCCGGAAGCGTCCAATCGATGCGCGCTTCGGATTTTTCTATCTTCTTCGCATAGGTCACGCCGTCCGGCGACTGCGGAATGAGCGGCAGATCGCCGGTCTCCAGCCTTTCCAGCGCCGTGACCATCAAAGCCGCGCCGATATTCATCAAACGGTCGTGCAGTTCACCCGCAGTCGTATCCGGCCCGATGACCACGCGCTCGGTCAGCGCGACCGGGCCAGTGTCCAGCCCCTCTTCCATCTTCATAATCATCATGCCGCTTTCGGCATCGCCTTCCATCACGGCGCGTTGGATGGGGGCAGCTCCGCGCCAGCGCGGCAGGAGCGAGGCGTGGCCGTTGAAGCAGCCGAGGCGCGGTGCATCGAGAATCGGCTTCGGCAGCAGAAGGCCATAGGCGACGACCACCGCGACATCCGCGTTCAATGCGCTGAATGCCTGCTGCTCTTCCGCACCTTTCAGCGATTTCGGTGAGCGCACTTCGATGCCCAGCCTCTCAGCTTCGCGCTGCACAGGCGACGGGGTGAGCTCGAGACCGCGCCGCCCGGCCGGACGCGGCGGCTGCGTATAGACCGCGACGATTTCATGCCCGGCTTGCGATATGGCGCGCAGGGTTGCCACCGAAAATTCCGGCGTACCCATGAAGATGACGCGCATTGCCATTATCCCACCATACGGCTTTGTGGTCGGTCCTTGGCGATTTTCTTGAATTTCTTGACCACCATATCGCGTTTCAGCTTCGATATGTGATCGATGAAGAGAACACCGTTGAGGTGATCGATTTCATGCTGGAGGCACGTTGCCATCAGGCCGTCGGCAAAGATTTCCTGTTCCTTGCCGTTGCGGTCGAGAAATTTCACATGCACGGCTGCGGGACGTTCCACCTCGGCATAATAATCCGGAATGGAAAGACAGCCTTCCTCATAGGTTGAACGCTCATCCGAGGTATCAACGACTTCCGGGTTGATGAACACTTGAGGCGCCGGTTCCTCGTCCTCTTTCGCAAGGTCGATGACCAGCAAACGAATCGGCTCGCCGATCTGGATGGCGGCAAGGCCGATGCCCGGCGCGTCGTACATTGTTTCGAGCATGTCATCGGCAAGCTTTAGCAGCAGCGCATCGACACGTTCGATGGGCTTGGACACGAGGCGCAGAACGGGGTCCGGCAATATGATGAGCGGTTTAATGGCCATGCCGCTCACCTAAAACTTCGGATCAAAACCGTCAACAGCTTTGCATTGCCGATGTTCTCGTTTTGATCTATGCGAACGGGCCGAATCGTATATGCTCGCGCGATGAATGACATTTTATCCGAGCCGATCGCGCGCCTTGGCGCCAGCACCGTCACGCTGGGCGACCTCTTCATTTTCGCCGGCGTGCTGCTTGGCGTTCTTCTCATCGCGCTCGTCGTCGTGGTGTGGCGTTCGGCGAAAGTGCGTGTGGCCGCGGCAGCGGAGGCCGCCGACAATGCGCGCGA
Source organism: Foliimonas ilicis (assembly GCF_039939195.1). Classification (NCBI taxonomy): domain Bacteria; kingdom Pseudomonadati; phylum Pseudomonadota; class Alphaproteobacteria; order Hyphomicrobiales; family Phyllobacteriaceae; genus Foliimonas; species Foliimonas ilicis. The sequence continues at coordinate 25,968 of NZ_JBDUUH010000008.1, read as the reverse complement.
TGCGGAAGCGCGCATGGCCAGTATTCTTCAGTCGCAGGCCGAAATGCAGGGCCGCCTCGGTGCAGTCGCAGAAGTGTTCGGCGCGCGCCAAGCTGAACTCACACAATCGCTCGGCCAGCGCCTCGACGCGATGACCGGCAGGCTCGGCCAGACAATGACCGAGCAGACGAAATCAACGCATGAAAGCCTGGCGAAACTGCAGGAGCGGCTTGCCGTTATCGACAATGCGCAAAACAATATCCAGTCACTGACGGGCCAAGTCGTTCAATTGCAATCGATACTGTCGAACAAGCAGACGCGCGGCGCATTCGGCCAGTCGCGCATGGAAACGATCGTCGCCGACGGGCTGCCTATCGGCTCGTATGAATTTCAGGCGACGCTTTCCAACAACAGCCGCCCGGATTGCCTTATCAGAATGCCGAACGGCTCTCCTTCTCTGGCCATCGACGCCAAGTTTCCGCTGGAAGCGTGGAACGCTATCCGTGCCGCCGAAGGGCCTGAGGCACAGAAGTCCGCCGCGCAGGCGTTCCGCCGAGATATGGACGTCCACATCAAGGACATTTCAGAAAAATACCTGCTGACGGGCGAAACGCAGGACACCGCATTCATGTTCGTGCCTTCCGAATCCGTTTTCGCCGAAATTCACGAGAATTTCGAAGTCATCATCCAACGCGCCCATCGCGCGCGCATCGTGATCGTTTCGCCATCGCTGCTGATGCTGTCCATTCAGGTCATCCAGTCGATCCTGAAGGACGCGCGCATGCGCGAACAGGCGCATCTCATACAGGGCGAAGTCATTCGCCTCATGGAGGATCTCGGCCGTCTGGACGAACGCGTACGCAAGCTTCAAACGCATTTCGGACAGGCATCGAAGGACATTGACGACATTCTCGTCTCGTCGAGCAAGGTCACGCGTCGCGGGCAGAAGATCGAAGCGCTGGAATTCGGCGCGACCGGGGCGGAAGACGAGACACCGGAGCAGCGTCCGGCAGCGGCCAATTCAAAAACGGGACATCTTCGTCTGCGGGTCGTCGAGGGGGATGACTGATTCAGAGCGGTTTCTGTTTGGATGGAAACGCGAGGCACCCCCCTCTGCCCTACCGGGCATCTCCCCCTCAAGGGGGGAGATTATCTTGTCATGAAAGCGCGGCGCTAATTGCTGACGTTGCAAAATGAAGGCAGGGAGATGCATCAGCCAATCTCCCCCCTTGAGGGGGAGATGCCCGGCAGGGCAGAGGGGGTGTTGTTCCGCCAGCGCTTCTATCAAAAAATGAAAAGCTCTAGCTTTATCGCGCCGCCTTGGCGGAAAGTTTCATACGGCGTTTTTCCCATGTGCCGGTCGTTTGCGGCTTTACGAATAGTGCCGAGACTTCCGGCAATTCCTTTTTGAGGCGCGCTTCCAGCCGTTCCACACATGCTTCGATTTCGGGCGCGGATAGATGGTCTTCGAACTCGATGCTCAATCCGGTAACGATCTCGTTCGGTCCCATGTGAACCGTCAGGACGCCATTGGCGCTCTGCACCGCCGGATCGCTCTGCGCAATATCCAGAATGGCTTTCTGCGTTTCGGGAGCCGCCGGCTCGCCGATCAGCAGCCCCTTGCATTCGCGGGCGAGAAATATCGCCGTCGTCGCCAGAATTGCCGCAATGCCGAGAGAAGCGACACCGTCGAGTTCCGGCATGTCGAGAAGTTGCGCAGAGAGAATGCCGATGAAGGCGACACCAAGACCGAGCAATGCGGCGCTATCCTCGAACAGCACCGTGAAGACGCTGGGATCCTTGCTGCGCTTCACCGCCTCGATGTAGCCGAGCCTGCCCTTGCTCTGGCGGAACTCCTTCAACGCGACGCTCCACGATGCGCCCTCGAAAAGAAATGCCAGGCCGAGCACCACATAGTTGACGGTGGGATTCTCGACGCGTTCAGGATTTAGAATATGGATGATGCCTTCATAGAAGGAGACGCCCGCGCCCAGCGCGAACACCAGAAGTGCGACGATGAAGCTCCAGAAATAAAGTTCGCGTCCGTGGCCGAGCGGATGGGAATGGTCAGCCGGGCGCGCGGCGCGGCGCATGCCGTAGAGCAGCAGCCCGCCATTGCCGGTATCGACCAGAGAGTGCACGCCCTCGCTTAGCATTGCGGAGCTTCCGGTGAAGAAGGCGGCGATAAATTTGGTGATAGCAATCATGAGATTGCCGGCAAGCGCTGCGTAGATGACCTTCTTCGAGCCCGACTGCGTCGCCATGCGATTGTCTCCCTGCCAAATGCAATGTAGCGCATCGGCAGCACGCGTACAGGGAGCAGCTTGCCTGTATCAGCCTTATCGTTTCAGGCATTCTCGGTCTGAAACTATCGGCCTGAACTCCAGACGCAAAGCATCGAGCGCTGGACAAGCCTGCGCTCGATGAAAAAACATACGGAAGGAATCAGGGCCGCGGGGGCGGCGGCATGCGTCCGTTGCGAGCCTTGCGTGCGGCATAGCGCGCGTCGCGCTTGGCCTTACGCTCTTCTTCGTCAGCCAGAAGACGCGCAATGCGCTGCGATTCGTCCGCTGCGCGAGCGGCAGCTTCTGCGTTCGCAGCTTCTTCTTCGGCCAGACGAAGTGCTTCGGCTTCCGCTTCGCGCTTTTCGCGCTCTGCGGCTTCACGTGCTTCGCGTTCCTGCTTCTGCTTCAGCTTTTCTGCTTCGCGGATCTTGCGCGCTTCCAGAATGGCCTTGCGTTCGGCCTGCTTGGCCAGAACTGCCGGATCATCTGCTGCCGGCTTCGCCTTGAATCTTTCGAGTAGTGCCTTCTTGGCTTCATTTGCGGCATTTCGCCGTTCGTTGAAGTCTTTTTCTCTAAATATCGACAATTGTAGCCTTCGCTTCCGTTTAGTCACTTCGCGCCGCTTACATACGCCCAGCGGCGCAGAGTTCAAGCACGAAATCGGCGATTTCTCTATGAAACCTGTCTATTGTTGCGCACAGGGAACGCTTATTGCGCAATCCGGTATGCACTGTTCACCGTGTTGCTACTGGCGCGCCGGGTTTACGACCTCTAACTGAGCGTAAACGACACGTTGGGAAACTTGCCATGGAACTCGGCCTATACACATTCGGAGACGTCAGCCCCGATTCTACGGGCATCGGCCCACATGAACGATTGCGCAATCTGATCGAGGAAATCGAACTTGCCGATCAGGTCGGCCTGGACGTTTTCGGCCTCGGTGAACATCACCGCCCGGATTATGCAATCTCCGCACCGCCGGTCATTCTGGCGGCTGCGGCGGAAAGAACCAAGCATATCAAGCTGACAAGTGCCGTGACGGTTCTTTCGTCCGAAGACCCGGTTCGCGTCTTCCAGCAATTCGCAACTCTCGATCTGTTATCAGGCGGGCGTGCTGAAATCATGGCGGGACGCGGCTCTTTCATCGAGTCTTTCCCGCTTTTTGGCTACAATCTCGACGATTACGACACTTTGTTTGCCGAAAAACTCGATCTTCTGCTCGCAATTCGAGAAAAAGAGCGGGTTACATGGAACGGAAGCCTGCGCGCCGCGATCAATGATCGCGGCGTCTATCCCCGCCCCGACCGGGAGTTGCCGATCTGGATCGCCGTCGGCGGCACACCGCAATCTGTCGCGCGCGCCGGGGCCGTGGGGTTGCCGTTGGCGCTTGCCATCATCGGCGGTGAGCCTGCGCGCTTCGCACCGCTGTTCGAGCTTTATCGCGAGGCGGCAAGACGCGCCGGAAACGATCCGCAGAAGCTGGCGACCAGCATCAATGTTCACGGCTTCATCGCGGAGACGACCGAGCAGGCTGCCGATGATTTTTACGAACCGCAGGCAGCGGTCATGAACCGTATCGGTCGCGAACGCGGCTGGGGACCGACCAACCGTGCCCATTTCGATCAGTCGCGCGGGCCGCAGGGCGCGCTTTTCGTCGGGAACCCCGAGCAGGTCGCCGAAAAGATCGTCGCCCATCACAAGATTTTCAAGAACGATCGCTTCCTTCTGCAAATGGCAATCGGCCTGATGCCGCATGACAAAATCATGAAAGCGATCGAGCTTTACGGCACGAAGGTCGCCCCCCTCGTACGCAAGGAGACTGCCGGCGCTTCTACAGTTTCAGTCTGAGACGCCGGCAAAGGAACCAACGCCGCTTTCCCGCATTTGGCGGGTGAAGGGATTTCGCATTGTCGCGCTATTGTGGCCGGCACGCGAAATTTGTGGGGGTCCTCGTCATGAAAATCGAACCTGCCGCTTCCGACCCGTCCGTCGCGGAGAGGCGGAAGATTTCGTCGGATATGGGCCTGACAAGATCGCTGCTGATGGGGATATTTCTCTTCATGGCGGTCTACGCGCTCTATTTCGGGCGCGATTTCTTCATGCCGGTCATTCTCGCCTGCCTTCTGGCTTTGATGCTGACGCCGATCGTCCGTTTCCTGCGAAAACGCGGCATTCCCGAAGCCGTTTCAGCAACGGTTCTGGTTATCATCTCTGTCATCGCGATAGGCGTAACCGGTTATTTTCTGAGCGGGCCGGTCATCGCGCTGATCAATGATGCACCTCAGATCGGGCGTCAGCTCACGGAAAAGCTGGCACATCTGCGTGGCCCGTTCGAGCAATTGCTAAGCGTATCCCATCAGATTGAACGCGTGACAGAGACAGCGCAGGAACCCGGCGTTCAACGGGTGGTGGTGGCGCAACCCGGCATCATTTCGCAGGCAGCAGGCAACATATTGTCCGCCGGTACGACGACTGCCGTTACTTTCGTGCTGTCGCTGTTCCTGCTCGCTTCCGGCACGATGTTTTATGAAAAGATCATCCAGTCCTTCACACGGCTCAGCGAAAAGAAACGGGCGCTCCGGGTCGTCTACGATGTCGAACTGGAAATTTCCCGCTACCTGCTGACGATCGCACTGATCAATGCAGCGCTTGGTTTTGCTATCGCAATGGGTCTTTGGGCGATCGGCATGCCCAATCCATTCGTATTCGGCGTAGCGGCCGCACTGTTGAACTTTCTGCCCTATATCGGCGCGTTCATGACAATCCTGCTGGTCACGGCGATCGCGATCGTTTCGTTCAGCAGCCTTTCCTTTGCGATGATCGCACCAGCCTACGTTCTTTTGTGCAACATCATAGAAGGACAGTTCCTGACACCGCTGGTGGTGGGACGCCGCCTTGAGATCAACGCTGTGGCTATCTTTGTCGCGGTCGCGTTCTGGTCGTGGCTGTGGGGTTTCGTCGGTGCGCTTATCGCCGTTCCGCTGCTCGTCGTGGTGAAGGTTTTCTGCGACAATTTCGAGGGTCTTCGGCATGTCGGCAATTTCCTGTCTGCCCAGCAGATAGCGGATGAGGACGAAGAAGAGATAGCGGGTTAGGTTTTCTTTGCAGATTGGCGGTTCGTTCCTATATCCGGGGAACAATTCTCCAGAATTCGCAGAGGCCCTCATGATCCCGCTTTCCGTTCTCGATCTTTCGCCGATCACCGAAGGCAGCACCGCCTCGCAATCTCTGGCAAACACGCTCGATCTGGCGCGTCACGTCGAAAAGCTCGGCTACCAGCGCTACTGGCTCGCCGAACATCACAACATGTCGGGCATTGCGAGCGCGGCCACCTCCATCGTCATCAACCATGTCGCGGCGGGCACCAAGACAATACGCGTGGGTGCAGGCGGCATCATGCTGCCCAACCATGCCCCGCTGATTATCGCCGAGCAGTTCGGAACACTGGCCGCACTTCATCCCGGACGCATCGATCTTGGTGTCGGCAGGGCACCCGGAACCGACATGGCGACGGCACGCGCATTGCGCCGTAATCTTGAAGCAGGCGTCGATGGGTTCCCGCAGGATGTGGTCGAGCTGATCAACTATTTCGCGCCTGCCGAAGAAGGACAGCTCGTGCGCGCCATTCCCGGCGAAGGGCAGGATGTTGCCGTCTGGGTGCTGGGGTCCAGCCTCTACGGCGCGCAACTCGCGGCCATGCTTGGCCTTCCTTACGCTTTCGCATCGCATTTTGCGCCAAGCGAACTCGAACATGCGTTGGATATTTATCGTTCGCGTTTCCAGCCGTCAGAGCGGCTCGCAAAGCCTCATGCGATGGTCGGCGTGAATGTGTTTGCAGCCGACACGGATGCGGAGGCGAAGCTGCTTTTCTCATCCCTGCAACAGGCATTCGTGAACATCCGCACTGGACGCCGCGGGCTGTTGCCGCCGCCGATCGAAAATTTCGAAGCGACGCTCGATCCGCAAATCAGGGCAATGATCGATCATTCGCTGGCATGCTCAGTTGTGGGTTCACCCGAAACCGTGCGCAAGGGCATTCAGGATTTCGCGGCCAGCACCGGCGCCGACGAATTGATCGTCACCGCCCAGATGTTCGACCATAAGGCGCGGCTGCGGTCTTTCGAGATTTTGGCAGATGCGCACAGAGAGTTGTCGCAGGCCGCCTAGCGGGACGCGGTTTGATCAGGTTTTCGGCATGATGCGAATGCATCTAGCGTGCGATTGTAGACGCTGGTCTGGATGTCCATCATGCCGAGCACGGTGTCGAACAGATTGTCGTGCGAGAAGCGGTCGCCCGCCTTGCCCCTGATGCAAGCGGTGTCGAGTCCGTTTGTCGTTGCGAAATCGTCCGACATCCAGGCGATGAAGGGGATGTGCGTCTGCGTATCCGGTGCGATCGCATAGGGCGCGCCGTGGAGATACACGCCGTCCTCGCCGAGCGACTCGCCGTGATCCGACATATAAATTATCGACGAGGCGAACTCGCCCGAATGCTCTTTCAGCACGTCGATGATGGAAGCCAGAATGTGGTCCGTGTAGAGGATCGAATTGTCGTAGGCGTTGACCAGTTCGGCCGATGAGCATTCCGAGAGTTCAGGCGTCTGGCAGGCCGGTTTGAATTTCTCGAAACCCGGCTCGTAGCGCTGGAAATAGGCCGGGCCGTGGCTGCCCATCGTGTGAACGACGAGCACGCTGTTGTCCTTGAAATCCGCGATATGCTCGCGCAGGCGTTTAACCAATATCTCGTCGAGGCACTCACCGTTTGTGCAGAGCGCATTGTCGCCCGTCTCCGACATGGTCACTGTGGGGATACGGTCCGCTACGCTTTTCGGGCCGGTATTGTTTTCCCACCATTCGACCTTCAGGCCCGCGTGCTGAAGCACATCGACCAGATTTTCCGATGAAAGTGCCGCGCGGCGCGAATAATTATCGTGCCCGATATGCGAGAACATGCAGGGCAGCGAAACGGCGGTCGCCGTGCCGCAACTCGTGACGTTCTGGAACGCAAATACGTCGCGTGCTTTCAGTTCGGGATTGGTGTCGCGCGCATAGCCATTGAGGCTGAAATTCTGCGCCCTTGCAGTTTCACCGACCACGATGACCGTCAGCATCTTTTTCGGTGAGGCCGCTATCCTTGGACCCTGCTTCGCATCGCGTCCATAAGGACCGGCAACGATATTGATGTCGCGCATCTGACGCTGGGCATAGTCGATGGTGCCGATGAAGGCCATTGCCGGGTTCAGATAGGACATGGTGGTTTCGCGCTGATGCTGCCAAAGCGGAATGAAGGTCCGCGAATTGACGGCGATGACGCCCGCGCAGACTGCCAGGCAACCCACAATGACGACCGTGTTTCGCCGGACCTTCTGCCAGATCGGCAGATGAACGATGCGGACCCACAGCACGGCAAGTGTCGGCAGCACACCCAAAATCAGCAGGTGCATTGCGAGATTGGTGGTTAGCAGATGACTCGATTCCGCACCGTTCGTCTGCGCGACATTCTGGATCATGTCGCGGTCGACCATGATGCCGAATTTATCGGTAAAATAGGACGCAGCCGCCGCGACCCATATGGCGAAAATATAGATCGGCTTGATGATATAGGGTGCCGAGAAGACCAGCAAAACCGCGAAATAAAGCAGGAAAAGCATCAATCCGAGCAGCGCCAGACAGATGGGCTGATCTGAGAGAACGGACGAAATCTTCGTCCAGAATGTGTGATTGGTGAGAAAAAGCAGCCATGCGGCTACCAGCATTGCCAGCGTCGTGCTGCCGATGGCAGGACCTCGTGAGATCATGATCTTCATCCGCTAAATTTCCGGCGAAGTCAGATCACCCAAATTGTGTCTGTCTCAAGGCTATGGCTTGAGGGCTATTTCAGTGCGCCGACAATCCCGGCATCGGGAAAGCAGGTTGCCGCGCGCCCGTTTTTCGCCTGCCAGTCGCCGATAGAACGCCTCGTCTTGAAGCCCGGCAAGCCATCTGCGCCGCCGACATCGTAGCCTGCCTTTTGCAGACCGCGCTGCATGGCGGCTATATCCGAGCGGTAAAGCCCGCCGACCTTGCCCCATTCGCCGGAAAAGCGGCGGTCGCCATGCGCGATGCGATCGGCTCCGTGGCCGATGAAAAGAGCATAGAGATCGCTCATATTGTATTCTTTCAGAACGTAGAAGTTCGGCGTCACGATGAAAGCGGGACCGCTGCGTCCGGCAGGCATCAGCAGAAAGCCTTCGGCGCGCGCTTCATTCGCCGGAAACGCTCTGCCGCCGACCCTCTCGATGCCCATGCGCGCCCAATCGGAGATCTTGCGGCCCTGATCCGGACCTTCCAGCGCGCAGGAAACGGATGCGGGGACGTTGACTTCGAAGCCCCAATCCCTGCCCTTCACCCAGCCATAATGGGTCAGGTAATTCGCGATGGATGCCAGCGTGTCCGGCACCGAATTCCAGATGTCGGCGCGGCCGTCGCCGTCGAAATCGACGGCATGGGCGAGAAATGAGGTCGGCAGGAATTGCGGCTGGCCAAGCGCACCAGCCCATGACGAACGCATCGCCTCGCGGCTTACCATGCCGCGCTCGACCATTTCGAGACCGGCAAGCACTTCCTTTCGGAACATGTCCTTGCGGGTGGCGAGGAAAGCCTTCGTGCCAAGCACTTCGAATGCGTCATACGGCATTTTGGCTGCGCCGAAGCCCGATTCGCGACCCCAGATTGCAACGATCACGCCAGCGGGAACACCATAGCGCTTTTCGATGGCCGCCAGCGTTCTGGCATGCTGGTTGACACGCGTGCGCCCACCGGCAGTGACGCCGCTGACCGTCTTTTCCGCGAAATAATTGCCGGGCGAACCGAACTCGGCCTGATGCTGTTTTTTCGGCGTTTCCGCGCTCTGGCCGGGCAGAACGAGATCGGGGAGTTTGAGGTTAGGCTTCACGCCCGCAAAGGCGGCGTTGAACGTGGCTTGAGAAATGCCCTTTGACCGCGCTTCCGGCCATAGGTCGTTCTTTAGCCATGTCTGGAATTGGACGTCGGTGGATTGAGCGTGTGCGGGGGAGAGGGTGAAGGCGGCGGCAAGAAAAAATACTGTTCGGATGACAGTAGAACGAATTTTCGAGGTCCAGTCACCCCCCTCTGTCCTGCCGGACATCTCCCCCTCAAGGGGGGAGATCAGCAGTTGAGGTGTCGGTGATTGGCTAATCTCCCCCCTTGAGGGGGAGATGTCCGGCAGGACAGAGGGGGGTGAGAACGACGGGCGCAACGTTTGCAAGGCTTTAGAAATTATGGACTTGCAACAAAACATCAAAACACCGTCCTCGATTTCAGCGCCGCCGTCAGCGTACCCTCATCCAGATAGTCCAGCTCGCCGCCGACCGGCACGCCATGCGCCAGCCTCGTGATCTTCACCTCGAAGCTGGACAATTGATCCATGAGATAATGCGCGGTCGTCTGGCCTTCGACGGTCGCGTTGACCGCCAGGATGATTTCGCTCACCTCGCCCGTCGCGATGCGGTCGATCAATCCGGCAATATTAAGCTGATCAGGGCCGATGCCGTCCAGCGGCGAGAGCGTGCCGCCGAGAACGTGGTAGCGCGCATTCATCGCTGCCGCCCGCTCCAGCGCCCAAAGATCGGACACGTCTTCCACGACGATTATGGTCGTCGCGTCACGGCGCGGATCGGAACAGACCATGCAAGGATCGACCGTATCGACATTGCCGCAAACGGAGCAGATGCGCACTTTCTCGACCGCATCGCTCATGGCGGATGCAAGCGGCGCGAGAAGCTGTTCTTTTTTCTTGATGAGATGAAGAGCCGCCCTGCGGGCAGAACGCGGACCAAGCCCCGGCACCTTCGACAGGAGCTGGATCAGGCGTTCGATTTCAGGACCGGCGATTCGCTTGGACATGGAGGTTTTATAGAGCGAATAGGGAATAGCGAATAGGGATCGAAGAAAGTCCGCTATTCGCTAATTCCTACTCGCTATTCGCTTTTTAGAAAGGCAGCTTCATGCCGGGCGGGATGGGCAGACCGGCGGTCAGCGCCTTGGTCTTTTCCTGCATTTCGGCTTCGACCTTAACCTTGGCGTCGTTATGCGCAGCGAGGATAAGGTCTTCGAGGATTTCGACATCGTCTTCCTTGAAGAGCGACGGGTCGATTTTCAGCGACGTCATTTCGAACTTGCCTGAAATCGTGACGGTGACCAGGCCGCCGCCAGACTGACCGGAGGCTTCCATGGTTGAGATTTCTTCCTGCATGGCCTGAAATTTGGCCTGCATTTCCTTGGCTTTGCCCATCAGGCCCAGAAGGTCTTTCATGGTGCTTTCCTTTTATCAGCTATCGTCATCATCATCCACTGAGGGATCAGGCGGGATATCGCTTTCCGTATCGACTTCCGGCGCGTCCGGAATTCTCACATCTATGATCTTCGCGCCCGGAAAGCGCGATAAAATGGCGGCGACGGTCGGGTCGCTCTTTGCGTCGAGAAACGCGGTTTCGCGCTTGCTCGCTTCCATCTCGGCCATTGTCGGCCCGCCCTCTTCGCGGGCGAGCGTCACGACCCAGCGGCGGCCCGTCCATTTCAGGAGCTTGCCGGTCAGGTCGCCGAGCAAAGTCTTAGGCGCTTCGGGCGTCAGGCTGACTTCCAGTCTGCCCGGCTCGATGCGAACCGGACGCACGCAACGCTTCAGCAGAACCTTGAAGGTCATGTCGCGGTTGGCATCCGCCAGGGCGACGATATCGGCGATGGATTTGAGCGGGACTTCCGGCTCTTCGGGCTGGGCCTGAATTTCGGGCTTTACGAACTCGGCAGGTTCCGGCGCAACCAGCCGCATCGTCTGGCCGCCATTGCCGCCGCCCGACGAAACCCGCGCCGTTGAGACAGCATGAGCGCCATTGCCGGGGCCAGCACCATTTCCATTACCGGATGAAGGACGCGAGCCTTGCGGCGCAGGCTGATCGGAATCGCCAAGCGATTTCAGCGCTTCGTCCAGCGTCGGCAAATCCGCAGCATGCGCAAGACGGATCAGCAGCATCTCGCCAGCGCTGACAGGGCGATTCGAGCTTTGTACTTCTGGAATTCCCTTGAGCAGCATCTGCCATGCGCGTGAAAGCACGCGAACCGACAGCGCATCGGCAAACTCGAGGCCGCGGCGGCGTTCTTCTTCCGACAGTGTCGCATCTTCCGCCGCTTGCGGCACGAAGCGCAGGCGCGTCACCAGATGGGTGAATTCTGCAAGATCGGTGAGAACGGCGGAAGGGTCCGCGCCTGTATCGTACTGCGTGCGAAACTCCGCCAATGCGGCAGCAGCATCGCCCTTCATGACATGCTCGAACAGATCGACGATGCGTGTGCGGTCGGCAAGACCCAGCATCGAACGCACGGCCTCGGCAGTAACCGTGCCTGCGCCATGGGCGATCGCCTGATCGAAGATCGACAGCGAATCACGCGCCGAACCTTCGGCGGCACGTGCGACCATTGCGAGGGCGGCGTCATCGACGTCGATGCCTTCGAGGCCGGCTATGTTGCGCAGATGGCCGACGAGTGCGGACGAATCAATGCGGCGCAGATCGAAACGCTGACAGCGCGAAAGCACCGTAATCGGCACTTTGCGGATTTCGGTCGTCGCGAAAATGAATTTTACATGAGGCGGCGGTTCTTCAAGCGTCTTCAGCAGGCCGTTGAAGGCCTGTGTGGACAGCATGTGAACTTCGTCGATGATGTAGACCTTGTAGCGCGCCGAAACGGGCGAATAGCGCACCTGTTCGATGATATCGCGAATGTCGTCGATGCCGGTATGGGAAGCGGCGTCCATCTCGATCACATCGACATGGCGGCCTTCCATGATCGCTTTGCAATGCTCTCCGAGCTCGCGCAGATCGACGGACGGTTCGTTGATATCGGCGGTTTTATAATTCAGCGCACGCGCCAGAATGCGCGCGGTGGTGGTCTTGCCCACACCGCGAACGCCGGTCAGCATCCATGCTTGCGCGATGCGGCCTGTTGAAAATGCGTTGGTGAGCGTGCGGACCATCGGCTCCTGGCCGATGAGCGTATCGAAATCGGAAGGCCGATATTTTCGGGCGAGAACTCGATAGGCGCCGGCAGCCTTCTGATTCTGGTCGTTTCCGGCTTCGCTCATGCGCCCGTTTCGCTCCGATCGCTATAGCCATGCGCTCCGGTAGATGGACGCGGGCTCTTCGTTGTCACTCGACCATGCCACGATCGGCCGTGAATGTCTCGGCGGACCGCTACGGCATATGGCGAAGAGGTGGGAGGCTGGCACAATGACCCGTGCCGTGGCTCGTTAGGGCTGCTTCCTTCCGGACCTGACCCGGTTGGCGAGTGGCTCGTCCACCACCAACCTCCCGCTTTCCATATCGGCAATTCGATCGAGAAATGCAAGAGCGTTGGCCAGAGGCTTTCAATGATTCGCTTGCAGTCGGCATGCGCGACAACTAGCCTCTCGCTGAAAATGAGGGAAAGCACATGATCGCTGGCCTGAAGGCCGGGTTTGAGTTGGACGCGAAACTCGAGTCCGACACTGAACCCTTGATGTGGCTCGGCCTCTGTGAATTGCGCGTGATGAACGACCAGAGATGGCCGTGGCTCATTCTCGTTCCGCAACGTCCCGGTATCGAAGAAATTCACGACATGACGCCGCTCGACCAGGCGATGCTGACATTTGAGACGAATATGGTGGCGGCGGCCCTGAAAAACACGACCGGCTGCACCAAGATCAATTCCGGCGCACTGGGCAACATTGTTCGCCAGTTGCATGTCCATATCATCGCACGAAACGAGAATGACGCCGCGTGGCCCGGCCCGGTCTGGGGTCACGGATTGCGCGAACCTTACGAGCAAAAGAAACTTCGCCCTTTCATCGAGAAGATAAAAGCCGCGCTGTAATTGCCGGTCCATAGAGACAGCTTAGAGCCATCCATGACATTCAAACTTTTCGACGCGCCATTGCGCGAACCAAGCCAGTTCACAGGGTTTTCCGGAAACAATATCGACAGGCAGTCCGAGAACCGGGCCGACGATTGCGTGCAGATTGCCCTTGCAGATCCGACGGCGCGGCTGCTTCTGATGCGCGGCGGGCGGCTTCATCTGAAATATGATGGCAGTAATTTCGACGCCTATTTCAATATATCGCAGGCAGCACCCTTTCTGCCGAAGCTTGAAGATTCGGTTCTGCTCGGATTGTCGGAGCAAGGGCCGGTGCTGGCGGTTCCCATCGGAGTCGAAGCGGAAGATTTGCCCGAGACGATCAAGGCGATCGATTACCGGTCGGTCTATATGCAGGGTCTGGTGGATTCTGCTGCGGTTGGCGCTTTGGCGCAGGGCGGCGCTCTGCTCGCATGGCACAGCACGCATCGCTTTTGCGGACGCTGCGGGCATCCCACGGAGATTCGCGCTGGCGGTTACAAAAGGCTCTGTACAAACTGCGCGACCGAGCATTTCCCGCGCACCGATCCGGTTGCCATCATGCTGACCGTCAAGCGCGACAAATGCATTCTCGGCCGCAGCCCGCATTTCGCACCGGGCATGTATTCCGCGCTGGCAGGCTTCATCGAGCCGGGCGAAACCATCGAGGCGGCAGTGCGGCGCGAAACATTCGAGGAGTCCGGCATCCGGCTCGGACGCGTGCTTTATCACGCAAGCCAGCCATGGCCTTTTCCCTATTCACTGATGATCGGCTGTTATGGCGAGGCGCTGGACGACGAGATTCGCGCAGACATGACCGAGCTGGAGGATTGCCGCTGGTTTTCGCGTGAGGAAGTCCTGACCGCGATTACCGGCAAACACCCTGAAGGCATCGTCGTTCCGCCCAGAGAGGCAATTGCCAGCCTTCTAATCCGCAATTGGGCGCAACAGGACTGAACCATCCAATGATTTCGGGAGAAAATCCGTGATCCGTCATACCGTCGTTTTCCGGCTTAAACACGCTTCTGGCTCTGCAAAGGAGAAGGATTTTCTCGAAAGTGCGAAAGCGCTGGCCGACATTCCAGGCGTCGAGCGATTCGAGCAGCTTCGGCAAGTCAGCAAAAAGAACGATTACGCTTTCGGCTTCTCGATGGAATTCGCGGATGAGGCCGCCTATGCCGGCTACAACAACCATCCAGCCCATGTCGCATTCGTCCGCGACCGGTGGGTGCCGGAGGTCGAAGCCTTCATGGAAATCGACTATGTGCGGCTGGATTGAAGCGGGACAAGCCCCTCATCCCCTGAGAGGCATTTAGTGCTCTAAGCTTCCAGATTATACAGCGCCCGCGTTTCGTGGGCGGGATAGACGCCCAGAATGCGAACTTCGCGTGAGAAGAATTTCAGCTCTTCAAGCGCCAGCGCGACATTACTGTCTTCCGGGTGGCCTTCAACATCGGCATAGAACTGCGTCGCGGTGAACGCGCCGAGCTGGTAGCTTTCGAGCTTCGTCATGTTGACGCCGTTGGTCGCGAAACCGCCCATCGCCTTGTAGAGAGCGGCTGGAACGTTGCGCACATTGAACACGAATGTCGTCACCATCGAAACGCCGGGCAAACGCTCTGCCCATTTCTTGGTTTTCGAAAGCACGACGAAACGCGTAATGTTGTTTTCGATGTCCTCGACGTCTTCTTCCAGAATATCGAGACCGTAGAGGCTGGACGCGAGAAGCGGCGAAAGTGCTGCCATCGTGCGGTCCTTGACCTCGGAAACCATCTTTGCAGCGCCCGCAGTGTCGCCCGCAATCACCGGTTTCCAGCCATTCTTGCGAATATATTTACGGCACTGGCCGAGCGCATGGATGTGGCTGTGCACGGACTTAATTTCATCGCGCTTTACGCCCGGCAGAACCATGAGCTGGAAATGGATCGGCAGGAAATACTCACCAACGATATGCAGCTTCGATTCGGGCAGAAGGTGATGAATATCGGCGACGCGTCCGGCGATCGTGTTTTCGATCGGAATCATCGCCAGATCGGCTTTGCCCGTTTCGACCGCATTGAACGCATCCTCGAAAGTCGGGCAAGGCAACGGCTCCATGGTTGGAAATACGTTGCGGCAGGCCGTATCGGAATTCGCGCCAGGCTCACCCTGGAAGGAGATGCGGTTGGTTTTTTCGGGCATGATGAACCTGTCTCAGGAAAGAATCGCGCGGGCGCGATCGAGGTCTTCGGGCGTATCGACGCCAAGCGGAACGGAATTGACGATTTCGGCGTCTATGCGCATGCCGGCTTCCAGAGCGCGCAATTGCTCCAGCCTTTCGCGACGCTCCAGAACGGACGGGCTTAGCGCCACAAAACGTTCGAGCGCGCGGCGCCTGTAAGCATAGAGGCCGATGTGATGATAAAGCGGCCCCTCGCCCCAAGGTGCGGTGGCGCGCGTAAAATAAAGAGCGCGCAGTCTTTGCTCGGACAGAGGCGAGCCGACGAGCTTCACCACATTGGGGTTGAGCTTTTCTTCCTCGCGTTCAATTTCGACGCAGAGCGTCGCAATATCCACGGAAGGCTCGTCGAATGGGCGAAGTGCCGCCCTGATCGTTTCGGGCTCGACGGTCGGCAGATCGCCCTGCACATTCACCACCGTTTCAACTTTTTTGTCGGGATCAACCTGAGACAGGGCCTCAAAAATGCGGTCCGAGCCCGATTCGTGGCCGACTTTCGTCATCACCGCTTCGAAACCATGTGCGCGAACGGCAGCGGCAACTTCGGCAGTATCTGTGGCCACGACAATGCGTCCGAGGTCGCTTTCGCGGGCGCGCTCGGCAACATGGACGATCATCGGCTTTCCCGAAATATCGGCCAAAGGCTTACCTGGCAGGCGGGTCGAGGCCATTCTTGCTGGGATTAGGATGAGTATGGACATGAGAATCGGGTGTTCCGGGACAAGCAATCAAAAGTGGCAAAAAGTCTCACTACGGGGCCTCTTATATGTGTTGCAACGGGCGAGCAAAAGACCTAGTTTCCGCCAAATTCAGCCGGCCCGGACCGGCTACTGAAGCATGCGGTCGGAGACACGGACTAGCGCCTTACGCAGGCCGGCCGGACAAGGGAGCCCTGGGGCGAATGGACTCATTCGAATTCAACAAGATAATCGGCGGCCTTCTGGGCACGGTATTCGTCGTGTTCTCTATCGCGATTGTCTCGGACGGGATCTTTGCCGCTCCGGTACCGGAGAAGCCCGGTTTCCACATCGAAGCCGTAGAGCCGGAAGCTGGCGGCGCAGCCGAAGCTGCCGTTGTCGTGCCGATCGCCAATCTGCTTGAAAAAGCGGATGCGGCAGCAGGCGAAGCGGTCTTCAGGCGTTGCACGGCCTGCCATTCCGGCGAAAAGGGCGGCCCGAACAAGGTCGGTCCCGACCTCTGGGACATCGTGAACCGTCCGGTCGCCTCGCATGAAGGCTTTGCCTATTCGGGCGCGCTCAAGGAATTCGCACAGGGCGGCTCGGTTGTCTGGGACTACCAGCACCTTTCCGACTTCATCCATGCTCCAAAGGGCCTCGTTCGCGGAACGGCAATGGGCTTCGCGGGCATCAAGAAGGACGATGAACGCGCAAATCTGATCGCTTATCTGCGTACGCTTTCCGACAATCCGGCACCATTGCCAACGCCGGAAGCAGAACCTGCAGCAGCTCCCGCCGAAGGCGCAGCACCGGCTGACGGCGCAGCTCCTGCCGAAGGTGAGGCTCCTGCACAGGAAAACAATGCCGAACAGCCTGCCGCACCGGCACCTACCGAGGGTGAAGCACCGGCAAATGGTGAAGCGGAACAGCCTGCAAAGGAAGCTCCTGCCGAAGGCGAGAACGCTCCCGCCGAGCAGCCTGCAACACCTGCGCCAGCGCAATAACGAAATTGTAATATTGCAGATCATGAAAAAGCCGGGTTCAGCCCGGCTTTTTTGTTAGAAATTCTGCATGTGCCTGAAAAAACGCAAAGACTGGCGGTTTTCATGGTGCGGGAATTCACTAGACTGGCGATTCAATTTTTGAAGAGGACAGTATGCGAGCAGGCTGGAAAGCGACCCTTCACGGAAACGGCTTCATTGCCGCCCTTCTCGCAATCGGTGTAGCAACCGCCTTACCAACCCTGGCCCACGCCGACGAGTGGCGCGTGTCTTCATCGCTGGACGCCGAGTCGAAATATGGCACTGATTTCAAACGCTACGACTATGTGAACCCTGACGCGCCCAAGGGCGGCACGCTCAATTCAGTGGCATCGGGCTCCTTCGACAGCTTCAATCCCTACATCGTGCAAGGCTCTCCCGCGGCCGGTTTCGCATCCTTCGGCGGTGGAATTCTCTATGAAACGCTGATGGAGCAGTCTCGCGACGAACCCAGCGTCAGCCACCCGCTGATTGCAGATGCGTTCAAATATCCGGATGACTTTTCCTCGGTCACCTACCGCCTGGATCCTCGCGCCAAATGGCATGACGGCACGCCGATAACCACCGACGACGTCATCTGGTCGTTCAACGTGCTGAAAACCAACAGCCCGATGTACAACCGCTATTACACCAACGTCACCGAGGCCGTGGCTATCTCCGACCGCGAGGTCGAGTTCCGCTTCGACCAGAAGGGCAATCGTGAATTGCCCAAGATCATCGGCGATCTCGTCGTGCTGCCCAAGCATTGGTGGGAAGGCACGGACAAGAACGGCAAGAAGCGCGACGTAACCCGCCCGACGCTGGAAGCGCCGCTGGGTTCCGGCCCCTACAAGCTCGAGAGTTTCCGGCCAGGCTCCGAAATAATCTGGAGCCGGGTCCCTGACCATTGGGCCGCGGATATCGGCGTCAATGTCGGCCGTAACAATTTCGATCGCCGCCGCTATGTCTATATTCAGGACGAATCCGCAGCCTGGCAGGCCTTCACCAAGGGCGGCATCGAGGATATCGAGGCGGAAGCCAGCGCGCGCCGCTGGATGACCGTCTATAATTTCCCTGCCTTCAACGCAGGCGATGTCATCAAGCGCGAGTTCAAGGCGACCGCTTACCAGAACATGCAGGGCTTCATAATGAACCTGCGCAGGCCGATGTTTCAGGATCGGAAGGTGCGCGAGGCTCTGACATACGCCTTTGATTTCGAGACCATGAACCGCACGCAGTCCTTCGGCCTCAATGTCCGCACGGACAGCTATTTCGTCGGCGGCGATCTCGCATCCAGCGGTCTGCCGCAGGGCGCGGAACTCGAAATCCTCAACGAGTACAAGGACCAGTTGCCGCCCGAACTCTTTACGCAAGAGTTCAAATTGCCTGTCTATGAAACGCCTCAATCCGAACGGCAGAATTTGCGCAAGGCGATCGAGCTGTTTGCCGAGGCGGGCTGGAAAATAAAAGACGGCAAGATGACCAACGAAAAGACAGGCGCGCCATTTGTCTTCGAAATTCTGGATTCGAGGCAAGGATCGGAATCGACGATCAATCCGTTCATCGCCAATTTGCGCAAGATCGGTGTTACCGCCTCGCTACGCGTTATCGACAGCAGCCAGTATATAAACCGGGTCAACGGCTTCGATTACGACGTGATAACTTCGGTCCTGCCGCAGTCCAGTTCGCCCGGCAACGAACAGCGCGATTACTGGGGATCGCAGGCTGCCGACGCGCAGGGTTCGAGAAACTATTCAGGCATCAAAAATCCGGTGGTCGATGCGCTTGTCGATAGGATCATCTTCGCCACCGACCGCGACGATCTCGTTGCCGCCACCCATGCACTCGACCGGGTTTTGTTGTGGAATTATTACATCGTTCCGCAGTTCAGCCGGCCGAACATCTTCCTGGCCTACTGGAACAAATTCGGCATTCCCGACAAGCAGCCGGAATATCTCGGCGCGGATATCGACTCCTGGTGGATCGACCCTGAAAAGGAAAAGGCGCTGGCGGCCAAATACAAGAGCGGCAATTGATGACGAGCTTCCGGCTGCCACGCCGCGCATTTCTCGCCGCCACAGGTTCGGCGGCGCTGGCAGCAATTCTGCCGGGCCGTGCATTTGCCGAAAGCCTAACCGAGGTGAAGCTTCACGGGCTGTCGGCATTCGGCGATCTGAAATATCCAAAAGACTTTCCGCATTTCGACTATGTGAATGCGGATGCTCCAAAGGGCGGAACCTTCAATTTCTCGCCGCCCAACTGGGGCTTTAATCAAAGCGTTCTCACCTTCAACACGCTGAACGCATTCTCGCTAAGAGGCGACGGACCGCCGCGCATCGAGATGTGCTTCGATTCGCTGATGGGTTCAGCATTGGATGAACCGGATGCGGTTTACGGGCTGCTCGCAGAAAGCGTGACGCTTTCGGCAGATCGCAACAGCTTCGAATTTTCACTGCGCCCGGAAGCGAAATTCCATGACGGAACGCCGCTGACGGCGCGTGATGTCGCTTTCACATTCGATACATTCAAGGAATCCGGGCATCCGACCCTGATGCTTTCGCTGACCGAAATGACGGAAGCGAAGGCGCTGGATGATCGCACCTTCCGCCTGACTTTCTCAGGCAAGCAATCGGCGCGGACCATTTTGAATGTCGTCGGTTTCCCGATCATTTCGTCCGCCTATTATACGGAAAACAAATTCGACGCCTCGCAGATGAAGCCGCCGCTGGGTTCCGGCCCCTACAAGGTCGGGCGCTTGTCGGCAGGCCAATGGATCGAATACGACCGGGTCGAGGATTACTGGGCGCGCGACCTGCCGATCAATCGCGGACAGTATAATTTCGACCGCATCCGTATCGAGTTCTACCGCGATAGGCAGGCCGGATTCGAAGCTTTCAAGAAAGGCGACATCTTCTATCGGCAGGAAGCGACAGCCCGCATATGGGCAACGGGATATGATTTTCCCGCGCTTAATGCAGGCAAGGTCATCAAGCGCGATTTCCCGTCGGATTTACGTCCTTCGATGCAAGGCACTGCGATCAACCAGCGCCGCGAACGCTTCAAGGATATTCGCGTGCGGCGCGCGCTGAACCTTTGCTTCGACTACGAATGGACCAATCGCAATCTGTTCTTCGGTCTGTATGAGCGGTCGCAATCCTGCTTCGAAAAATCCGAGTTCAAGGCCGAAGGCTCTCCCTCACCGGAAGAACTGGCGCTTCTCGAACCGTTTCGCGGAGAGTTGCCGCTGGAAGCATTCGGCGATGCCGTTATCCAGCCCGTTTCCGACGGTTCGGGGCGGGACAGAAAGCTCCTCAGCCAAGCTTCGAAGCTTTTTGCCGAAGCCGGATGGAAGCGCAGCGGCAATATGCTGAGAAACGAAAAGGGCGAGACGCTCGACGCCGAAATGCTGGTGGATGACGATTCTTTCGTCCGGCTGGTCGGCCCATGGGTGGAAAATCTGAAGGCTGTCGGCGTCAACGCAACGATCCGCCTGGTCGATTCCGCGCAATACGAAGCCCGGCAGCGCGATTTCGACTATGATCTGTACATGCAGGCACTGTCATTCAGCGCGACTCCGACCCGCGACGAGTTGGAAAACGTGTTTCACTCGCGCGCCGCCAGTGTTTCCGGTAGCCGCAACCTTCCCGGCACGGCCAGTCCCGCGATCGACGCCCTGATCAACGCAATCGGTGCTGCGGACAATCGCGAGACGCTGACTGTGGCAATGCGCGCGCTCGATCGGGTCTTGCGCGTGCGGCAAGACTGGATTCCAAATTGGTTTTCGCCGAATCACCGGGCAGCATTCTGGGATATGTTCGGTTTCAAGGAACCGAAACCCGATTATGGCTTCCCGGTCGAGGCAATCTGGTGGTTCGACAAGGACAAGGCGGCGGCAATTGGCAAGGGGTAATGAGCGCAACGCGCATCTGGCGGGACATGGATTGTCGCGCAATCCTGAAACCCGTCTCGCTGTGAGCATCGGCTGATGGGCGCCTATATTCTTCGACGCGTTCTGCTGATGGTGCCGACATTGCTCGGCATCATGGCCATTTCGTTCCTCGTCATCCAGTTCGCCCCCGGCGGGCCTGTCGAGCAGGTCATTTCACGCATAACCGGACAAGGCGGCGATTCCACCGACCGTCTCGGCGGTGGTGGTGGCGATGCCGGGAGTATGACCAATTTCGAAGTGGGCGGCGAAGTCTCGTCCAAATATCGCGGCGCGCAGGGGCTGGACCCCGAATTCATCGCGAAACTCGAGAAACAATTCGGTTTCGACAAGCCGCCGCTGGAACGCTTCGGCATGATGATCTGGAATTATGCGCGCTTCGATTTCGGGGACAGTTATTTCCGCGACATATCGGTGCTCGATCTCATTCTGGAAAAAATGCCGGTTTCAATATCGCTGGGGCTCTGGATAACGTTTTTATCCTATCTGATTTCGATACCGCTCGGCATTCGGAAGGCGGTGAAGGACGGCTCGGCCTTCGACATATGGACCAGCGGCATCGTCATCGTCGGCTATGCGATACCGGGTTTCCTGTTCGCTATCCTGCTCATGGTGCTGTTCGCGGGCGGATCCTTCTTCGACTGGTTCCCCTTGCGCGGCCTGACATCGGATAATTTCGACCAGCTTTCGATCGGCGGGAAAATCCTCGATTATCTGTGGCACATCACCCTGCCGTTGACCGCAATGGTGCTTTCGGCGTTCGCGACGACGACACTTCTGACCAAGAATTCCTTCCTCGACGAAATTCGCAAGCAGTATGTCGTGACCGCCCGCGCCAAGGGCTTGTCGGAACGGCAGGTGCTTTACGGCCACGTCTTCCGCAATGCCATGCTCATCATCATCGCAGGCTTTCCGGGCGCCTTCATCTCCGCCTTCTTCACCGGCTCTCTACTCATCGAAAACATCTTCTCGCTGGATGGGCTCGGCCTTCTCGGTTTCCGCTCGATCCTCGATCGCGATTATCCGGTGGTCTTCGCCAATCTCTACATCTTCTCGCTGATTGGCCTCGTTATCAGCCTTGTTTCCGACCTGACCTACACCTGGATCGATCCGCGCATCGATTTCGAGCGGCGAGACGTTTGATGAATAGCGTCGTGAACGAACCACTCGCGCCAGCAGCAGTCGAGAAGCGAAAGCGGCCATGGCTTTCGCCCCTTAATCAACGTCGCTGGCAGAATTTCAAGGCGAACCGGCGCGGATACTGGTCGCTCTGGATTTTCCTCATCATCTTCGTGCTGTCGCTGTTCGCCGAGTTTCTGGCGAATGACAAGCCGGTACTCGCCTATTACAAGGGCGAGATTCTGATGCCTGTTCTGATCGATTATCCGGAGGAGAAATTCGGCGGCTTCTACGCCATAACGGATTACCGCGATCCGATCATCATGGACGAGATCGAAGCGAATGGCTGGGCGATCTGGCCACCGATCCGCTATTCCTACCGCTCCGTGAACAATGAAATTCCGCAGGCGGCACCCGCCAAGCCATCATGGATGTACGACAAGGAAACGCGCTGCACGCGCTATCCGCAGGGCGCGAACGATCCCAATTGCGTCGTCGGCAACTGGAACTGGCTTGGCACCGATGATCAGGCGCGCGACGTCATGGCGCGTGTCATCTACGGGTTCCGCGTCTCGGTTCTTTTCGGCCTGATCCTGACGCTCGGCTCTGCCCTCATCGGTGTCTCGGCCGGTGCCGTTCAGGGTTATTTCGGCGGCGTCACCGACCTTATCTTCCAGCGTTTCATCGAAATCTGGTCGGCCATTCCGGTTCTCTACCTTCTGCTGATTGTGGCTGCCGTTCTGCCGCCGGGGTTCTTCATCCTGCTTGGGCTGATGCTGCTTTTCTCGTGGGTCGCTTTTGTGGGCGTCGTTCGCGCCGAGTTCCTGCGCGCGCGCAATTTCGAATATGTGAATGCGGCCCGCGCGCTTGGTGTGCCGAACCGCACGATCATGTTCCGGCATCTGCTGCCCAACGCCATGGTGGCGACGCTGACATTCCTGCCCTTCATCCTGAACGGCTCGATCACCACGCTGACCTCGCTGGACTTCCTCGGCTTCGGCCTGCCGCCCGGCTCGGCTTCGCTCGGTGAATTGCTGAAGCAGGGACAGCGCAATCTGAACGCGCCCTGGCTTGGGCTTTCCGGCTTCTTCGTGATTTCGATCATGCTGTCGCTGCTCATATTCGTCGGCGAAGCGACGCGCGACGCGTTCGATCCGCGGAAGACGTTCAAATGAGTAAAGAGCCTTTGCTGTCCGTCCGCGACCTCTCCATCGCCTTCACGCAAGGCGGGCGGGAGTCGCTGGCCGTCGATCATATCTCCTTCGATATCCAGAAGGGCGAGACGGTGGCGCTGGTGGGCGAATCCGGTTCGGGCAAGTCGGTTTCGGCGCTGTCCGTGCTGAAGCTCCTGCCCTACCCTTCGGCCAGCCATCCTTCCGGGCAAATCCTGTTCGAGGGCGAGGATCTGCTCGCGAAAGGCGAAAAAGCGCTTCGTAAGGTTCGCGGCAACAAGATCACCATGATCTTTCAGGAGCCGATGACCTCGCTCAATCCGCTGCACACGATCGAGCAGCAGATTGTCGAAGTCCTGAAAATACATCAGGGCATGGGCGACAAACAGGCGCGTGCGAGGACACTCGCGCTACTGAACGAGGTCGGTATCCGCGAGCCGGAAAAACGCCTTGGCGCCTATCCGCATCAGCTTTCCGGCGGCCAGCGCCAGCGCGTGATGATCGCCATGTCGCTCGCAAACGAACCCGCGCTGCTGATTGCCGACGAGCCTACGACCGCGCTGGACGTGACCGTTCAGGCACAGATTCTGGAGCTCCTGGCGAACCTCAAGACGAAGAATGGCATGTCGATGCTGTTCATCACGCACGACCTCGGAATCGTGCGCAAGATCGCGGACCGTGTCTGCGTCATGACCAAGGGCAAGATCGTCGAGACGGGTCCGACCAAGGACATCTTCGCCAATCCGCAGCACGAATATACGCGCCATCTTCTGGCCGCCGAGCCGAAGGGCAAGCCGCCGGTTGCGGACGCCTCCGCAAAGACTGTGATGTCGGGCGATGACATCAAGGTCTGGTTTCCGATCAAGCAGGGCTTCTTCCGCAAGACTGTCGATCACGTCAAGGCGGTCGATGGCATCGACATCGCCATTCGTGCCGGGCAGACGGTCGGCGTGGTCGGCGAATCCGGGTCGGGCAAGACCACGCTTGGGCTGGCACTCTCGCGGATGATTTCCTCGACCGGGAAAATCCATTTCGACGGACGCAACATAAACGAATTGTCGTTCAACGATATGCGGCCGCTGCGCCGTGAATTGCAGATCGTCTTTCAGGACCCGTTCGGATCGCTCAGCCCGCGCATGTCGGTCTCCGAAATCATCGAGGAAGGCCTGAAAATCCACGAGCCGAAGCTGAACGCCGACCAGCGCGACGAGCGCGTCGTGAATGTTCTGCGCGAGGTGGGCCTCGATCCTGAAACACGTCTTCGCTATCCGCATGAGTTTTCCGGCGGCCAGCGCCAGCGCGTCGCGATTGCGCGCGCGATGGTTTTGAAGCCACGCTTCGTCATGCTGGACGAGCCGACATCGGCGCTCGATATGAGCGTTCAGGCGCAGGTGGTCGATCTTCTGCGCAGCCTGCAAGCCAAACATGACCTCGCTTATCTGTTCATCAGCCACGATCTGAAGGTGGTGCGCGCGCTGGCGAATGAGGTGATCGTCATGCGCAACGGCAAGGTCGTGGAATACGGCTCCTCCGAGCAGATTTTCGAAAACCCGCAAACCGACTATACTCGCGCCTTGATCTCGGCAGCTTTCCGCATCGAGACGGCGGAGGTCGGCGCAGTCAGCGAATAGCAGGCAGGGGCATATCTCATGGCAGACGACAGCAGCGGACGCATTCTTGTTTCAGTGACGGGTCTGAACCCGCAGCATTGGCACGATGCCCTGTCGGGCAAGCGCAAGGTGGTGCTGGAGCCCGAAGGCGCGCAGGACCCGTCCATCGAATACGCCGTCGTCTGGAGGCAGAAGCACAATGTGCTGAAAAACCTGCCCAATCTGCGCGCGATATTCTCGGTGGGCGCCGGGATCGATCACATTCTGACCGATCCCGGCCTGCCGGATGTGCCGATCGTGCGCGTCGTGGCCGACAATCTCACCCGCCATATGACCGAATATCTCGTCTGGCGCGTGATGGATCATCACCGGCAGGGGCATCTTTTCCGCGTCCAGCAGCAGCGCAAGATCTGGCATGAGCCGCTGCAGCGAACCGCAAACGACATTTCCGTCGGTATCATGGGGTTCGGCGAATTGGGCCGTGCGACCGCCAAGCAGCTTCTGGCGCTCGGCTTCCGCGTGAATGGCTGGAGCCGGAATGCCAAGAGCTTCGAGGGCGTCGATACATTTGCGGGCGATGCCGGGCTGGTTCCGTTTCTGAACGCAACCGATATTCTGATCGTGCTTTTGCCATGGACACCAGCCACCGAAGGCATCGTCAATTACGAATTGCTGCGCGAATTGCGCCGCCGCAATGGGCTTGGCGGGGCGGTGCTTATTCAGGCCGGTCGCGGCAGATTGCAGAAAGATGCCGACATCGTCCGCGCGCTGGATGACGGAACGCTCAAGGAAGCGAGTCTCGATGTGTTCGAGATTGAGCCGCTGCCCAAAACCAGCCCAATCTGGACCCATCCGAAAATCTTCGTAACGCCACATGCGGCAGCGACATCTGACCCCGACCAGCTTGCACGCATGATGCTTGCGCAGATGGACGCTATTGATCGTGGAGAAGCGCCACAGAATGTGGTGGATCGCGATGCGGGTTATTAAGGTCATTCATTCTTAAATAGAAATGCAGGC